>CAZRNA010000039.1:0-15297 GCA_964601325.1 uncultured Candidatus Bathyarchaeia archaeon
GCGGTGCACATTCTGTGAGTGGAAGTGCAAGGTCGACCGTGTCTCAGCAGCGAAGAGAGGTGCGTGCAAGCTTGATAGTGTCAGCCGAGTGAGCACTTGGTTTGCCCACTTTGGAGAGGAGCCGCCTCTGGTCGGGCGCGGGGGATCAGGAACGATATTCTTCAGTTCCTGCACGTTCCGATGTGTATTCTGTCAGAACTGGGACATATCGCAGGACGCCTCAGGTGGCGCACCTGTCGATTCCAAACAGCTGGCACTTGTGGTGAAGGACCTCAGCAGGAGCGGAGTCTTGAACATCAACTTCGTCGGTGGGGAGCCAACTCCGAATCTTCACACGATAGCCGGAGCGATGAATCACCTCGACTTGAATGTCCCCATGTTGTGGAATAGCAACATGTACTGCTCAGATGAAACGATGCAGATCCTCGCGGACCTCATTGACATTTGGCTGCCGGACTTCAAGTATGGAAACGACAAATGCGCTATCCGACTCTCGAAGGCTCCACGCTACTTTGAAGTCGTAGCCAGAAATCACGAACTTGCACAACTAAACGGAGACATGATCATCAGGCATCTTGTGATGCCTAACCATGTCGAATGCTGCACAAAGCCTGTTCTGCGTTGGATATCGGAACATTGCCCGCGAGCTGTCGTGAACATAATGGGCCAGTATCATCCAGATTACCAAGTCTCGGCGAAACATCCAGAATACTCGGACATCGCGAGAAGGCCTACTGCTGAGGAGATGAGAGCAGCATATGATTGTGCCGACACTCTCGGCTTGGTGTACCTACCAGTATCCTAGCCGGCGAATCCTATTTCATTGCGTATTTGGTCACTGCTTCTGTGAAGATGTCTCTTCCTGACACGTCGTTTGCCACTATTGCAGGAAAGTCACGGACTGTGAGTCGTCGGATCGCCTCTGTTCCAAGATCTTCGAAAGCGATCATCTCCGACTTCATGACCTGCTTTCCGAGCAGCGCGCCCGTTCCACCGATTGCGACCAAGTAGACGGCTTTGAACTTCTTCATCGCATCAAGAACCGCAGGCGCCCTAGGTCCCTTCCCTATCGTGGCTTTGATGCCGAGCTCGATGAGCCTGGGAGCGTATGTGTCCATTCGATACGATGTGGTCGGGCCGGCTGCTCCGATCGGCCTTCCTGGTCGCGGTGGGGTCGGTCCGACGTAGTAGATCACTTGGCCCTTCAACGCGAACGGGAGGTCCTTCTTTGCGTCAATGAGCTCGAAAAGCCGCTTGTGCGCCGCATCACGAGCAGTATAGATTGGACCGTCAATGAGCACTTTGTCGCCGATCTGTAGGCTTGACACATCCGAATCTGTTAGAGGCGGTTTCAACTTGACTGTTCTAACACTTGCTGACATCCACATCTCCTCCTTACAAGACCACGGTCTTCTGCCGATGTGCGTGGCAGTCCATGTTCACCGCAACTGGTAGGCTTGTTATGTGACAAGGGAGGGTCTCGACATGGACCGCGATCGCCGTCGTCCTACCCCCGAGTCCCATCGGGCCGATCCCGAGTTTGTTGATCGCATCCAAGAGTTCTGACTCAAGCTGCGCATAGAAGGGATCCGAATGTTTCTCACCCACCTCTCTGAGAAGCGCTTTCTTCGCGAGCATGCAGCATTGGTCGAACGTTCCTCCCAGACCCACTCCTACGACGACCGGTGGGCATGGATTGCCGCCGGCGTTCTTGATCGTATTCACGACGAAATCTTTCACGCCCTTTTCTCCGGCAGCGGGAGTCAGCATCTTGAAGGCGCTCATGTTCTCGCATCCTCCGCCTTTCGCCAAGAATGACAGCTTCAGCTTATCGCCTGGAACAAGCTGCAGGGTAACCATCGCCGGAGTATTGTCGCCAGTATTCTTGCGTCTCAGCGGATCTGCAACCATTGAAAAACGAAGGTATCCCTCACGATAACCTGCGGCTACTCCCTTGTTTATTGCATCGATGAGACTTCCGCCTTCGATGTGAACGTCCTGACCAAACTCAACAAAGAAGACGGCGTCCCCGGTGTCTTGGCATATCGGGTAGTCTTCTTCCCGCGCGATTCGCGAATTGTCAATCAGTTGCTGAAGGACTTCCTTGCCGAGCATCGATGCCTCCGCCTGCTGAGCCGACTGGAACTTCTTCACCATGTTCCCGCTCAGGTTGTGCGTTGCCTCCATGCACATTCGCTTCGTTTGCTCGGCGATGTCCTCAAACCTGATTGTTCTCATCTACTTCCTCTCTTTCAGAAGATCGCTAGATGCAGGAACTGCCTGCGTATTACTCATATGTATGATGAAGCGAAAGTGAATACAGTACTTATCTTCGCTCGAAAACACGGCGAGGCGGTTCACGAGAACGCGCAGACCGACAACACTCAGGCTCTATCTCAAACCTGCGATGGACGACAAGAAAGTGCTGGTGAGAACGACGGCAAGTGTGGAGCAATCGAGAAAGGCTAAAACCACGCTCTTCTCAGTATCGCTCGTCATCGTGCGTTGATGTTTCATGAAGCCTGACTATGATGCAATTGTGGTCGGGGCCGGAGTCGCGGGATGCATGGCCGCAACTGCGCTGGGGGCCAAGGGGAAAGGATCGAAGATTCTCTTGGTCGACCGGAATCCGAGAACGGAACCTGGCAAGAAGACGACCCTTGGCTGGATATGTGGTGATGCTGTAAGCGAGTATCATGCCAAGTTTGTTCATGATAGACTCGGGATCACATTTGGGTCGCCTGAAATTGAAAATCGCGTCGATGCAGTCGTCGTTTGCTCACCTGACGGTAAAGTAAAACATCCGGCCGAAGGCTCAGGGTATTTGCTCGATAGACCAAAGTTCGCACGACGCCTGCTCAATGAGGCTCTAAAGACCGGAATCGAGTACCGAGAGCTGACTCAAACAGTCAATCTGCTAACTGAGGGCAACTTCGTTACAGGGATCGTCTGCCAAGACTTGCGAAGCAAGCAGACACAGTCACAAAGAATCACTTCGAAACTCGTGATTGACGCATCGGGCATGTCGACAATACTCAGACGAAGCCTGAGCATTCCCAGCCACATTCAGAAAGAGATCGACAAGGGTGATCTGGAGCCAACGATCCGGATGCACGCTCAGCTTGCAGATGACTCGAAAGTTGAGGCGCGACGATGTGAGATATACCTCGATGCGGAAAGAGCGCCTGGAGGTTACATGTGGATGTTTCCAAAATCAAGCAGCAAAGTCAACATCGGACTTGGCGTCCAACAGGGACGCACCAGCAGGTCACTCGATACCCTGTTGAAGGAGTGGATCGCTGCGACACCCGTTTTCAAAGGCCTCACGCCGCTCGTAGATGATGGTAACGGAACCGGAACATGGCCAGTATCCGTGCGACACCAGAACGATAGCTTGGTCGCAAATGGATTCATGCTGGTGGGAGATGCGGGCTGGTTTCCAAACCCAATAAGCGCCGGTGGGATAGGGCCCGCGATGACAGGCGGGGTGATTGCTGGCGAAGTCGCAGCTGCCGCGTTGCAGGCCGGGGATGTGGGTGAAGCCAATTTGTGGGGGTACAATACGAAATACGTTGAGCAATATGGCAACAAGAGTGCAGCGCTGGAGGCGTTCAGAATCTATCTGCAGACCCTTGACAACTCTGAGCTTGACTACGGAATGCGCAACTTTGTGACCAAGAAAGAGGCTGATGGTTTCCTATACGGCGAGGTTCCCGACCTAAGCTTCGCCGACAAGATCGTGAAAGTGGCCCGCGCTTTGCCCAAATTCAGCGCCTTTAGGAACCTTGCTTTCACCGTCTCGAAGATGACCACGCTTAATCACCTCTACTCCCAGTATCCAAAGTCGCCCTCTGGCTTCGGCGAATGGAAGAGAGAAGTGGATGCGGTTCTGAACGCTATTAGGAATAGGTTTCGGTGACTGATGGCTAGCTCGCGAATAAGGGCAGTCACTGGCTGTCCTTTGAATTATGTGGCGGCGGGGTATTCTCAACCCAATACGCGTTGTCGGACGTGAACTCCTTCTTCCATATCGGGACCTCTTTCTTGACCCGCTCCACGGCCTCTTCCAAGACGGGAAATACGAATCTTCGACGTATCCCAAGGACTGCAATAATCAGACTCACGTCGCCGACTTCAAGCCTGTCGACGACGTGGTGGATTGAGACATCTACGATTCCTTCCTTTTTCATCAGTTCGCCTCGTAGTTCTTGGAGCTTCTGAGTTGCGACTTCTTCGAATGCTTCGTATTCGAGATACCGAACTTTGCTGCTTGAAGATTCAACAGGATCCTCCCTCACGATACCAAGAAACGTGGCCATTGCACCTGCTCTTTTTGACTCGGGGTGTCTCCGGATTTCATCCATGACCTGTTCGGCGTTGATGTTGCCACGGGAATGTATGCCTACCGTGCCCAAGAATTTCACTATGAGAGAATGGATCGGCTCCGATATGAAAGGATCTCTCGCACACGCACAGAGGCATGAGTCCTCAGCTAGAGGACGAGTGGCGTCGCCAAGAAAAGGGCTATCGCACATGCAAATGGCACTGTGAAGTTGTCGAACGCTCTGATCGGACCAACCGTCAATGCTTCAGCAACAGTACCCACGAAGGCGCCCAGAGCGCATAGCCCCAAAATCGAGATGAGACTCGCGGACATGATTCCCGTGTACAACGCCAGCGAATATGCGACCAATGCCCCCAAGAAAGCGAAGACGAACATCATCGTGGACCCTTCAAGCGATTTGTCCGAGAATGGGTAGAGATGCCTCTTCTTGAGTGAAGGCGTGATCGCAGATGCAGCACCATCGCCCCATGCCATCACCATCGTTGCCGCCATTATGATTGGCCTCTCGCTCCAGAGAGCAAGGAGCAGGGCAGCTATCGAGATGATATAGAAGACGGGCCCATAGGCGTGAAGTCTTGAATATCGCTTCTCGTCGACCATTGACTGAGTCAGAAAGCTCCGCTTACTGAGGGCGAATGACAGAGCCGTGACGACCCCCATTCCGATCGGGAGTAGGAGCGGATAGATCACGCTTGAGAAGAATGGCACGAAGAGGATTGGATCTCCCGCAAACAGATGGATTGCTCTACGCGTCGTATAGGTGCCAAGATTCAGTTTTTTCCTCAGAAACTCAACTGCGCCTATGAACAGAATGACAAGCGCGAATACCAGAGAGGCAAGACCCAGATCGAAGAGGGATATCTGCAAGGCCCAACACGTTTCTTAAGCGATATATACGAAAGCTGTGCTGCTCAGAATAAATAACATGCGATAGCGGACCAAAGAAAAAGAGCAGAGGGAAACAGAGACTGTGAATATACTGATCGTTCTTCTTGCCGGCGCAATATGCACCATCTTGGCCACGGGCGCTTGGAAGGCACACATCCTCGACAAGGGGGGCGCGGTCAGCGCGTTCCTGATAGGTTTCGTAACATTCGTCGTTCCTGCTGACGGCTGGAAATGGTTCCTTGTGCTCTTGCTATTTCTGATGGTTTCCAGCTACATGACACACTACAAGTACCAAGCGAAGCGAAAGAAAGGATTCGCCCAAGAGAAGGGCGGCGCTCGCGGCTGGCCTAACGTTTCGGCGAACGGCGTTATCGCCGGTTTGTTGGCTTTGTCGGTCCCATTCTTTCCACGAGAACTAGTTCTAGCAGCGTTTCTCGGAGCGGTTGCCACGGCGAACGCGGACACGCTGGCGACTGAAATCGGACTTCTTAACCCCAGTGATCCGAGGCTGATCACGAATCTCAGGAAGATAGTGCCTGCCGGGACCTCTGGCGGCATCTCGATCTTCGGCGAAGTCGCGACGCTATTCGGAGCGCTAGTCATCGGCATAGCCGCTGGGCTTCTGGGAATGACTGGCAACCCGGGCTGGCCGTTGAGCGTCATAATTGGCACCACGATGATAGCAGGCCTCGTCGGATGCTCCGTCGACAGCATCATCGGCGCCACAGTTCAAGGCATCTACAGATGTAGTGTCTGTAACAAGATCACTGAAAACCGTAGACACTGTGGATCCCCTTCAATTCCACTTAGAGGACGCAAAGTGATCGATAACAATGTCGTCAATTTGATTGCGACTATCTCCGGAGCCGCATTCGCAGTCATCGTCCTCTTCTTCCGATGACCGATCAGACACGTACAATACCCACGAGCATGCGACTTGACCGGACCTGTTCAAGCAGGCCTTAATATCCGGCTTGAGCTGAGACGATGTTGGCGACAATGAAGATTCAGAGTTACGCAAGATACGCGTGATGTGAAGGCATTATTCTGAGTCGCCACTTATGACATGCAACGAGAATTCTCCAAGCCAAATGGCCTGCCGGCTTCGGCAGCATCGAGCAGGAACAGATTAATAAGACAATGTAGGCTTATCCTAGCTTATGTCAATTCTGACGGCGATTCGAAGCGGGCATGCCCGCGCTTTCCGTCCGGGCAGACCCATTGCAGCCTTATATACAGTGGGCGAGTCGAATGAAGGGCGAGATTAACTTGCGTCAATTATCCCGTCTCATGGTTATTCTTCTCCTAATAGTCAGTGTAGCACCGTTAGTTGCACCCGCTCATGCTCAAGTCACGATTGCTGCTCTCGACTGGACAACGACAACAGCCCAAATGGGCGCAGTCATAGTCAACCACGTGAGAGTTACCAACATTGACCCTATCAACATCCACACCGTCACCCTTACCATAGCTGGATACACCGGGGGTTGGTGGTGGGGAACTTTCTCCCCAGCTACGCTAAACGTCCCCCCTGCCGGAGGCACCTTGGACTCCACACTTACCATTCCGCTTCCTGGCCCTGCTGATGTCTGTCCAGGTCAGAACACTCCAGGGCCCTACTACACGCAAATCGCCGTTCAAGGGAGTGACCCTGCTCTGGGTACGATCGCAGGTCCGACGCTGACAATCAACCTACTACCAACGGTGAACTTACTCAGCGTCAACGTGGACGCCAGCAAGGCTTCGTATATGAAAGGTGAAACGGTCACCCTCAGGATGGATGCCAATCTACCGGCCCAGTACTATCTCACAGTCAAGAAACCAGATGGCAGCAATTGGGCTAGCGCACAAGGTTACCTCCCTGCCACTTTCACGAAGAAGGCGTCCGATCCAATAGGAACATACACAGCCGAGCTCTCGGCCACGTACTGCGGGACAGCCAGGGACACCACTTCATTCGCAGTCACCCCTGACACATATGACGTTACCATCTCTTTGGGCGGACTGCCGCCCGACGCGACCACTGCATTGCTGGTTGATGGAAACAAGGCCACCGACATGAAAGGCGGCGACGTGAAGGTTCTCAGCTATCCGATCGGTACCTCGCATACTTTTCAAGTTGACCAATATGTGACCGGGGGATCCGGATACAGGTACTATAGTGAGTCGAACAGCTGGACGGCAAGCGGTGCCGGATCGAACGTGTTCAACTATGCGACTCAGGTCTACTTGGATGTCAGCACAGACCCGGCAAGCGTCACAGACGTGACAGCTTCTGGCTGGTACACTAAGGGGGCCTCAGCATCGGTCGCTTCAGTCCCTACTGAGGTTGAGGGCGCCACGGGCACGAAATACGTGTTCACGACGTGGACAGTGGACGGCACATCTAGGGGCGACAACGGCTTCATTGTCGTGATGGATGCACCTCATAAGGTCGTCGCGAAATACGATACAATGTTCCTGCTTACGATAGTCTCGGACTATGGCAACCCCAGTGGCGCAGGTTACTACAAGTCCGGGGACACCGCGAACTTCTCGGTCGATTCTCCAGTCGGCATAGGAATACAGCGAGTCTTCGCCGCGTGGACAGGCGACTACACCGGAAACGATCCAAAGGGCGCAATAACAATGGATGGACCGAAGACCGTGACCGCCACTTGGACTACCAACTACTTCCAACTCTACTTGATCCTTGGAGCCATCGCAGCCGTTGCTGTCGTGGCCGGTGTGCTGTTGTGGATGAGGAGAAGACGCGAACCAGCTACAGTGAAACCGCCTCCACCACCTCCGCCGTCCACACCGTCGCCAGCGGTCACTGAGACTCCCGCAGAAGCCCCTGTCCCCGTTCCTGCTACTGAGAGCGGATCGAAGCCTGCGGTCTCAATCGCGATACGATGCACGAACTGCGGACATGAACTCAATAAAGGACAAGTATTCTGTCCAGAATGTGGGCAGAAACAGATCGACTGAGCGCACGCAAACCCAAACGTCTCCCTTTCTTATTGGCTCACCAAGGCAGAGCCCTGACTGCAAGTCATCAACTAGCCGAAACGGGATTCTACTCTGAGCATCCTCAGAGCCGGGTTCAGTAACTCATTTTACAGAGAGACATCGCAAAGCGTCCTCGTGAGTCCCACGTTGCTGATTGTGAGCGGACCCGCTTCCCCTATGCTGGCGCGACGTGTAGCCGATGCGATGAAAACGAACGTCTTGCAGCTCGAACACAAGGTGTTTCCTGATGGGGAGACATACATCCGATTCCCCGAGTCGGTTGACAGCGAGCGAGTTGCGGTAATACAATCCTGCTATCCTCCACAGAACAAGAATCTGATTGATTTGCTGTTCATTCTCGACGCGGCTCGAGAGATGGGGGCCAAGGAGGTTGCTGCAATCGTGCCCTACTTCGCGTACGCACGCCAAGACGATAGGTACAGGAGCGGTGAGGCGGTTAGCGCGAAGACAAGCGCTCGTCTGATTGAGGCTGCCGGAGCGTCACACTTCCTGACAATCGACGTGCCAAGCAACAAGGCACTCCAGTTCTTCAGGATCCATTCGGAGAATCTGACTTGCATGAACCTCATGGGAACATATTTGAAAACGCGTGCTCTGGAGAAACCCTACGTCTTAGCCCCTGACGATGGAGCGATTCCGCTTGCCCAGACGGTCTCCACTGCCCTGCAAAGTGAATACGCGTGGTTCGAGAAGTCAAGAGACAAGGTAACCGGTGCTGTGAGCACCTCCGGGAAGGATGTGAACTTGAGAGGCCGCGACGCGGTCATAGTTGACGATGTGATCTCAACCGGCAAGACGATAGCAAACACAGCCCAAATCGCCAAGAAGCAGGGAGCCAGGAGAGTCATTGCAGCATGCGCGCACCTCCTTCTGACTGGCAACGCTGAGCAGACACTGAAGGATGCAGGAGTCGAAGAGACAATCGGCACCGACTCAATCGAGATCCGACCGCAACCAGTCTCCATCGCGCCCGTGCTTGCTGAAGCGTTGAGAAGGATTTGGTGAAGGACCGGCTCTTCTTCGTCGTGTCGGGAGAGCATAGAACTCTACCACACGCAGAGATACGAGCCATACTGCAGTCACAAGAGATTCATTTCAAGCAGAGGGCAGCCTCGACTAAGCTGCTGAGAATCACGGCTGAGCCTTCAGCTCTAGATGCTGTGGCGAGAAGGAGCGTGATGTATGAACAGTGCGGCTTTGAGATCGCTGTAACGAGTCAAGGCAAAAGACGACTCCTCTCGTTATTGTTAAGAATGGATCTTTCTCGGCATTTCGCCAAGAGGCGTTCCTTCGCCGTAAGGTCACTACGCGTTGGCGGGGCGTCCAGGTATCTCAACAGGGCAAGCTTGGAACGGGAGGTTGGCGGAGTCCTGAAGGAGAGGAGCCATGGAGTTGGAGTTAACCTCGACCGTCCCGACGTGACGTTTCTCTGCGTTGTCTCCTCGCGTGGCCTCTTGCTCGGGGAGGTTACTCACTCAAGGGTCCCAGGGCTGATAGCTTCAAGGAGACCTAGAAAGAGACCTGTATTCCACCCATCTACGATGCAACCTAAACTGGCCAGATGCATAGTGAACCTCGCGAGGCCTCCCGAGGGGGCCACCCTCTTAGACCCCTTCTGCGGCGTCGGAGGGATCCTCCTTGAAGCCGTCGCAATCCGTTGCTTAGCGATCGGTGCCGACGCAGACCCGCGAATGATTAGAGGAGCAAGGACAAACTTGACACACTACGGAGCCGCACCTTTCGGACTCATTGTCGCAGACGCCACCAAGATCCCTATACGAGGTGTCGGATCGATCGTCACTGACCCGCCATATGGCAGGGAGGCATCGACTCGTGGACGAAAACTCAGCGCTCTTATCCGAGAATTCCTACCCGCAGCCCAGGATATCCTTTCCGAGAAAGGTCACCTTTGCATATGCTGCCCGAGTGAGCTGCGAATCACGTCTATTGCAGAGCGATCAGGATTCAAGCTAGTGGAATCTCACCTACTGTATGTGCACCGGAGCCTCACTAGGCGGATTCTTGTGCTGAGAAAGAGATGATGTGAATGGAGGCCGAGAAGTGAAAGTCACTTTCCTAGGAACGGGAGGCAGTGTCCCGACGAAGAAGAGAAACCTCCCAAGCCTTGCGGTCCGAACAGACGGAGGCCTCGTAATGTTCGACTGCGGAGAAGGAACACAGAAGCAATTCCTCATCGCAAAGCTAGGCTTCAACCGGGAAATGCGAATACTGATCTCCCACATGCACGCCGACCACATACTCGGCATTCCCGGCATTCTCCATTCGATGTCATTCATGGGTCGAACTCGAGACCTTGAGATCTACGGACCCCCCGGCATCTGTGAATTTGTCAAATGCACAACGGAAACCGTCAAGTTCAGGCCGATGTTTCCGATTCGCACAGTAGAGGTTCACGCGGGAACCATAGTGAGGACAGATTCCTATGCCATCAAAGCAGCGTGGGCTGATCACAGCATCCCTTGCCTCGCATATTCGCTCACAGAAAACGACAAGCCCGGCCGGTTCCACCCGGCGAAGGCAAGGGAGCTTGGGGTACCGAAAGGTCCGCTGTGGAAGACGCTTCAGATGGGAAAGCCGGTGAAGGTTGGCAGGAGGAGAATCGATGCGTCGAGGGTTGTTGATCCTCCGCGCAAGGGACTCAAAATAACCTACGGAGTAGACACCAGGCCGTGCGAGCGAGTTATCGAGCTAGCTTCCGGCTCAGACCTGCTCATCCACGACGGAATGTTCGCGTCAGATGCATCGGAGCGAGCCCGCGAATACGGTCACTCCACCGTAGTCGAGGCGGCAAAGATCGCGAAAAGGAGCCACTCCAAGAATCTTGCACTGACCCATTTCAGCGCGATCTACGCAGACACAAGCCAGCTTCTCGCCGAAGCGAAGGCGATCTTCCCTAGGACTATCGTTGCGGAGGATCTAAGATCACTCGAATTGCCTTGATCGCTCTGACGTAGGAGAAGCGCGGGCCGCTTGGTCTTCGATTTGTCGCCAACTCCTTGAACTCGGAGCAAGCCAATCAATCAGTTGCTCAGGGTTCTCAGTCGTAATAGTCAATGTGATGGGACCGAGCGGCGATTCGTCGTAGCGTTCACAGAAAGACGCTTTCCCTGCGAAAGCGACCTGCTTGTTCAAGTGCACGACGATGGAAGAGCCTGAGACGCCCTTGAATAGTAGTTTACGAGCAGCATCTCGAATAGCCTCTTGACGAAGAAGCGACTTGAGATTGTCCAGATCCTCCAAGCGGGCGACTGACCCCTCGAACTTCGCGTGACGCTCGTCGGTTCTAGCAATCGTTGGAGCGCATTTGGGAAACAGGTTGCGTATCGCATGCAAAACCTTCTCAGGATCCTCTGTAGGGTTGAGTGGAGCCTCGATACGTGCCAGAAATTCGCTCATTCCTGCGCCACCCTTGAGAGAACAGCTTCCGATGTAGCGTTAATGTCTTCGAAGGATGTCTCGTTGATGAGCATCTCCTGAGCTAGCGCGATGACGTCTCCGATGCCAACGCCAAGTTCTCTGGCGTCTCTGTCGGAGAATTCTTCCCAGCTCTTTGGATCATCGCTTCTTCCTCTCGCCGTCAAGCGATCGTACCTTGTTTTCGGAGACGCATGAACAGCTACAACTACGACCATGTGGTTTCTTCTCAGTGCTTCCACTTCAGCCATGCTTCGAACTCCTTCCACAACAACCAATGGTGCGTGCGTCGACGCAATCTTCGGGATCAATTTCTTGGCAACAACGGCCGGGCCCTCCTCTTGGCGTATCGCGAGCATGACCTTTCCAGTGTTTTCAGGGGTCGGCGCGAGACCTCTCTTCTTCGTCTCGTCGCGAACAACGTCTCCGCAGACCAGCACTGGTATGCCGCGTGAAGATGCGACCCTTGAGACGATGGCTTTTCCCGACCCTGGCATCCCTACGACCGCAATGATCTTCTGCCCCGTCATTGGTGATAACCGAACCTTCCTCTCCAGCCCCTACCTGAGTTGAATTGTTAAATTAGCGGCGTCGATATGTGGATTTGGTAAGAGAGCTTGGCTGACGAGCGAATTCGGGCCTTCGTTGCCGTTGACATGGACGAGACGAGCGTCATTTCGAAGCTCGTGGAAGCACAGCGAGCACTGCGGAACCTAGGTGCGGACCTGAAGCTTGTGGAGCCTGAGAATATCCATGCCACGGTCAGGTTCTTGGGAGAAGTTCCCGCCCCGACGATTGAGCTTGTGAAGGAGCAGATGAACGAGTTGAAGTTCAGCCCGTTTGATATGGAATTCGTCGGCTTGGGAGCGTTCCCGAACCTGAGGAGAATCAACGTCGTCTGGGTAGGCATGCGAAAAGGGGGCGAGGAGATCTCGCAAGTCTTCGAGCAGCTTGAACCTCGATTCCGAACGATCGGCTTCGACCCGGATAGGAAAGGATTCAGTCCGCATGTTACGATCGCTCGAGTCAAGACGGGCCGAATGAGGGAAGAACTGGCGAAGTTCGTTGACGAGATGCGTGACACGCCGTTCGGCGCGATACACGTCGAAGAGGTACGTCTGAAGCGAAGCGTGCTCACACCTAAAGGACCCGTGTACTCTACAATTCACGCGGTACGAGCAAGCGAATAGTGGGACATACCGAGTCGTGAGAGATTGAATACAGCCCTTGGCGTCTACGATTCCGTCGCACGCAGAATAGCACCGTCAGACTCGGAAAGGGAGCGGGTGAATCGCCTAGCGGAGGAACTGAACGCCAAGCTCGTGCGCGAGGCTGAGAGAAGCGGACTGCGGGTCGAGGTGAGACTTGACGGATCGGTCGCGAAAGACACTTGGCTCAAGGGAGACGCGGACATCGACATCTTCCTACGGGTTCCCGTCTCGCTGAGCCGGGCCGACCTTGAAACGCGTTGTTTAGGCGTTGCGAGGCGAGCGCTGAAAGGATATCCAATCATCGAGAGGTTCGCTGAGCATCCCTACGTTGAGACGCATGTTGAGAAAGTCCGCGTCAACGTTGTGCCCTGCTACGACGTACCAAAAGGCCAGTGGCGAAGCGCAACGGATCGCACTCCTTTCCATACGGAATACGTCATCTCTCATTTGGACCCGAGCCAGAGGAAAGAGGTTAGGCTCCTCAAGGCTTTCCTGAAAGGAGTCGGAGTCTATGGCGCTGACGTGAAGGTGTCAGGATTCAGTGGCATGCTCTGTGAGACCCTGATCATGCACTACGGCTCATTCACGGAAACACTGGCGCAGGCACAGTCATGGAAGACTCCGATCACGATCGACCTAGAACGTCACTACGCGGGAAGGGAGGGAGAGATGCTCGACCTCTTCGAAGAGCCTCTCGTAGTGATCGACCCGGTCGATCGGGGCAGAAACCTAGCAGCCTCGATATCCACCAGGCGACTGTGGGAATTCGTTGCAGCCGCTCGAGCCTTTCTCATCAAGCCCAGTAGGAACTTCTTCACCGCTCGAAAGGTTGCACCTCTCACCATAGCGAGCTTCCGCCAAGAGATGCAGCGAAGAGGTTGGAACCTACTGGCAATAGAGTTGGGTCCTGTCGACGCGGTTGTTGACGTCCTCTGGAGTCAACTGTACAAGACCGAGAGGGCCCTGCGGAACCTGCTCAGACAGGAAGGCTTCAATGTCACTCGTTCAGCGTCGTGGAGTAACGAGAGAGACCTCAACGTCATCCTGTTTGAACTTGAAAGCCTGATATTGCCTCCAATGCGGAAGCATCTCGGCCCGCAGGTTGTCAGATCACAGGCGTCACAACTGTTCCTTCGCAAGCACCTCAGCGAAGGTCGACGTATCTCTGGCCCATGGGTTGACGATGACAGATGGGCTGTGGGTCAACTACGCGAGGACACCGATGCCATCGAACTCCTCCGATCGAGAGTCCACGACGGCGGAAGACACGTGGGCGTGGCAAGCAAGATCGCTCCCGTCCTGAAGCGAAAAAGTCGGATTCTCGCGGGATCAGCACTGATCGACTTCTACCGTCGGAATCAAGATGCTGCCGAGTTTATCACACGTTTTCTCAAGGGAAGGCCTACGTGGCTTGGATGAACATGCACCTCTCTCTAAGAAATTCGTTGAGCTACCTGACTTAGCGGCCATACTCTGCTATCCGCGACCAGAAGCACGAGAAGTGGAAGCGAGAATGAATGAGTTGACCTCCATCGGAGTTGACGCAATCGAACTCTCAGGAACCCATCAGATTGGGCATGCGAGAGTTCTGGGAAAGGGATGTGTGGGCATTGTCGCGAAAGCCCTAATGCATGGTAAATCAGTCGCGCTCAAGATCAGACGGGTAGACGCGGACAGGCGAGACATGAAACATGAGGCAGACATGCTCCGACTCGCAAACTCCGTGAATGTAGGCCCCAGACTTCTTGCGCAAAGCAACAACTTCCTAGTGATGGAACTCATCAATGGGCTCCCGTTGAATCGCTGGGTTACTATGCTACCGAGGACTGGATGCAAGAGACGTGTTCGCAGAGTAGTAGGAGGGCTCCTCGACGACTGTTACCGCCTAGACACGATATCCTTGGACCACGGCGAACTCAGCGAGGCTCCAAAGAACGTCCTCGTCGACGAGGACGGAGTCCCACGAATCGTTGATTTCGAGAGTGCAAGCGATAAGCGGAGACCCTCGAATGTAACATCAATTGCCCAGTATCTGCTGATCGGGGGCGGTCCCGCAAAGCGAGTACGCGCCATTCTAGAGTGGCGAAAGAAAGTCTCGCTCATCCGCGCATTACGAGAATACAAGCACCATCCTGATCACCAAGTATTCCAAAGAATCAAACTCATTACGGGACTGTGAATACCTCCGAGCAAAAGGCTATTATTAGCACGAGACGACTGTGGCCGAACGTGGGGGCCGTCGTCTAGCTTGGTCTAGACAACGATTGTCGCCAAATGGATACCAGAGCCGCACACGGCGGTGAACCTGGGGCGCTGGCGTCCCCGCGCGCGAAAGCCGCGAGGCCAGAAGTCGTGGGTTCAAATCCCACCGGCCCCACCATCTCCAAACGCCCTTTAGAGCATGTT
>CAZRNA010000040.1:0-15050 GCA_964601325.1 uncultured Candidatus Bathyarchaeia archaeon
CGCAAAACCACTTGGCGATCCAGTACCACGAATCTGCTAAGCGAAGTGTAAGACCCAAAAACGTTTAATGTGTCAGCCGCGGGTTCAGATGCGCGCTGGCAACTTAGATGCCCTGGTCGTTCAGCGGTCCAGGATGATGGCCTGTCACGCCATCGACGCGGGAGATCAGGATGACTGATCCGCGACTTCGAATCCCGCCCAGGGCGCCAGCTACTTTCTTTGCTGGTGATTGAGCGAAACTGAACGCTGGACTTCATTCCGTACCTCGAGCTGAGATCTGACAAGGTTATCTATCAGAACGTAAGTTGTCAGGTAGGAAATGCCATGACCGACACCGGCTTGGACGTGCCTTTCGTTCCAACTCCGAGACCCATAGTACGGAGGATGCTGAGCCTTGCCGATACAAGGCCTGGCGAACGATTGATCGACCTTGGTGCTGGTGACGGAAGGATTGTCATGACGGCCGCCAGCGAATTCGGCGCTAGAGCACTCGGCGTGGAGCTTCACCCCGAACGATACGCCATCATCCGCAACAGCGTCGCCTCACTGAAACCGAACCTGCACGCCCTAAGACAGAACCTCTTCCAGACGGACCTCTCAAATGCGGATATTGTAACGATGTATCTTCTGCCTTCGGTCAACGAGGCCCTGCGGAAGAAACTCGAAAGAGAACTACGTAGCGGAGCTCGTGTCGTCTCTCACGACTTCTCAATTCCGGACTGGACACCGACGCGAGTTGAGCTTATCCAAGGCCCACTAGGGCTGCACGCGCTGTATCTGTACAAAGTGTAGAGGAAGCGCCTGTTCCTCTCCGAGGCACACATTCTCAACGACAGCAAGCCAGATAGGCGCCGTTCTGAAGACTTCATTTTGACAGTTATGTACGATGCGCTTGCTCGCCACCGTGCGATCGAGTCGATTGTTACCCGCGACACTGCGCGAGGACAACTCAGAAAGTACTATCGTTTCCGAGCGGATCGATGGTATGGCGGCATCGCAACTGCCGACGTCGTTGGATGCGGCTTGCTCTGCAGGTTCTGCTGGGTTTCCGAGAACATCCTGGAACGGCCTGATTCGTCCGGTGAATTCCTCGCGCCCGTGGAAGCTGCTCAGAAACTCATGCGAGTCGTCACTAGCAGGAATCTTGTCCAGATGAGGCTGAGTGGAGGCGAGCCCACGATTGGCAGATCCCACCTCCTGAACGTACTCACCGAGATCGAAAAACAGCAGCGACTTCGATTCATACTCGAGACGAATGGCATACTTCTCGGAGCGGATCCAATCTACTGCACCGAACTGGCCGCGTTTCGGTGCCTGCATGTACGGGTTTCGCTCAAGGGATCATGTGAGGATGAGTTTGAGAACCTGACAGGAGCTAAAGGCGGAGGCTTCAAACAACAGCTAGACGCCCTGAGCAATTTACACGATGCTGGGGTGAGTTGCCATCCTGCGGTCATGTCCTCGTTCTCCACTGAAAGAGACATCTGCCAGCTGAGGGATCGCCTATCCAAGATTGAACGCAAACTCGCGAACGACCTGGAGCTTGAGGAAGTGATACGGTACCCACGAGTGGAACGACGACTTCAGAAATTCAATCTCAAACCCACTGTGTCGCATGATCCGAGGCATGTTCCGGACCGACTCATCTGAAGTTCGTTCCTTCAGTGTTCCGTTACAGCATTGCAACAGTTTGATGCGGCAATCGTGAACACCGAGAATCTCGTCTTAGGAGACATCAATATGTGAATTCTCTATTGGACTTCATAGAGCGACAGTTCTCAACAAGAGGTTTGGTCCCGCGGGCCTGATTTGAACAGGCGACACTCCGGTTTCCGTTGTCCGCCTGATAGGCTGACGTGGCCCGCGCCGTGGGCGCAGGTCTACAGCGTCTCCGTCAGGTTGTTCACCTGACTCGGAAGCTCTACCAGGCTGAGCTACCGCGGGATCGACAGCACTCACCGAACAACCCTGAAATAAGGATTGCCGGCTTGCACATTCAGAGTTTCTTCTTCAGGCCCGACATGAGCGTTTCTGCGGCTTTCCGTATCTCTTCTAGGGATCCCTCGTCTTCTATGGTGGAGTAGTCTCCAAGCGGTTGTCCGGTTATCACGGCCTTTATGAGGCGTCTCATGATCTTGCCGCTTCTCGTTTTGGGAAGCATGTCGACGAAATCTATGTCGTCAACCACAACGATCTTGCCGAGTGATTTCTGCACAAGTGCTCTGAGGGTCTTCTTCAACTCGTCGTTCGGAGCGTAACCGGCTTTCAGGACAACGAAGGCCGCTGCAACTTCCCCTCTCATTGGATCGGGTTTGCCCACGACAGCTGCCTCTGCAACAGCAGGGTGACCAACAAGTGTACTCTCTATCTCGATTGTGCCGATTCGATGACTGGATATCTTGATGACTTCGTCCATTCTGCCGAGGAACCATATGTACCCGTCCTCATCCTTCAGCGCCGCATCTCCCGTATAGTAGCGGCGTGGAATGTGTTCCCAGTAGTCCTTCACGTACCGATCGTGATCCCTCCAGAGTGTCGGGGTCAGCCCCGGGAAGGGACGTAGACAAACGAAGGTTCCTTTCGCGTTCACGGGGAGCGACTCGCCACGCTCATTCACTATGTCCGCTTCGATCCCGGGCAACGGTATCGTTGCCGAGCCGGGCTTGACCGGCAGCATTGCGATACCTGCGGGGTTACCGACCATTGGTCCACTGCTTTCCGTCTGCCACATATGATCGATTACGGGCACCTTGCCCTTCAGCACAGTCTGCTGTAGCCACTTCCAAGCTGCGGGATTGAGGACCTCGCCTGCGCAGACTACGAGGTTGATCGAACTGAGATCATACTTGGCTGGATACTCGTCACCGAACCTCATCAGTCCCCTGACGCCCGTTGGGGAGATCCACATCTTGCTGACTCGATGCTTCTCTGCAATGCGCCACCAGACATCTGGCGCTGGATAATCCGGGACACCTTCGTACATGAGGGTTGTACAACCGAAGAGCAACGGCGCGTAGACGACGTAGCTGTGACCAACGATCCATCCGATGTCTGATGTAGACCACCAGATGTCTCTATAACTCATGTTGTAGACCCATTTGCCCATGGAGTGAATGTAGACTTGGTAACTGCCGTGAGGTTGCACTGTTCCCTTCGGTTTGGCTGTAGTGCCTGACGTGTGAAGTATGAAGGCAAGCTCATTTGACTCAACGGGGACGAAATCGGTCTTCGCTGATTTGCCTGCGTCGAGCGCGTCGTCCCAGTATAGGTCTCTTCCTTTCTTCATGTTGGGCTCTTTTGGAGCTCTCTTGAGGAGGACAACTTTCTGGACTTGGCTGGGCGTCTCTAGGGCTTCGTCAACAACCTCCTTGAGGGGGACGTCTTTGCCTCGCCTGTAGGCCACATCAGCAGTCAGCAGGACTTTCGAGCCCGCGTCCACTATCCTTTCAGCCAGAGCTGCTGCTCCGAATCCCCCGAAGACTACGGAGTGGATGGCACCGATCCGGGTGCACGCTAACATAGCCTCGGTTGCTTCTGGAATCATCGGCATGTAGATTGTCACTCTGTCGCCTTTCTCTACACCTTGAGCCCTTAGAGCAGCGGCCAAACTCTTGACATGTTCCAGCAGCTGGCGGTAAGTGAGGACTCTGGTTTCGTTTGTCTCTCCCGACTCCCAGATGATCGCCGGCTTGTCGCCTCTTCCTTTCTCCAGAACGTGGCGGTCCACACAATTGTAGGAAAGGTTCGTTGTCCCTCCCGTGAACCATTTGAAATTCGGGTAGTTCCATTCGAACACGCGATTCCAAGGTTTGAACCAATGCAGTTCGCGGGCGGCGTCTCCCCAGAAGCCCTCTGTATCTTTCAGGGCGCGCTCTAGCATCAGTTTGAGATTCGGCGGATATTCTATCTTCTGAGCTCCGGTCATTTCTGCTACACTCAGGGCCGGGCGATGCGAGCGGCAACACGCCATAAAAGGTTTGACCACCGGCGGCCCACGTGAATCACGAGACTCTCCGACCTGCGCTATCCGGAACAGCCAAGATGTTATGGGCTCCGTAGAAGTGGTCGCCGAGTCTCTGGCATGCTCCTAGCGGGTGGTCGAGATCTGGAAATACTAAATACTCAACACGCTAAGCCCGAAGAACGGAATAGAGATGTCAATCGTCTGGAGACCGACGGGCCAATACGCCGACAATAGCAACATCAAGAAGTTCATGCAGAAGCATAACATACGCACCCTCGACGAACTGATCAAGCGTTCCATAGACGATATCGAATGGTTTTGGAACGCAGCTGCGAAAGATCTGAACATTGAATGGTTCAAACCGTACGAGAAATTGCTGGACACTTCGAAAGGGATAGAGTGGGCTCACTGGTTTGTCGGGGGGAAACTCAACATCACCCACAACTGCATCGACCGGCACGCGAGAACGAGAGGAGACAAGACCGCCATCATTTGGCAAGGCGAAGATGGAGAAGTCAGGAAGCTCTCGTACAGGGCTCTGTGTGATGAAGTCAACAGGTTCGCAAATGGCCTCAAGAGCCTAGGCGTAGGCAAGGGCGATGCTATCGGGCTCTACATGCCAATGTCTCCACAGGTGCCAATCGCGATGTTCGCCGCATTCAAGCTCGGAGCGATATGCGTCCCAATATTCTCAGGGTTCGGAGCTTCGGCTGTCGCATCACGACTCAATGATGTCCAGGCGAAGATCCTAGTGACGGCAGACGGAACACTCAGAAAAGGCAAGAGTCTTCAAGTCAAGAAAGAGGCCGACATCGCCGCTGATCTCGTGAAGAGTATCAAACACGTGGTTGTTTACAAGCGGCTCAAGATTGACGTGCCATGGTCAAGCGCTCGTGACATATGGTGGGATGACCTAGTCAAGAACCAGTCTAAGGAGTGTACAACAGCTCAGTTGGATTCTGAGGACGTGTCTCTGGTCCTCTACAGCTCAGGAACCACTGGCAAGCCCAAAGGAACCGTGCACACGCACGTCGGACCGCTAATTGAGTGCACGAAAGATGTGAGATATCACTTCGACACGAAGGATGATGATGTCTTCTTCTGGGTCACCGACATTGGCTGGATGATGGGCCCATGGATGCTCATCGGCGTTTTGAACGTTGCAGGCACCGTGGTCCTGTTCGAAGGCGCGTTCGACTATCCGCGTCCAGACAGATTGTGGAAGATCGTGAACGACTTCAAGGTAACTATCTTCGGGATCTCGCCGACTCTTGTCAGATTGCTCATGAAGTATGGCGATGAGCACCTCGCGAGTCATGACCTCTCAACCCTCAGGATACTGGGCTCCACGGGTGAACCCTGGGACCCAGAATCATGGACATGGTTCTTCGAGAAAATAGGCGGCTCAAGATGCCCGATCATCAACATCACAGGTGGCACTGAACTCATTGCGCCTCATCTAACGCCGTCTCCCCTTTCGCCGCTCAAACCCTGCACCGTGGGAGGGCCTGGCCTTGGAATGGATATGGATGTCTTCAACGAGAAGGGAGAATCAGTGCGAGAAGAGGTAGGCTACCTCGTCATGAAGAAGCCTTGCCCATCGATGACCAAAGGGTTCTGGAACGATCCGCAGAGGTATATCGAGACCTACTGGTCTCGATGGCCGAACGTATGGTATCACGCTGACTGGGCACTCGTAGACAAAGACGGATTTTGGTTCGTACTCGGCAGAGCAGACGATACAATCAAGGTCTCAGGCAGGCGCGTCGGCCCAGCAGAAGTCGAGTCGGCTCTCATGGAGCATCCGAGCGTTTCGGAAGCTGCTGCTGTCGGCGTCCCGGATGAGGTGAAAGGTGAAGAAGTCGCATGCTTCGTGGTCCTCAAACCCAACGTCGAAGCAAGCGAGAACCTCAGAGAAGCGCTGAAAGACCAAGTGGCACGCGTGATGGGAAAGACCTTCAGACCTAGAGATGTGCGATTTGTCAGGCAGCTCCCAAAGACACGTTCAGGCAAAGTGGTAAGAAGACTGATCAGATCCAAGTTGCTCGGCGAGACTGAGCTGGGAGACCTCTCTACGCTGGACAACCCAGAAGCTCTCGATGATATCGCAAAGGCCCAGTAGTGGGCGAAAGAGAAAGAGCAAGTTACCCTCCGATGTCTAGCATTAGATAGTGTTTAGCTCAGAAACTAGCTTGTCGATCTCACCTTCGGTGTTGTAGAAATGCGGCGATATTCTCAACCCACCACCTCTGACCGAGATCACTATTCCTCTTTCCAAAAGTCGTTTCGCAACCAAATCAGGTTCACGACATGCCAGGTTGACGATGCCGGATCTGAACGCTTCCTCTAGACAGCTTTTCACTTGCACGCTAGTGTTTCGTTTCAGCCCATCGATCATGCGGTCCACAAGAGAATGGATCCTAGCGTGTATCGTGTTGATGCCAACTTCCTGTAGTAGGGCAATGGATTCTCTCATTCCTGCGAAACCTGGAAAATTCAGCTGACCGCCCTCATATCTGCGAGCCGTGTGGGCCGGCTGGAATTCTCTAAAGCTAAACTCCTCTGAGTTCTCGTCGGAACGGTATCCCACAATCGTAGGCCAGAGCTCCTCAAACAGCTCATGTCTCACATATAGGAAACCTGTTGAGATCGGCGAGAGCAGCCACTTGTAACCGCTTGATGCCAGGAAGTCAACGCCTAGTTTCGACGCATCTACCGGCATTTGGCCGAGCGCTTGTACCGCGTCCGTAACGATGCAGGCGTCGTTCTCGTGGGCGATCTTGGATAGTTCCTCAAGGTTGATCCTGAATCCATTTGCGTACTGAACGTATGAAATTGCCACGACTCTCGTTCTTGGGTTGATTGCTTCAGAGAAATCTTCCATCCGCAGTATTCCGTCTCGGTTTCGGATCACTTTCAATTGTAGGTCTTTGTGTTTCGCGAGAGCCTGCCAAGGATAGAGATTCGACATGAATTCCATGTCACATGTGACTACGTTGGATCCCTTCTCGTATGTCAGGCCGTTTGCGACGATGGCTATGCCCTCGGATGTGTTGTAGGTCAAGGCGATCTCCTCGACACTCGCTCCGATCAGGTTTGCGATTGATTGTCTCACCGCCTCGGCTGTTTCCTCCCAGGATCCCCAGTGAAGATCTCCCTCGCACTTCTCCTCAGTGACCCGGTTGACGGCTTCAACAGTCCTTCTGGGAAGTGGTCCGACAGCTGCGTGATCAAGGTATGCGTATTTTTCAGTGACAGGGAATTCCTTACGTATCTTGTCGATGTCCAAAGAGAACCGTCCAACAGCGGGCAAGAGTGTTTATCAGACAATTTAACTCTTGGAACCATGTTGTCGCTCAGCCTAACTAGCGCATCCCAAACGGTCGAACGATGAGAAACATGGCACTAATGACTCAGAGACCTGAAGCAGGATCAGGCTACAAGTGGATGGTTCTCCTGGTAACAACCATAGGCTCCTTCATGGCGCCATTCGACGGCAGCATAGTCACGATAGCTATTCCGTCGATTGCGTCCTCAATGATGATCGGACTTGAAACAGTCGTCTGGATATCCTTAGCCTACCTACTTGTGCTGACGGTGCTCCTCATTAACGCCGGAAGACTCGCTGATCTCAGGGGGAGAAAACGTGCCTACATTCTTGGCTTCGTCATCTTCACGACAGGATCGATTCTCTGCGGCGCATCTGCAACTGGAGCTCAGCTCGTCGTCTTCAGAGCACTCCAAGGCATAGGCGCAGCATTCATCGCAGCCAACAGCCCGGCCATCGTGACCGAATCGTTCCAAAGCTGGGAACGAGGCAAAGCATTGGGCATCAATGCAATGGCAGTCTATTTGGGGCTCACGACTGGCCCAGTCATCGGCGGTATTCTCGTCCAGACTTTAGGCTGGAGATCAATCTTCTACGTAAACGTCCCAATTGGATTCCTAGTTGTCATCCTGGCTTCAACGAAGCTCAAGGAGAAATGGGCTTCGTCGGCTGGTGAGAGATTCGATTTCGCCGGAGCAGTGACACTCTCAGTAGCGTTGGCTTCATTGCTGACAGCTTTGACGCTTGGAGGCAGCTTCGGTTGGTACTCTTACGGCACTCTGGCGCTTCTTGTACTTACCGTGGGCGCATTTCTTCTGTTCATTTACGCAGAGCGTAGGCTGACCCGATCTCCGATTTTCGATCTTTCTCTCTTCACAGAGAATCGTTTGTTTGCCGCTGCGAATATCGCGGCGCTTCTCAACTACATCGCCATCAGCGGCGTGACTTTCATGATCTCGATCTACCTTCAGGATATTCAGGGACTTCAACCCGAGAGCGCGGGAGTATTCCTGATCGCCATGTCCGTCGCGATGGCGCTCCTCTCTCCCCCCAGTGGCTGGCTAGCGGACAGGTTTGGCTCGAGATCACTGAGCACGGTGGGCATGGTCATCGTAACGGTGGGATTGCTTCTGTTGTCGCAGCTGAATGCGACATCACCGGTTGGCGACATTGTCCTGAGGTTGACTTTCCTTGGGATCGGTTTCGGTTTGTTCTCTTCGCCGAATACACGTGCCGTCATGAGCTCGGTGGACGGGAGTAAGCTAGGCGTGGCCTCGGGAACTCTCAGCACAATGCGAGCTACCGGGCAGGGAGTGGGGCTAGCTTTGGCGACTGCAGTGATTGCCACGGCAATCCCTCCGCAGCTAATGCTTCAACTCTTCACAGGCTTGACTATTCAGAGTGCCATTGCAGGAGGCGACTTCATTACCGGAATGAGTAAGGTGTTCCTGATCGCGTCAGGCATAAGCGCGGTGGGCACTGTGGCGTCTCTCGTAAGGGGACATGAGCTATCGGGCGGAAACTCGAAAACACGGCATCATGCGGCTACCGCCACCGCAGAAACGTAGCTCGCAGAACTTTTTTTCAATACGTGGGTTCCATTGGCGGCAGTTCTTCCAAGCGAAAGCATTCCGCATATGAGCGCGCTTTGGCTTTGCACTTGGTTGGAAAGGCATCTTTGTCAACGGTGCGGGTCAATTCGTAGAACAGAGTTTTGAGCGTGCACGGGACCACTCCGGCATGATACATGCGTTCCAAAGCAGGTCGAGCATGATGTTCAGACGTGAATATGCAGTCCTCGAGAAGGAAGACCTGCAAACCCATGTCAACTAGCCCCAGCGATGATTGGAGCACGCACACGTCGGTCTCTGCACCCGCCACAACCACTTGTGGAGGATGCATCTGGCTAATCGCTTCTCGAATTGCGGGGTCAGAGCAGCAGTTGTACGTTCGTTTCACGAATCGCTTGCCGTGCGATGGAAAGACTTTCTCGAGACGATCCGGTAGCCAACCCTTTGTTTCGACGGGATGTTCGAATGTCGCGATCAATGGCAGCTCAAGCCAATCAACCAGCATCAGCAGGCGCTCAACCCGCATGAGTATCGGTTCCTTCGCTCCGTGCATACTATCCCAGAAGAAAGGCTGTGCATCTATCAGCGTGACGCCTACCCTATTCGCCTCGACTACAGGAACGGGCATGTGCAATCTCTGAGCATGATATTAGCGTACGTCATATTCTTGCTGATGGAAGAGTCCGAACCAATACGGCAGCAGAATGTGCTCACGAAGTCAATAGAGCCTGGAGGGACTCGAATCGATGCCGAAAACCGATATATGCCCGTTACTTTGGCGCCTGAGCAGAGTCGTCTAGGTTGTCCTTCTTCGACATGCATGCCGAGTCGACAGACTGCATTTGCTTTGCTATCGGACGATGCTTGATGTGAAGCTCGTTCTTCTCTGCGTGCCTCCGATCTGATGTGAACCTTGATATCTCAACAGGTTTCATCCGAGCGTAAGGGCTCTGGCTTGTTGCCTATTGAACGCATTATGGCAGTCTTCGAGGGAAAGAGAAGTGACAAGATCGTTTGGCAGCCGCGTATCGATCATTGGTACGATGTCAACAAGAAGCTTGGCACCCTGCCCGCTCAGTACGTAGATAAGGAGTTGTTGGAAGTCTATGATGACCTCCGAGCTTCACCGCGCACCTATCGGTTCTTCGACCCGACGATCAAGGTGACCCAAGGCGACGGGGTTGACATGAAAGTTGTTGAAGACGAAACGAGGATCGTTACCACTTGTGTCACGCCAATTGGGAAGTTGAGAGAAGTCCAGACAAGAACGGTCCACGGGACAACAACCTACCATACAGAATACCTGCTCAAAGGACCTGAAGACTTCCGGACTCTAGCCTATGTTCTTGACAGGCAAGACTTTCAGTTTGACAGGGAACTCTACGAGAGAATATCTGGCATGATCGGGGACAGATCTGAACCGATCGTGAACTTACCCTGGGCATCCGTTCAGAGATTGACAGTGGACCTGATGGGACTTGAGAAGACATTCTTATCGCTCTGGAAGCATCCGACAGAGACGCATGAACTCATTCAGGCAATCCAAGCAAATGATGGCCGGCGGATCGACCTCATCAAGACAGCACCCTTCAAGTTCGTGAACTTCGCAGACAACATTGACCAAGATTTGATCTCGCCATCTCTATTTGAGAAGTACATGCTTCCGTGGTACAAGGAGAAGACCCGCGAGCTCCATGGCGCAGGTAAGATCTGTGTCTCACACTGGGATGGAAACGTCAAAGCGCTCATACGTTATGCACGAGACACGGGACTAGATGCTCTGGAGTGTGTTCCCCCGTTCCCGATGGGCAATGTGACAGTGGAGGAACTGCATGAAGCAATGAAAGGAATGGTTCTGTTCGATGGCATTCCTGCAACCTATTTCTTGAGCCTAGTAGGCAAGAAGGAGCTAGTCGACTTCACAAACAAGATCCTGTCCCTCTTCTCTCCCAAGATCATCCTAGGCATCTCAGACATGCTCCCCCCAAACGGAGACATCGAGAGAGTCCGAACAGTCGGTGAGATCACAGAAGGATATGTCCCGTAACGGCTTCCTCACGACGAACATTTCGTATGCATTATCTTGTTCACAACCGGTCCAAGGAGCCATACGCTCAGAATGAGCAAACCCTTTCTATTAGTTGGCCTTGGGCGCACACCAATGAGGCCAGCACGATGAGTCTTCTCGAGGACATAGAGCGCACATTCGCTGAGGTCTCTGGTGTCGATCAAATGAAGAGTTGCGTTCAGGCCGCACTGGCAGAAGGGACCTCGCCACTACGAATAATCCAAAGCATGAGGGATGGACTGTTAGCGGCCGGAAGGAAGTACGAGCAGGGAAAATACTTCCTAAGCGAATTGATCATGACCGGCATAATGGCTCAAGAACTGTCATCAATGCTGAAACCGTACCTCCAAAGGGACGGAGGCCAATTTCTCGCTAGAATTGTCATCGGCACAGTGCAAGGAGATCTCCACGACATAGGCAAGAATCTGGTTTCCACGATGTTATCTTCGGCTGGTTTCGAGATCCACGATCTCGGCGTTGACGTTCCCCCGGAGAAGTTCATCGAGGTCGTGAAGAATGACAAGCCGAGGATAGTTGCCATGTCTTGTCTCCTCACCGTTGCGATGGATACCATGAAGAACATGATGGATCGGCTGGTAGAGTCTGGGTTCAGAAGTGGAGTCAAGGTACTCATCGGAGGCAGACCAATAACGCCTGAATTCGTCGAACGGATCGGTGCGGACGGTTACGGCGAAGGCGCAATCGAAGCCGTGGATGTTGCCAAGAGCGCGTTGACCAGGTGAGCTCGCAGGAGGATTGGCATTGAACAAGAAAGATAGAGTGATGATGACCTTTGATCACGAAGAGCCTGACCAGGTTCCGATCACCGAGATGGCCATAGATGTCGTCCATCTCGAGAAGTTGGCTGGGACCAAACTGACTGCGGATACTTCACCTCAGACACAAGTGACGTCGGACAGACGAGCCGAAGAGGACATGGTCGCTACGACCGTGCTCGCCTACAAGAAACTCTGCTTCGAGCTGATCCCAGTCGAATTATCAGCACCTGACGGATGGAATCCGCAGAAGAATCCTGACGGCACGATGTCTGACGAATGGGGCAGACTACTATCCTACGACGCCAAATGTAGATCATGGGTCTCGTCCGGCAGCATATTCAGTGCCCCTGAGGATTTTGAGCGATTCCCCTTCCCTGATCCTCATGCTCCTGGCCGAACATTTGCAATTGAAGAGACCAAGAGAAGAATCGGAGACGAGATGGTTCTAGGCGGTTGGATAAAAGATCCCTTCGCGACTGCATGGGAGATGTTCAAGGTGACGGACTTCGTGAGGTGGCTCTACGAGAGGCCCAACTTCATTCGGCAAGTGATCGAACGAATAGCCGATTTCAACATCGAGGTCACAAAGCGAATCGTCGACGCGAAGGCAGATCTCATCCTTTGCAGCGGAGACTACGCGGAAAAGAAGGGGCCCCTGGTGCCGGTCAAATTCTTCAGAGACGTTATCTTCCCGAATCTGCAAAGACAAGTCGAGGCAGCTCACAGAGCTGGACTCAAATTCATCAAACACACTGACGGAAACCTCAATCCGATCATGGAGGATCTTGCTAACATAGTGGATGGGCTACAGTCCATTGATCCTACCGCAAGCATGGATATCGGCGACGTGAAGCGCCGGTACGGTGACCGGCTCATCCTGATAGGCAACGTCAGTGTTGACAACCTCTGCACGAGAACCAAAGAAGAGATCATTCGGGAGACAAAGGAGTGCCTACGCAATGCAGCGCCCGGCGGCGGATACATACTTAGCTCGAGCAACTCCTGGTACACTGACGCGAAGCTCGAGAACTGTCTTGCGATGGTAGATGCCGGCAGAAAATACGGACGCTACCCGATCACCATACTGAACTGATACGAGCATCCGAGACTGCCGAAGGCAAACGTCACTTGCCAATCTGAAGTGTTTAGAAGCACAAAGAACTCGGCGCAATCAAGCTCTGTTGCGTCGTCACAAAAGGGTTACCTAGTCATTGCTTTGTTGAAGATCGGGATCGCTATGCCCAGAGTCGCGAGAGAATAGACGATCAAAACCACTACATCTGGAAGTATCTGATTGAGACTTGCACTTAGGACGATTATCTTTCTGAGGGCATCAGCGGCATAGTATAGAGGCAGAGCCTTTCCAGCATACTGCAGCCAGTTCGGTAGCTGTTCCATGGGAAAGAGAAGCCCGCTTAGGAACATCATCGGAAACTGCAGGAGCATCATCATCATTTGTGCGGTTTCCTGTTCCGGGGCCAGAGAGGTGACGATTAGGCCAATGCCCGCGAAGCTGGCGACCCCTAGGAGCATCACCACCACCATCAGGACAGGGCTGCCGTAGACCTGGACACCGAAGAGCAACATGGACAATCCAAGTATCAGGAATCCCTGAATCAAGCCTCTCACGGTTTGCGCCATCATCTTTCCAGCCACTATCGTGTTCCTAGGTATGGGAGCAACCATTATCCCATCCATCGTGCCTTGTTCCTTCTCCCTCGATATCGCGGCGCCCAATCCTGCCAGAGTTCCCATCACCACCGTCAACGCCATGAAGCCAGGGGCTAGGAACTCGAACTGGTTTGTTCTGCTCCCGATGAGATTCATGCGCTCAACGGAAATCGGTTCCGCGACAAAAGATGGATCCCCCGTGTTACCCATCTTCAATATTATCGATTGACCCAAACTACTGGATATCGCTCCGACGATTGACGCTGCTTCCGAGTAGATGATTGAGCCCATCTGAGGGTTAGTGTCATCTGCAGTGATCAAGACGACTGCTTGACGCTGGGAGTTCAGAGCCATCGTGAAGCCTACAGGTATCACAACAACTCCCTTGATGCTACCGGTTAGTATCTCGTCTCTAGCGGCATTGAAGTTCGGGAAATCCTTAACTTTGAACGTGGCAGTTGATGCAGATATTTGCTTGAACTGGTCTGCGAAATCTATCCCGAGGGATCCGGTGTCTTCCACGACCATCGCTATTGGCGCGTTCCTATACGGATTGCTCGTGGCCGTGATCGAAGGAAACATGAAGCCGAACATCGACATCATTAGGATCGGCATGATCATGAATGTTGCAAAGAGCATCTTTGCCTTCCAGAAGTCGAGAAGGTCCTTCCGGGCGATGCGAAATGTGACGTATAGACTGTGACGGAACCCGTTTGGCATCTTAGGCTCGCCCCATGGTCCTTCTCATGGGTACACGGCTCGAAGCCGAGTCTCTGAGGGTCCTTCCTGTGAGTTCTAGGAAGACCTCCTCCAAGGTCTCGCACTTGAACTTGCTCTTAAGGAAGGCAGTTTCATCTACAGCCACCAGTTTCCCGTGGTCAATTATGCCGACTGTATGTGACAGCTCGTCAGCTTCCTCCATTATGTGAGTGGTGAGGATTATCGTCTTCCCATCCGCGTTCAATTCCTTCACTAGGTCGCGGACAAAGCGAACGCTCTGTGGGTCGAGAAGAGCGGTAGGCTCGTCTAGGAATAGTATCTCGGGGTCGTGGAGAAGCCCGCGTACGATGTTCAGTCGTTGCCGCATGCCACTTGAATAGCCACCTACGGGCACGTTCTTGAAGTTCTCCAGACGGACCATCTCCAGCAGCTTGTCGATTCTCGGCCTGAGTTCAGCTCCGCTGATGCCATAGAGCTCACCGAAGAACATCAGGTTCTCAACAGCGGTAAGCCGAGGATACAGAATGATCTTCTCAGCGACCAGACCGATTCTTCTTCTAACCTCATCCGCTTGAGATCTAATATCGAAGCCATCTACTTCGGCTGTGCCCTCGCTCGGCTCCGAAAGCGTCGTTAGCATCCTTATCGTTGTTGATTTGCCTGCACCGTTCGGCCCGAGAAAGCCAAAGATCTCGCCCTTCATAACCTCCAAGTTTATGTGGTCAACTGCTGCGAAGTCGCCGAATTTCTTGGTAAGATCATGAGTTGTTATGATGGGCTTCATTGGTTCGCCCTCCAGAACGCCCAGACTCTTAAGGGATTCGTCAAGACGAAAGCCACCTTCCAATCAGAAAATCAATGCCGAAGAGGCGCGACTCACACTTGGAAGTTGGCGGGCCCGCAGGGATTCGAACCCTGGACCCCAGGCTTTCCACACGGACCGTTCCGA
>CAZRNA010000041.1:0-15013 GCA_964601325.1 uncultured Candidatus Bathyarchaeia archaeon
CTCCAGCCGAAGTCTATTTTGGAGATGTGCAAGATGTCCTGTGATAACACAGGTCCGAGCGTAGGCTCAAAACTCTTTTATAGAGTCCGAGGATGTGTCACATCCGAATCACGTGGTCGGCATGGAACCGTCAAGGAAACCACTGAACGTTCTAGTGAAGAAGCTGAACTCCGACATTACGATCAGGTTGAAGAACGATATCGAGTACCGCGGAAAGATGATCGACTGCGACAGTCACATGAACGTAATCCTGGACGGAGCCACCGAATACAGAAGCAACTCTCCCACGGCAAACTTCGGGAACCTCATTCTGCGTGGAAGCAACATACTCTACGTCTGTGTGGACCAAGCACGACAGTAGAACGTCCAAAGGTATCGTTTCTCGCAGGTGCATCCTTTGTGACAAGCAATAGCTTTGCCATTGAATCGCGGTCGGTTCCAATGTCTCTTGAAGTGGCTATCGGCCCGTATCTGGATCTCCTGGTTCCGATGCTAGGCTATTGAGCAATGCTAAACAGACTCGTGAGCGTCCCATGTAGTCGAGGAATTAGACCGACGGAGCCCGCCCACATTGCTTGACACGCAATACGAGTCAGAGCGACAGCAGCAAGCTTGCCAAGAGATAGCTCGGAGGCTCCTGCTCGATCGAAGAAATTCCGAAAGCCCGGAAGAACTCAAGCTGAAGGTGGCCCGAAGTTATCGATTACCCAGTATCCCTAGAAATTCGGACATTCTCGCAGTCGTCTCGGCAGAAGAACGGCGAACACTGCGCGAGAAGTTGCAGTTGAAACGGGTCAGGAGTATCTCCGGTGTCCACGTGATTGGGGTAATGTCGACGCCCCAGCAATGCCCCCATGGCAGATGCGCATATTGCCCTCATGAAGACGATGCGCCGACAAGCTATACGGGGTATGAGCCAGCTGCAATGCGTGCGAAGCAGAACAACTTCGATCCATATGCTCAGCTGTCAAGTAGACTAACCCAACTGGAAGCCATTGGCCATCGAACATCTAAGGTTGAGATCGTTGTCCAAGGCGGGACCTTCCTAGCGCGCCCCTTAGCATATCAGCAGCATTTCATGAAGCGATGCCTAGATGCTCTGAATGGATCCGACAGTCTTTCCCTTGACGAAGCGAAATGCAAAGCATGGTCTAGTTCGGTTAGAAACGTCGGGTTGACTTTTGAGACACGTCCGGATTGGGCTCGCGCTGAACATGTGGACCTGATGCTATCCTATGGCGCCACCCGAGTTGAAATCGGCGTTCAGACGCTTGATGACGATGTGCTTCGACTTGTCGAGCGCGGCCACTCCGTACAAGATGTGGTCAAATCGTTTCAGGTCGCCAAAGATGCTGGCTTGAAGATAGTTGCTCACATGATGCCTGGGCTGCCTGGCTCGACATCTGAGCAGGACTTGGACGGATTCAAGCGACTGGTCTCGGACCCTGACTTTCGACCTGACATGCTGAAGATCTATCCTTGCCTGGTTGTCCGCGGAACGAAGGCCCATGATTGGTGGCGGAACGGCACATACGTGCCGCTTGGCTTGGAGGCTGCAGTGGGTCTGATTGCGAGTGTGAAGGAATTCATTCCTCCTTGGATGCGGATCATGAGGGTTCAGCGCGAAATACCAGCAAGGCTCATCCTGGCGGGACCCAACAAAGGCAACCTTCGCGAACGTGCGCTCACGCTTATGAAGGAAAACGGGAGACGCTGCAGGTGCATTCGGTGTCGCGAAGTAGGTCATCGAAGAGCGAAAGAGAATGTGGAACCGGACCCTGAAGATGTCATATTCATCAGAAGACAGTACGAATCTTCGGGCGGAACGGAGATCTTCCTTTCCAAAGAGGACTCGAAGACAGATACCCTGATAGCATATCTACGCCTCAGGGTTCCGTCCCCATCAGCACACAGGATCGAGATCAGTCCAGAGAGATCCTCAATCGTGAGAGAACTGCACGTATACGGTCCAGCTGTTCCCGTCGGAGAACATGATGTAGGGGCTTGGCAACACAAAGGTTACGGGATGTCACTCCTGAAGGAGGCCGAAAGAATATCGATGGAGGACTATGATGTCAAGAAGATCCTTGTTCTCAGTGCACTTGGAACTAGGGAGTACTACTCGCGGGTCGGCTACACGCAGGACGGACCATACATGGTCAAGTACTTGTGCGAGTAGCAGCTACTCGCACAGGTTTTAACTCTCAGCCCGCCTTCACGTATCCGGGTACTTGCACCAAGTGAAACACAGATGCATGAGCTGACCGGATACAAGGGGGAAGGTCTTGACTTAATCAAGTCCGCCGGTGCGTCCATCGGAGACAAAGTGAAGCTGACAACAGAAGAAGGGGAGGTCGTTGAGGGTCTACTGATGCCCCGCGCGGCCGGCGGAGACGAGACTCACATCGTGTTGAAACTAGCGACGGGTTACAATGTGGGGGTCAAGGTCAACGAGAAGGCTCGGATTCAGGTTCTTGGCGCCGGTACAAAGCCTACGTTGTCAAGACCACCTATGCCTAATCCAACGAAAGGGCTTCCGCGCGTAACAATCTTCAGCACCGGCGGAACAATTGCCAGTCGGGTTGATTATCGGACAGGTGCGGTTGAAGCGGCATTATCGGCGGAGGATCTGTACAGTTTCGTTCCCGAATTGGCATCAGAGGCCAACGTAACTGCAAAGGTCCTCTACAGTCTGTTCAGTGAGAACTTCACAGCGAAACATTGGAAGGAAATAGCGATGATTGTCAGCGATGAAATCCGGTCCGGAGTATCAGGCGTCGTGATCGCCCAAGGCACGGACACGTTAGGGTACTGTGCAGCGGCGCTAAGTTTCGCACTTCAATCCACTCCCGTCCCCATCGTATTTGTGGCTGCTCAGAGATCTTCCGACAGGCCGAGCTCGGATGCGGCGACGAACCTGATCGGAGCAGTAGCCGTGGCAGCAAGAGCGCCTTTCGCAGGAGTCGTTGCGGTAATGCATAAGTGGTTATCAGATGACACCCTGTTGGTCCACAGGGGGACGAAGGTTCGCAAATGTCACACGAGCAGGCGCGACGCATTCAAGTCGATAGGCGTGACTCCCCTGGCTCGTTTCCACGTCGAAAGTAGAAAACTGGAGATGCTGGGGAGGGACTTCCCCGCTCGGGGATCATCAGAAGTCGTGTGCAAGCCGAACTTTGATGATCGTGTCGCGCTCGTCAAATTCTATCCGGGTATGGATCCGGGTATCGTCGACTGGTATGTGACAAACGGGTACCGTGGTCTGATTCTTGAGGGAACGGGCCTTGGTCACGTGAGCGCACGATGCTATCCCAGCCTCGAACGAGCAGTGAAGGGCGGCATCTTCGTGGGCATGACATCCCAGTGCCTATGGGGCAGAGTTGACATGAACGTCTACTCGACAGGCATCGACTTGCAGAAGATCGGTGTCCACCCTCTGGAAGATATGCTGCCGGAGACGGCGCTTGTGAAGCTAATGTGGGTGCTCGGCCAGACCGGCGATCCTCAGAAGATCGTAGAAATGATGCGCTCGAACTTGGCCGGAGAAATCAGCCCAAGAAGACGGGAAGTCTCGGAAAATGACGAAGACCATTGACTATGGCTCCATAGGCCTCAAGGTAGGCATTGAGATCCATAGGCAGCTCGATACCAAGAAGAAGCTCTTCTGCGATTGTCCCACGACGATGTCAGACGCAGATCCATCCGTTCGTTTCCTGAGAAGGCTTCGTCCTACGCAAAGTGAGCTAGGTCAAGTCGATCCTGCGGCGCTTTTCGAGTTCCAGAAAGGCCGAGCAGTAATTTACGAGTCTGACGATGGAACGTCCTGTCTTGTCGAGATGGATGAGGAGCCCCCCAAGGACCTGAATCCGGAAGCCGTGGAGATCGCACTCGCAGCCTCAGCTCTGACGAATGCGGAGCCGGTTGACGAGATCCATGTCATGAGGAAGATAGTGATCGACGGTTCGAACACGACAGGGTTCCAGAGAACTTGCGTGGTAGCCATGGACGGCTGGGTCACTGTCGATGAGAAGAAGATCCCGATTCAACAGATATCCCTTGAAGAAGATGCCGCGCGAAAGACTAGCGAGTCCGGGCTTACGGTGAACTATCGGATAGACCGGCTCGGCATTCCTCTAATCGAAATATCTACTGGGCCGGTCATAACCTCTCCCGAGGAGACGGAACGTGTTGCCAAGGCAATCGGAGACATCCTCAGGGACACTGGTCGCGTTAAGCGTGGACTTGGGACAGTAAGGCAGGACCTCAATGTCTCAATTCGAGACGGAGCGCTGATTGAGATAAAGGGCGTTCAAGAGCTTGACCTGATTTCGAAAGTCATCAGCTATGAAGTGTCCAGGCAACTGGAACTGCTGATGATAAAGGGTCAACTGGTCTCCCGCGGGAGTAAAGAAGCTCACATTGGCAACGAGTTCGTTGACGTTTCAACTCTCTTCTCCAATACGAAATCAAAGCTCATTCGTGAAGCTCTTGTTTCGGGAGGCGTCGCGCTCGCTGTGAAGGTACCGGGCTTTGGTGGGCTGTTAGGGAGAGAGCTAGCACCTGGGCTTCGTCTTGGAACCGAGATGGCGAGCAGGGCGAGTTTCTGGGGCAGGGTCGGAGGAATCTTCCACACGGACGAGCTGCCCGCATACGGCATCTCAGAAGATGAGGTCCTCTCAATGAAACGAACTTTGGGCTGCGGAGAACTAGACGCTGTAGTCATGGTTGCCGATCACAAGGACAAGGCGGTAGATGCTCTCACGGCGGTTGTCGAAAGGGCACGCGAAGCGTTGCTCGGCGTGCCAACGGAAACTAGGACTGCGGTCGCAGATGGAACGACACGATACATGCGCCCGCGTCCAGGCGCGTCTAGGATGTATCCTGAGACAGATGTGCCTCCGGTGGGAATCTCACGGCAACAACTCGCGCAGATCCGAGCAGGATTGCCGCCACCTCGGGAGGTGGTTATGCGGCAGCTTCTGACGAAATATCACCTGAACAGCAAGCTTGCGAGTCAATTGATTGAGTCGGATTACCTTGATGTGTTCAAGCACGTGTGTTCAGAGGAAGGGATAGCTCCGAGTTTCGTGGCAACAGTCCTGACTGAGAATCTCAAGAGCCTTGGTAGGGAAGGCGTCCTGGTTAGCGAACTGACGCCTAACCACTTGGAGTCGGTATTCTCAGCTGTCCGTGCCGGGACAGTGGCGAAGGAGGCAGCTCCGTCAATCCTGACTTGGCTTTCAAAGAATAGTGGTCGTACTGTCGAGGATGCGATCCAAGAGCTGGGGATGCGGATGCTCTCTGAACACGAGCTCCTGAATATCATAGACAAGATCATCGTGCTAAACGCCGATTTGATCAAAGAGAAGGGCGAGGGCGCATATGGAAAGATCATGGGATTGGTCATGAGCGAAGTGCGAGGGTCAGCGGACCCGGCGGAAGTAACCAGACTGATTAGGACGAGAATTGGGGAGACGATGCGGAGGACGTGATTGGATGGGGCGTTTCCGCTACTTCTAGAATACTTCCTCATCTTTCAGTACGTTGTACCCTAGCCGCTGGAACCGCTCTACGTCGTGCTGGAGGAACAGTGTAAGCGCGGTCTCAGTGAACACCTCAAGGAAAGACTCTCCACAGATACTGCAAATCTTCTCACTCATTCTGTTCGTCACCTGCGCGCCATAGAATCCGTTCGTGAGGATGGCCACTCCAACTTGACTGTCATCCGGGTGATTATCGATGTTTGAGCATTCGAATACCATCCAAGTATTCCATCTCTCTTCGCCCAAGAACTCCAACCTTCACATCCGCTATGTCGATGATGGAACGATAATAATGCTTGTGTAACATGACCTGTCCCGCAGTGAGGCGGGGCCATCATTCGAGGAACTCTACGTCGTCGATCAGGCCATCTTGGTTTGCGTCGACTCCAGACACTACGCGCGCGACAACCTCGCGGTTGAAGACATTCCCGGAGGCTATGTCCTCGGTGTATTTTACGAAGGCCATGATTGCAGCCTGGGTGCCTGCAGTCTCGTTGCCTGCGAGAACGATCACTTTGGAGTCTGGGTTCATTGGATTTCTGATCATTTGAACTGCGCCGTCTTGGGGTTCGGCATATGTTCGCTCTGAAATCGAAGACATTATCACGTCTGGCCCGGTGAGTTCGTATGTAATTGGAAGGAACTCGTTCATCATCATCGCGATCGTATTGACCCTCGGATTTCCAAGCAAGATCAGATTGCCCAAGATTTGCTGTTGTGTGAGCTCCGTGTCGAGTTTGACGACATTCGTTCTGACGAGCGGGAGAAGAGATCCTAGAAAGAAGGCGAGATAAGACGCATAGTAACCGCCCAAGTCCCTCTCTCTGAAGATGCCATGTTGATCAGGACTTCCGACCACAACATGCCCATTGAAGATACCATTGAAAACGTATGGCGCAAGCAATTTCGTGCTCGCATCTGAGAGTGTCGTCTCTTCAGTCTCAGAGCCTGGTTTCTCGAGTTTGGACGCAATCACAGCAATCGCGGTGTGTTCGGCCCGATAGTATTTCGCTACTGCGCCCCGACGTCGCTCGCGTCTTTGGAGCTGGATGAATCCTGCCTTCTCCAGCTCCTTAAGGTGATAACACACGACTTGTTGACTTGCGTTGAGTTTCTTTGCGAGTTCCCGCGCGCATTGTTCAACTGTCGCGAGCTCTTGGAGGATCTTCCAACGCATCGGCTGGAGCAAGGCCTGAGCTGGCGCAGGGTCCTCGAAAACCTTCACTGGGACAGGTTGCCCGCCTCGCCTGTCTTTGAGTACTAGGTAGGACATCGAAACCAATCAAATGATCATGGATCATTACTAAAGTCGTTTCTTGACTGGTCCATGCGTGAACTCTTGACAAGAGCGTCCTGTGATGTGCATGAGCTACGTCGTAGAGCGAGGAGTGTCGGTGGATCACGACGATCTACTAAATTGTGAGTAAATACGCTTTTTCGCGTAAGCCTTATCAAGAGACTGCTTGGTATTGCGGAGGCGAGCACGCCATGAGACTCTACACTGCGACCGCCGGACGCCAAGTCGCTTTCGTCGCTTCAATGGGGGCTTTGGGCAATGTCCTAGCTCTTCTCACACTCAGCATACCAACACCAGTGAGCCAGATAGCTCCCGACCTATCACACGTTGCCACACTGATCGTGGCGCTATATTCTGGGCCGGTGCTAGGCGGAATCACAGGGGCATTGGTCAGCATAGTACCCTTCTATCGATTTGGCGTCGTCGGATGGTACGGGCCGCTTGTCGGTTTCCTCATAATTCCGCTGAAATCATTGACCGGGATTACTGCCGGCCTCCTCGGCAAGAAATTGCGACCGGCGCTCGCGACCTTGCTTGGGTATGTGCCCGAGTGCGTTTCAACGTACGCCTTCTTCATGTTGGTGGTGCCCTTCTTCCTTCCCGCAGTCGCGCAATATGTCACTCAGGGGTTTGTGATTTTGGTCCTCGCGAAAGCTTGGGTGGAGCTGGGCATAATCGCAGTAATCATGGAAGCCATCAAACGGCGCGACATTGTCAGCCGCATACTTGGCAAGACAAACTAATGGCCAACAGTCTCCGTCGCCGTATACAGATCGCGAGCTTTCGATTGCTATTGTCTTGTGATTCCAAGAAGCGGCAGTTCAGTGAGATTTGCTTGGCATGCGGTCGATGAGATCTTCAGTCGACGGGCCCGTCCCAATCAATGTCACTGGTATGCCAATCGCTTTCTCCACGTCGCTTATGAAATTCCTAGCCTTGGACGGAAGCTGTTCGTACTTCTTGAGTCTCATGGTGTCTGGGAACACTACATCTAGTTTGGTGATTGCTGCCTGCGTCGCTCCGTTCAGATGAACTGCCCTCTTAGCTAAGTCGAAATCGAAAGGAGCTGCTCTCCGAAGCCTACCGGTTACTGTGCCGAATTCTTCCCATCCCCTTTTCCGGGTCTCTTCTTCGCTGAGCTGCCCGTCTAGAGGCCCTTCGCCTACCCTTGTGACAAATGACTTGAAGACCACGACGACATCGTCTACTTCGGTCGGTCCGATGCCAACGTCCGAGCAGATTGCTGAAGCACAGACATCCTTGCTGGTGCAGAATGGGTAGGTTCCATGGAAGAGTGATAAGAATGTGCCTTGGGACCCTTCGAGCAGGACGTTTCTTTTCGCGTGCAGTGCCTCGTTGATCTCTTCTGAAACATCGGCAAGGAGACCCGAAAGCTCCGGTGCGTCCCTGGCCAGTTTGGCAGACCTGTAGACACGGTCAGCGTTGCAGGCACCGACTCCGCTCTTCGTGACTCCTATCTTCTTCACAAGATGCTCTGATCTGCTTTCTTCGTCGATGTGTTTCTGCTCAATTATCGCGCATTGGCGATCTATGCCGATTCTGTTCTTAGTCTCCGTGACTTCGATTTCCTTTAGTAGGACGCTTGGATTCACGAGTACGCCGGGGCCGATGAGAAGCCTCGATTCCCTGCAAACGAATCCGCTTGGAATCATTCTTAGCGAGTATGTCTTCCCTTGCACTTGGACGGTGTGCCCCGCATTGGGCCCGACACCGCCTCGAGCGACAATTGCTGGGCGGTCTCTAAGTGCTAGGTATGCGGTGAGTTTTCCCTTACCTTCGTCTCCGAAGAATCCACCTACGACAACAGTGCAAGCCACATGCGTTCCCCATCATGGGCGAGGAACACAGCTCTTAAGCCTTTGTCGAAACGCCCAGTCCACAAATTCGGAGCCGCGTTTCCAATTTGGTTCGATGGGCGAACAGGATTCAGTTCGCCCGTCGAAAGTCCTCAACGCGCCGGCTGAGAGCGCTCAGACACTTATTCTTCATCATCAAGACAGCGTTCACCATCCAGTGGTCTAAAGGCTTTCTGAGTGTGTCGATAGCTCCGTTAGGTGCCGTGGTTCAGATCGCTCAGTTGTCTGTCTTGGAGTTGCCTGACGAAAGCCGCGCCGAGCAGGCTCAAGGCAAGGAGATCGCCTCCAGTCCCCTTCTTTGTTGTGACCAACCCTCGTGCCGCGAGGCGCTTGATTCCCTCGATTACCTCGGTATCCGGAACGTCTGATATGCGGCTCGCAAGACTTTGCATGATCACGGTACGGGTTCCGAGTGCCTTCAGTTCCCACATTGTCTGAAGGATCTGGATCTCTTCACTTGAGATGTCTGGGCTCATGGCGATGGACATTCTGGGTGCCTCCATGTGGGGGTTCTTATGGGTTTGGAGTGAAACTCTGGTGTACTGCTGTGCGAACATTAATATACCTAGCCGTATCCGTATGGCTGCAGGCGCATGCAATTGGCTTCAGGCGAAGATACGGCAGCTTTCCTAGACGCTCTCACGCGTTCGCCGCAACTGAAAGTGCTCAGCGTTTTGGCTGAACGCCCACAAGATGAACTAACCAAGACCGAGATAGCTCAGAAGGCCGGAATCGGCAGGACAACGCTCTACCGGGTCTGGGACGATCTGGAGAAGATGAAGGCGATAGCACCTTCTCGGCACGTTGGAGCAGTCACACTTTACCGCCTGAACCCGCAGAGTTCAATCGTTCAATCCCTCATGAACATAACGAAAGGCCTCTCATCCGTAACAAGCGCGGTAGGCACTATCGAAGGGATTCGAGAAGTCGAGAGGCTCGCTAGAGAGGAATTCGGGAAGGAGCTGCCTCCCACTGCAGGCGTCCTCGTGAAGCTCCAAAGCCTGAACGCAGTTGACGAGTCGACGGGTGTTCAATCGTCAGCACTGAAGATGTCGAAGGTCGAGAGTGACTCGATCCAGAGCTTGATCGGAGCAGGCTTAATTGAGGCACACGGCGACAAACTGAACCTCACAAGAGTGGGCTCGGTCACCGCTCAGGGCGCCTCGAAGATCTGGGGAGAATCGCAACGCGAGACCATTCAACAGACACTTGCCTCCGCAAAGGTGGCACTTGAACTCATCAACCAAGAGATCAAGAAACTTCAGGGAATGGTCAAGAAAGAGTAGTCCAGTACCCGCCTAGCGGAATTCTCGGGATCTCGCTGCTTCGGCGCCCGTAAGCACGATCCGAAGCTTTAATCTGCATCCACGCAAGCGACTGAATTGTTCCGGTGTTCTTCGAGTGGCGAAGTACGTCTTTGTTACTGGCGGAGTAATGTCCGGCCTTGGAAAGGGGGTCGCTGCAGCCTCCATAGGCAAGATCCTACAGACGCGAGGCACGAAAGTCAGCGCGCTGAAGATTGATCCGTACCTCAACGTCGACGCTGGAACAATGAATCCCGTTGTGCACGGAGAGGTCTTCGTCACCGAGGACGGCGGCGAGGCGGACATGGACCTCGGCACCTACGAGCGCTTTCTCGACGTTAACCTCTCGAAAATGCACAACATCACAACGGGCCAGGTCTACCAAACCATCATCGGAATGGAGAGGGCTGGGTCATTCCTAGGCCAATGCGTCCAAATCATACCTCACGTCACGGACGAGATCAAGCGGAGAATACGAAGCGTAACGGAATCAAGCAAGTCCGAGCTACTCCTTGTCGAAATAGGCGGAACCGTAGGAGACATCGAGAGCCTCCCCTTTCTCGAAGCAGCTCGACAAATGCGCCTTGAAGACGGCTTCAAGAACGTAGCCTTCGCACATGTCACCCTGGTTCCTGTAGTTGGAGTCGTCGGCGAACAGAAGACCAAGCCGACGCAGCATAGCGTTCAAGAGCTGAGAAGGATCGGCGTTCAGCCCGACCTGATAATTGCCCGGAGTACCAAACCATTGCTACCCGGGCCACGGAAGAAGATTGCGTTGTTCTGCAATGTCGACGAGGTTGCTGTGTTCTCATCGCCGGACTCGAAGAGTGTCTACGAGGTTCCGATTCTGCTCGAAGATCAAGGGATGGGTGCTTTTCTGTGTGACAGGCTCGGGCTTGAGAAGAAGGCCAGCAATTGGGATGAATGGAGTAGGACCGTGCAACGCTTTCTCAGCCCAAAGAATGAAGTCACAATAGCCGTGTGTGGCAAGTATGCTGAACTGGCAGATTCCTACGTGAGCGTCAATGAGGCTCTGAGACACGCAGGAGCTGCCGCGGACGCGCGAGTCGATCTGAATTGGATCGAGACTGAGCAATTTGAAGGCGAGACCCCTAAGACAAGAGCGCTTGAGACGGCGGATGGCGTTCTCATTCCTGGCGGTTTCGGTCAGCGTGGCACCGAAGGGAAGATCCGGGTGGTCGGATACGCACGAGAGAACAACATTCCATTCCTAGGCATCTGCTTTGGATTCCAGCTTGCGATCGTGGAATTTGCGAGAAATCTCGGCCTGCAAGATGCGAATAGCACCGAGATTGCCCCGGCCACGCAGCACCCGGTAATAGACCTGATGCCAGAGCAACGGAACGTGGAGTCCAAGGGAGCCACAATGCGGTTGGGTGCGCATGAAGTTAGGATCCAACCGGGCACGTTGGCTGAGCGCCTATACGGCCGTCGAAGAGTATGGGAGAGACACAGACACCGGTACGAGGTAAATCCTGACTATATCTCGAAGCTCGAACAGGACGGCCTCACCTTCTCCGGCAGATCCCTAGATGGTCGACGGATGGAAATCCTAGAACTACACTCACACTACTTCTTTGTTGCAACGCAGTTCCATGGCGAGTTTCGTTCTAGGCCGATGTCACCATCGCCTCCATACTATGGGCTTGTGAAAGCATCTCTCGACAAGAAGCTAGGAAAAGCGCGCTTTGAGCTCACGAGTGCCCCGGCAAGCACAAAGTAGCGTTGATCAGTATCGATGCCAAAATCAAGCTTAAGCGGTCCTTAGGCGATGTCTGCTGAACAGATAGGTGAACTTGTACGATCCCTGCGACCGGCAGATCTGCGTATTCTGCTGGGCGTCGAGTTGGGGATGGAGAGTCGCGAGTATGTTCCGATCTCGCGCATAGTGCGATATGCGAACTTACTGGAAGAGGAAGTTGGAAAACGGCTACCCGAGCTTGTGGACAAGCGCCTTCTTGCATCGGGCAGCATGCATGCACAGGGATACGCCGGTTTCCGACTGACCTTTTTCGGCTACGACTGCTTGGCCCTGAACGCTTTGGTCAAAAGGGGCGTTGTTGAAGCACTCGGTAGCCCGCTTGGGTTAGGAAAAGAGTCAGACGTCTATGACGCGAAGGGCAAGAGAGATACTAGGATTGCTCTGAAATTCCACCGCCTAGGAAGAACAAGTTTCCGTCAGACCAGACGAACAAGAGGATACGTGGCCGAAAGAGCTCACACCTCTTGGATATATCAGGCGAGAATGGCGGCAACACGCGAGTTCGCAGCTATGAAGCGCGCAAGCCGCGCTGGAGTTCCGGTACCTAAACCGATCGATCAGAATCGGCATCTAGTTGCAATGGACATGTTCGAAGGATCAGAACTCTCAAGAATCAACGTCATACCAGAGCCTGCGGCTACGTTGCGACGCATCCTATCCAAGTTGAGACTATTGTACCGTGACGCACGACTCGTTCATGGTGACCTGAGCGAATATAACATCCTAATGGCCGACTCAGGCAAATTCGTGTTTATCGATTGGCCTCAGAGCGTTGCGACAAGCGATCCTGGAGCCAACGAGCTCTTGACACGAGATATCTCAAATCTCGTGAAGTTCTTCGCACGAAAGCAAGGCGCCTCTGTTCCCGTACAGGAAGCGCTGGGCTTCGTGAAAGCGAAGAAGAGAACACTTGGCCGAATACAAACACGGAAGTCGCATGCCTAGCCTTTGTCAAGGAATCCAAGCGCGCCAACGGCGGGGGCAATCACCACCGGCTCCAGTCGTGCATAACTCATCACGATGCCCTTTCTTACAAGTCGAAAACCGAGGCGCTCTGTCGTTTCCACGACGGTGGGATTTGAGAGGGGAGCGGACATCTCAAGCGGCCACTTCTCAGTTCGAGTGATCGAAGACCCAATTAGTGCTGCGATGGATTCTTGGTTCATCTGTTCGCAGATCAAGGGGCCTATCTCTGAACTGTCTTGATACTGCTTGACAATTGAGTATCCAGATACTCCGGCCTCGTTGACGATCCAAGTCCAGTGATCCGGGAACTCACGGTGGAGTCGTCTGAGAAGCTTGCTTCTATCGGCTCCGAAGGCGCGCTTGTCTAGGCGAAGGATCTGACGAAGAGGGATCTTTTCAGTCGTCTTCCTGAAATCATCTGTGCCATCTGACATTGACAACGTGGCGAAACCGTCTCTCGTCTCAAAACCTAGTCGTTTGTACATCGCTTCGTTCTCTGGATAGGAGTACAGGCCAATTCTCTTGACGTGCATGCGTAGGAGATGTTTCACAGCGGATTGCACCAGGTCGCTTCCTATTCCGACGCCGCGATGTTTCCCGTTGACCACAACGTTTCCGATCCAGCCGGCATCTCTACCGTACGAGATGGTTGTCGTGAGCCCGATGGGCCCGCCGCCCATCGTAGCGACTAGGCAACCCCTGAGCTCAAGTGCCATCATCCTCTTCAGGTCACTTGTTCTGAAACCCCAGTGTTCCCGGGCTGTCAGCTTGACTATTGAGCGAAGGTCGCTCGCCTTCATCGGTCGGATTCGCAGCAAGCAGCTGTCGCCAGGCCACTATGGACGGATACGGTTGATGAGTCTCGGAAAAGCTGTAGCGTCCCGAATATGTCTCAGCTTACATATCCATGAGAGCGTACGCTCGATGCCCATTCCGAATCCCGAGTGGGGCACTGTACCATATTTCCTCAGATCCAGATACCAAGAGTAGTCTTCCGGGTTCAAATGTTCCTCGTTGATTCGCTGCATGAGTTGCTCGTAGTCATGGATGCGTTGTCCTCCACCCGTGATCTCGCCGTAGCCTTCCGGCGCAAGTAGATCAACTGAAAGGGTGACTTCGGGCCGTTTCGGGTCAGGCATATGGTAGAATGCCTTGACGCCTTTTGGATAGTGTGTGACAAAGAACGGTGTAGTGAAGTCTTTCGTTAAGATCTTCTCTTGATTGTATCCCAGGTCCGTCCCCCATTCGAATGACGAGTCAGATTTCCGGATCAGGTCAACGGCCTTGTCATACGTGATTGTTGGGAGGGGTGCTTTCAGGGCGTTCAGTTCGTCGGGGTCGCGTCCGAGCTCTTTGAGCTCTTCGGGGACCTGAGTTGCCACCTCGTGACAAATGTGTAAGAGGAGTCCTTCCTCGACCTTGATGAGGCCTTCAAGATCTAGCCATGGTTCCTCTAGCTCTATTTGCCAGAATTCCGTCATGTGACGTCTCGTTTTGGATTTTTCGGCGCGGAAGGACGGTGCGAACGTGTAGATCTTGCCTAGACTCGCTATCATCGCTTCAGCATAGAGTTGCCAGCTCTGCGTCAGGTAAGCCTTCTCATCGAAGTACTTGACCTCGAAGAGCGTCGAGCCTCCCTCAACAGCCGCCGAGACGAGAATCGGGACCTGGACCTCTAAGTAGCCATGCTCTTTCAGCCAGCGTCGAGATTCGTCGATCACAAGAGCTCTCGCTCGGAGAATCGTCTGCATCTTCTTGCTGCGGATCCAGAAGTGTCGATTGTCGAGAAGGAACTCAGGACCATGATATTTCTTGGCGATCGGGAAGTCCTCATGCGAACGATGAAGCACCAGCAGGTCTGTTATGCGGAGTTCGTATCCTCGGGGGGCCCGCGAATCTCGGACAACCTCGCCCTCGATCTCTACTGTCGACTCCAGCGGAAGGGTCTCGATCTCGCTGAACTTCTCAGCCAGTTGGTCCTTTTTTGCAGTGCACTGCAGGAAACCCGTGCCATCTCTAATGATGAGGAACAGAATCCCCCCGCTCGATCTTCTATTGTGCAGCCATCCTCTCAGTTTGACTCGTGTGGAATCTGCGTTTCCGGCAAGGATCTTTCGAACTACGACGATGTCAGTCATACCAATGCACCTTCCCTGTAGAGTGGGCGCGATCGTAGAGGCAGCACTTCAAGGAGCGAGAACTAGTCTGAGTTAAAGCGCTCACCTATCATCGCGCGCACCGAG
>CAZRNA010000042.1:0-14965 GCA_964601325.1 uncultured Candidatus Bathyarchaeia archaeon
GAACAAGATCTATCCGTCAGAGCAGGAACGAGCTTCATCTGCAGCGGAGCATGCGTAAACGTTTAATCAGGGTCCCGCCTCCAGCTTGCGCCTCTAGGCGAAAAGGGATGAGCGCCGATGTTAGACGTCGACCACTGAGTGCGATCATGCGGTTAGTCCTCACGATCGTCGGAGCGTTGCTGATGGTGGCACCGTCCTTTGCGTTGGAGGAGCTGAACCTGATCAGTCGTCTTCAAAGCACAATGGTCGCAGCAATAATGCTGGTTTCTCTTGTTGTTGGACTCGTGCTGCTCTATCTTGCGTTCAGGGGACAAGAATCTTCAAGCTGACCAAAGCTAGCACGCATCGATTTGGCCTTCACCGAGCGGAGTTACCCGGCGTCTTCTACATCTGCAACGACAAGTATGACAATCCCGTCAACAGCGCAGCCAGCGCAAGGAGGACAAGCCAAACCTGCTTGTTCCATCTGAACACCTTGAGACCATCGAAAACGCCGAACGGAATCAGGTTAAACAATGCCATGAATGCATTGATTGCTGCCCCAGCCAACATGGCCTCCAAGAGCCCAATCGGATGCAGCACCTCGGCTAGCCCGAGAAGCAAACTTGCGATCAGAATGTTCACGGCCGGACCGGCCGCAGCTGTTCTGCCAACCCGATCGGGAGTAGTGTTCCCGGCGATCACGACAGCGCCTGGCGCGATGATCTTCAGAGGTGACACCGCAGACAGCAACGTCAAGGCCGCGCCGAACATGTCCAGCCTGAATTCTGCCCACATCCCGTAACGTTGAGCCATGGCCTTGTGCGTTAGCTCGTGAATGATGAAGCCGGCCGTGAAGAAGAAGACCGCCGCCGCGATTGCTAGCCAGTTCGAGAAGACCTGAGGCGCGAAGAAGGAAAGCCCAACTCCTGAAACGAGAATGATTCCGATCAGAATGTGCCTAACCTCTGTTGGACTGAACCTGAACGCCGATCTAGTCAAGCGCACAGATGGTGCTCCATATGCACGAATATCGGGAGGCGTCATGGTGCTGAACAAGGACTGCCTGTGAGCACGCACCCTCCAGTACTCTGAGCAGTTGTGGGTCTCGGGCAGCCTGTGTTGAGGACAGAAAGCCCCGCCGCAGAAGGAGCAGATGAACGGCATCTCAACTTCTGCAGAGCATGTCTGGCACTTCAATTTGACCACTAGATCTCTGCATGGCAGGTCCGCTGGCTCTTATTGATTCCTGCCCCAGTGACGACTAGTTCGAACATTGACGTGCAACATGATTTTCACTTCACTATTCGCGTCAGTGTCGGCCCTCGTCAATCATTTCTCCGAGAATAACTTGTCACAATCGTTTGGGCGGCACAGATAATAACCAAGTTAGCCGGTAGTGCGGTGCGACATAGCTAGACAGGGAACGGCGTCGATGTGGACAGCGCTGAAGCATATGGTTCTGGGTCCCCCACTACATCCGGAGCATTCCGAGCATAAGAGACTGAACAAACTTCGAGCGTTAGCCGTATTCTCACCGGATGCCCTATCGTCGATAGGCTAAGCTAACCAGGAGATCTATCTAGGGCTGGTCGTCGCGGGTGCCGCAGGGTTGTCATTTGCGTTTCCGATAGCCCTAGTGATCACCGGTCTGCTGATGCTTCTCGCATTGTCATACTACCAGATCATTCAGGGATACCCATGTGGCGGAGGCTCGTACGCCGTCGCCCGATCAACACTGGGCACAGTGCCGGGTCTGATAGCGGCAGCTGCACTGATAACAAACTACTTGTTGTGCGTAGCCGTCAGTCTGACTACAGGCGTGGACGCAATCGCTTCAGCGTTCCAGCAATTGTGGCCCTATCGCGTGTACTTGTCACTCTTGCTCCTGGTCGCTATAACTTTGCTCAATCTCAGAGGCCTACATGAGACTGGGACAGTGATGGCGATTCCGGTCTATCTGTTTCTGTTTGTGTATCTTGGAATGCTGGCCTATGGAGTGTTTCGTCTTTCTGTAGATGGGCCGGTCTCTCTCGTCACGGTCACTACGCGGGCAACCCAATCTGTCACGTTGTTCCTCTTGTTGCACACTTTCTCGACTGGATGCACTGCGATGACTGGGATCGAAGCCATAAGCAATGGGGTTCCTTCGTTCAGGCCCCCGGAGACGAAAAACGCCGGCAGAACCATGATCGTCATGGCGTTGTTGATGGGTGTCCTGTTTCTCGGTAGCATTGGGCTGACACAAGTTCTTGGTATCGTCGCGGGCCCGGAGGAGACAATACTCTCAGCACTGGCACGACACCTACTGGGCAGCGGACCGGCATACCTGCTAATCCAAGCTAGTACAATGGTGATCCTCGCGCTCGGGGCGAATACTAGTTTCGCTGGCTTGCCCCGTCTCATGAGTGTCATGGCAGGTGACGGATTCCTCCCGAAACAACTCACTAAGGTGAGCAGCCGCATGGTGCTGTCCAATGGGATCCTGCTTCTGGCTTTGTCGGCTGGCGTGCTAATCGTTGTCTTCTCAGGCAGCAGTCATGCATTGATTCCTCTATTTGCCGTTGGAGTGTTCTTGGCCTACACACTCTCTCAGACCGGTATGCTATCCCACTGGTGGCGCGAACGCGGCAAAGGATGGAAGGCGAAGGCAGCATTGAACGGCGCAGGAGCTTTGGCTACTGGTATCACGTTCGTCATAGTTGGAGCAAACAAGTTCTTTGAGGGAGCATGGGTTGCCATTTTGCTGGTTCCGATTCTTGTCATCCTCTTTCTCCAAGTCCACGCCCGCCACTCGCTGTCCGATCGAGGATCATCACATCACTTGTCGTTGTCCGAACTCGAACCGTTCTAGTCTCCGCGGGATGTCGTTCCTCTCACCGATCTTGGGCTACATGTCTGCGTCCACATTCCACATTCGGTCGGCGTCTAGCGGTGCAGTCTTGGGATTGGTTTCTGCTGCCAAGAATCTTGATAGGTAGTGCCATGACCAGACAATTTCACAGACTCCGCCCTTTGGAACTTGTCAAGTCAGTTACCCACAGGACAAAGAGGGTCTACTGGAAAGGAGAATCTCGAGAATGCATCCGCGTGCTCGAGTTCAGAACAGTTCGCGTTCTTTGATTTTCGCCGCAAGTTTCGGCGGGGCCCGGATAGGTTTCAACTCTTCTTGAGGCTTGGCCACAAGAATCTTCGTTTTCACGGTGAACGCACAAGTGCCGTTTGGTAGCAATTTCCCTTTCACGCACTGTGTGAATTTGCAGTTCTCTGGCGTACACTTGTCATCGACCAGGCGACACCAACCGGTGTTCTCTCTGACGCTGAAGTGTCCTTGAGAACACTTGAAGAATGTGCACCCATCGAAGCACGGTTCAGGCGCGGGGGCGTCATAGTGAGGAGGACCATGCATCATCGAAATCAACTCCAAGAACCAAGAGAAGCGAAAATTGTAGGCCCGTGGTTTCGCATTCATCACGTGTCCCAAGGCCTTATTACCCTTTCCTTCGAGAGCCGACCTATCGAAAGAACAATCGGGAGCGACCACTTGAGACTAGGCTATATATCCGAGCCGACAAGCAAGGTGACGAGGCAGCATAGTAGTGTCGAAGCATCAGAAGGAATCTGCGCCGGTGATCGTGAAGCACAAACACTGTCTTATCTGCGCAACCCCGATCCCCATGAGTAAGGACTTCTGCAGCACGACGTGCGAAGATGAGAACAAGCGACTAGGTCGACGACGCAAGTACACGTTCCTTTTGACTCTGGCGATGTTTCCTGTGCTCTTCCTTCTGCTCTTCGTGTTGCGCAGATAGTGAGTTCGCCCTGCAAGCGAATCCTTATTGACACGTTCGCGAACTAGGCTCGATGGCGCCGCGCCAAGCGAAGAAGTTCTTAAAGCGTTCGATGGTTGCGTGCGAGATCGTCATAAGTCTAATATACATTACGGGCCGTCATTCATCTCTACTAGGGTCACATCGACCCTAAAACAAATAGAGGAAAAATGAAAATTGGCAACCGAAAAGAAAGTCTTCGTTAGAAAGGCTACAGGGCTCGTCAGAGAAATCGGATTCTGGACCGCAGCGATTATCGTATTCTGCAACGTCGTTGGTCTGGGCTGGCAGAAAAGAGTCTTCCAGTTCACAGGACCCGCGATAGTACCCGAAAGCAGCTGGGTAATGGGAATACCGCCGGTAACGATGTCATTCCTTATCGTTGGAATCATCGTGCTATTGACGGTCTTCATGTTCTCAGTGCTTTCAGCTGCAATGCCGAGGTCTGGGGGCGGCTACGTGTACATCTCGAGAATTACTCACCCGGTCGTCGGATTCTTGGCATCGTGGCTTGAGTACTTCAGCATCACAGTCTCTTGGGGTCAGATAGGAACTGCAGTCTTTGAGGCTATCACCATATACTCGTGGCTTGCAGGCTGGTCAGCAAACTGGTACTCTCCCGAGGTAGGGTTGATCGGCGGCATGATCATTGTCGTAGTCTTCGCCGGTATTGCATACTTCGGCGCTTCAATGACTGGAAGGCTCCTGTCTGTGATGTTCTGGATCCCCGCAATAATCACAATAGTTCTCTACGGTATCATGTTGTCGGCAACTCCGGCAATTATGGAGGCGGGAGTTAAGACATTGACCGGTCTTTCGCCCACACAGTTCACGCAGATGGCTCTGGATCAGGGCATGGCAACCTCGTACAGCGGCGACTACTGGGGAGCAATGGCTGCCGCCACAATAGGCACATACTGGGCATTCATCGGATTCGCAGCATCAACATTTGTAGGCGGCGAGGTCAAGGAAGCAGGCAAAGCGCTTCCACGAACCCTCTTCGCGGCAAACATAGTCATCATCACGTTGTACGTCACCATATCTTACGTGTCATCGCACGCCGCGATGCTTGTCGGCAAGATCGGTGACTACTCGTTCTTCAGCGCATACGCTTTCCTATCGTACGGAGGAGGAACACTCCCAGCGGGAGTCGGCAGAGCTTGGATGCCGTCCATTGCAGGATTCGCTGCAAGTGGAATGGGAATGAATTGGTTCTTGGCCATCATCCCGATCTTCGCAGTGCTATGGGTCGCAAACGACATTCCACCGTTCATCATCACATCATCAAGAATCATCTTCGCTATGTCATTTGACAGAGTACTTCCAGAGAAACTCTCAGAAGTCAACGAGAGATGGCATTCTCCCACTAACGCAATACTTGTGACAATGATAGTCGCATTCATCGGATGCTTCGGCGAGTCTGACATCTTCGTCAAGTATCTGCCCGGGAACTTCATAACGGCATACATCAACTCAGGCGGAGGAGTCGCAGCAACCGACATTTGGGATACTATCTTCTTCCTACTCTCCTCGTTTGCAGGAATGCTCTTGGTCTTCAGGCGCAACGACATCTACGAGAAATCGCCGTTCAAGCCCGGCAGATGGTTGGTCGGAGGCATCGGCCTCATCGCCACGGTAGCGAACATCTACCTACTCTACCTTGTCGGAAGTGGATACGGCAGCGCAATGGAACCATGGTACTTCACCCTCTTCCTACTAGTGGTGGGCTTCATCATCTACTACTACTACAGATCCAAGGGCAGCAGAGTCGGAGTCGACTACGCCACAATCTACGCAGAGATACCTCCAGAATAAGCCCCCTCCCATCTTTTTTTTCCACCCTTTTTCTATCCTAGCGCCTTGACGTGCAAGTCTGTCGGATTCGTGCGGTGGCGACACGTTCAACTTATAATGGTCCTCTGCATGTGACACGACCGGACATTCCCGGATGTGCTTCGCCTTGCCTGCCACAAATGACACTATGATGCGACTCGAGAAGGAGATGATGACGGGGCAGGCCCGCTGGGTCGCGGACTTCAACGAGTCCTTCCTGAACTATCATGTGGGAGACGTAGCATTCGACTTGTTCATTGCTGGAAATACGCGATCAAAGGGTTTCGTCCTATCTCGCTTGTTCTCGTTCCTGTTGAATCCAAACTACGATGTAGGATTCTTCGCGATTTCGCTAGATGAAGAAAGTGAACCTAATGATCGAAGACTGAGGAAGTGGATCCTCGCCGTCAAGTCGTGTATGCAGAAGCATGAGATGAAATGGGCTTGGCTCATGCTCGTCGGCCAATCTCCAAGCGAGTCGGTCAAGAAGCTCATTAAGGAGGCACAGGATCGCACCGTCGGAATTGCGTACGCTGATGCCAGCTCACGGCAGGTCATTTCTGCTGACGCATATCTCGGAAGACAACTGAAGAAGTACGTCAAGATCAAGTGATGAGAAATGGAGCATAAGCGCTCACCAATTCAAGTGTACAACCTCTTCAAGTCCTTCGTGGCAATGTTCATGATTCAGGCCGTTATGGTTCTCATCCTGCCAAGTGGGCTTGTCGCTCCAATATGGTATCAGGTATTCGCCGTGAACCTGATCGTCGCAGGTGTCCTTGGCTGGTACCTATACAAGCAGTGGTACCACATCGTGTTCTCCTACGATGATGCTGGATTCAAGCTGAGGAAAGGCAAGAATCCACCGGTGGCCCATCAGTGGAGTGAATTCTCGAAAGTGTCGCTCGCTCGAAGCGAGTATAATGAGTTCAAGGTCAAACTCTACAGCAACGGAGACGCTGTTGAGATCCCTACGTCGAAGCTCAAGCTTGACCCATTCAAGTTCAGGCTTCAGGTCATAGATCTTGTGACGAAGGCGTCGTCGCCTGGCTCTTGATCAGCCTTCAACTCGCTGCAGCCGCGTTATCTTCGCCCCATCCAGTTCAACCAGGTATGCCCGCAGTATGCCCTCACCGTATTCGCTGCCTGGATTGACACACTGAGTTCGTCCGATCTTGAGATAGCCTGAGCTTTCGTGAATGTGTCCGTGAAGTCCTATGAGCGGCTGGTACTTCTCGATGATCGCTCTTACAGATTTGGACCCCACCGGAATCATCAAAGGCCTGCCATGTGCGTAGACGGGTGACAAGTCAGGATTCAGTTTTGGAGCCAAGTCGATTTGAGAATCATATGGTGGGCAGTGGAAACAGAAAACCGCGGTTTCGAGGTTCTTCACCTTGGCAACCGTCCTCTCGAGCTTCTGCATCATTACTTCCTCAGAACACTCTCGCGGCGTATGCCATGGTGTCGGATTGCTCCACCCACAACAAGCGACTTCGTGTTCGTTGTCTAGTGAGACAACTTCCTCCTCGCCATACGTGACGTTCTTGTCGGCTCGTATCACATCATCAATGGCAAGGACATCATCGTTTCCCGGAGTCAGGATGACCCGGCATTTCTGGGGCACCTTCTCCGGTACCAGTTTCAGCCATTCCTTAATCACGTTAATCTGAAGGCCCTCGAAGACTTTCTCTCTCAAGTCCTCATCTTCCGCAATCTTCGCCGCTTCTTCAGATGTCGTTCGATATGGCAGGTAGCTGAGCTTGCGTATCTTCTTCTCATACTCGGGAAGGTCGCTTTCCTTGAGGAGACTCTCCTCACCGAACAGTGTGGCCCTGTAGTTCCCGTCCGTCTTCTTGAATATTGGGATGATCATTTTCCCAGTCATGTCGCCGCTAATGACGAGTGCGTCAAGGTTGAAGATCTTTCCTGAGTTCAGGAATTTTCTCCACACTACCTCTGATCCGTGGAGGTCTGTAGAGAATAGGAATCTCACTTTAGCCAAGTCTCAGGGTCTCCGTTGTCGCCGTCTACCTTTCGTGCCTATGCGCCCTAGGATGGTCCAGATAAGGTATCCCTTTGGACTTCCTCAACGACGTTGTACCATTTCTTGGCGGTGCCGACTTTGGCCCTCATCTTCCATTTCAGAGTCTTAGGCTCTTTCTCTATCGCATCACTAATCGCGGAGATCCTGCCTTCAATGTTCTTGCGGTCATCACTTGACAGCCCCGGGCATTGGCCGACATAGTCGTGCAGCTTCTTCATGTTCGTCGAGACAGTATAATAGAACCCCCAATCGTCTGCAATGGCCTTGGCGACGATGTTGAGGTTAATCGTGTCCTTGTCGACATTCCCTACTGGGTGTTCGCGTAGGAGGATGCATATGTCCGCCCAGTCCTTCTCGTTCATGTCGCAGATCTGCGCTTTCAGAAGGAATAGCTCAGCTGGCGGGACCGTCGGGTTATCGACCTCGAGCCTTCGTCTGAAATCTATGACGTGGCACATTGGCAATACGTCGAGGAATACGTCGATTGCCTTGTTTCCGTCCGCGTCATTGAATATCTGTCTGTGTCGCCCAGCCCCACTTGTCATTGCGAGTGTGACGTATGGAGTGTAGCCAAGGTCTTTCATGAGCTGCCTAGTCAGCGGCCTGTACTTACTGTAGCTGACAAAGTCCATATCGTGTTTCGGTGCTCGCTTCAGCAACTCGTACATGCGGTCTGACCCGGGGCAGTGCATCCGGATAGCGGCTCCTCCGAGGATGCGAAGGAGGATCCCTTTCTGGGCTCCTTGGTCTATGATGCGGAGTATCTCTGCGCGGAAGTCAGCGAATGTCTTGAATTCACCCATTCTGGTTACACTTCTGGTTTGTTTTGGAGACTACTACCATCTCTCCTCGGGATAGGGGCTCCCACGTGTATATAGAGGGAACGGATGATCTCCGACCCATCATGTCGTGGCGCGTGTTCAGCCCTTTGCGATTTCGTGGTTTGGCTGGGTTCCAACAACGAGTTTCTGCGTTTAAAGGGTAACTTTGCGGTTACCTTCTCGTATTCAACAGACTCTCTTGTCGAAGACTGAACCGTTACGCGTCATGAGATGACTTTTCCCGAATCCGGATGAATGTCATCATTCGATACGATGGCTTTGGAGCCAGACGCTCGGCAAGGTTCCGGAACTTCGAGGATTTTCCCAGACATGTTTTACATGCGCCTGTAAATGCGTCTTGTCGTCGACATGGTCTAGTGATTCTTTCACGGTAGAACAAGTTCGTTTGTCGGAGCCACTTCTGAGACACGAGGCTGCATGTCGCGGGCTGTTGGTGCTCGAATCCTAATCTAACAGGCTGAGGTGAATGATGCATCTCGGTGAATCAGCAAGATGGGCGCAGCCTATTCGAAGCGAATGCTTTCGACTCGGGCCGACGCTCATCATTCGGCTGCTGCTGAGAAGTACCTATGGTTAGTCTCGCTCGCTGGCATCTTCCTGATTTGGGAGGCCACCGTGCGTCTAGGAATAGTGCCTGGGTCAAAGCTGCCGGCATTCACATCAGCCGTGGCGACTCTCGCTTCGTCCCTTCTTGATGCGCAGTTTCTGATGCGCGTTGCACAGAGCTTTCTGAACTTGACAGGTGGGATACTGGTCGCGCTCGCTTTGGCGTTGCCCCTCGCCATCTTCGCGGGCTCACGGAGCAGGTTCGACACGACGTTGACTCCGCTTGTGATGCTGGGTGGTGCCTTGCCTGACATAGCCCTGCTGCCTGTGCTGGTCTTGTGGATCGGGCCGGGCAACACTGCTGCCATCGCAATCGCTGCCTTCAGCGCCTTCTTCCCCATGTACTTCACAATTCGGGAAGGCACGAAGGACATTCCAAAGGATCTCTTCCACGTCGCCGCAGTCTTCAACACCGGAAGATTCGACACGTTTCGAAAATTGATACTGCCCGCCGTGTCTCCTCAACTGTTCACAGGATTGAGGTTGGCATACGACTTTGTGTGGGAGATCGTTCTCGCAATCGAGATCTTCTCCGGCGTAACCGGGGTAGGGTCGTACATATCAGGCGCCGTCGAGGCAGGTGATATCACACAGGCCTTCGCCGCGATACTCGCCGTTGGCGTACTGGCCATCGTGATTGACAGGTTGCTTTTCGGTCGAGTCGAGAGATGGATCAGGCGGTGGATGGATTGAGCTATCAGATGGAGCTCAAGAACGTCTGCAAGGAGTACGACCAGGCAAAGGGATCGATGCCCGCGATTCAGGACGTGAGCTTCGCCTTGAATCGAGGAGAATTCGCTTGCGTTGTGGGACCAAGCGGGTGCGGCAAATCAACACTGCTGAAAATGGCTGCAGGCCTAGACACGCCTACGTCTGGCGAAATACGATTCTGCGGGGAACCCGTCACAGGGCCCCACCCGAAGATCAGCATGGTCTTCCAGTCTTTCGCGCTCTTCCCCTGGAGGACAGTTGCGGGTAACGTGGAGTACGGACTTGAAGCTCAAGGCATCCCCAGAGCTGAACGAGTCGACTCCGTCCAGAAGTACTTGGAGATGGTAGGCCTCGCTGGGTACAGCCATCTCTACCCGAAGCAACTCTCAGGCGGAATGAAGCAGCGCGTGGGGATCGCTCGAGCCTTAGCCGTGGACCCAGAAGTGATTCTGATGGATGAAGCCTTCAGCGCGATCGATGAATTCACAGCAGAGACACTGAGAGAAGAAGTCGCCGACATCCATGCTGAGACAGAGAAGACGTTCGTTCTGGTAACGCACAACCTCGTCGAAGCTGTGGAGCTTGCGGACAAAATCATAGTCCTCAGCGCGAGGCCCGCGCGTGTGAAGAAGATCATGGATGTCGATTTGGATCGGCCAAGAGACAAGACTCAATCCGAGTTCATTCACGCTCACAAGAGCATCTTCGCGCTCTTGAAGGAAGAGCTTGAGACCACGATCGCAAGGCATAGGGTGAAGAGGATCTCCGAATTCGAGAAGCTCAGTGACCTTGAGGCACAGAACTAGCCGCAACGTATGCCCCGCGAATGCGGACCGTGAAACGTGAGGCGGAACCGTCTACTTGAGTTTGGTTCCACACTTCGGGCAGAACTTTCCGGTCGGCAGGACGGATGTTCCGCAATTCGGACAAATGTTCATCGGCGGGGGAGGCGGCAGAACGGGTTCAGTCGTCTTCGGTAGCTCAATCTCTTTGCGGAGGAGCACAACGTCTAAGACGGATTGGATATCCTCCCATGAGATTTGAATTTCCGATCTCGCCCTGGTCGTGACGATGAGATTGAACTTCTTATCTACGATGTTCACTCCAAGGTCCTTGACGGTTCCAACCGAGGACCCTTTGCTGTCAATAACTTGCATGCCAATGAACTTCTGGGCAGGGACGAACTCTCCCTCTTTCTTGCTCATGATCATCAGTGCTCATAAGAATCGAAGTTGTCTATATATGTCTCACCGGATAGCCGGCATGCTGATCCGATGTCGCGTCCTATATGAGCAAGTTCGTGACAAGAAGGGCTTTACAGCTCGCCCGGACTCTGACAGGCCAAAGCGGAGATCAGTCATTCGATGAATGCGGCGAATTTCTTCTCAGGAATTGCAGTCATCCTTGTTGGAGTGTTCCTCTTCTTCGCTGGCCCTCAGCTAATCCTAGTCCCATCGACACATGTTCAAGTCACCGAACTGTTTCACGATGAGACACTCGCAGTAAGCGAGGTTGCGGAACGTTCTGCCCAGCTCGATGGAGGAGTCACAGTCAACGGAACAGTCACAGTCAGCTCAGCTCTCACAGGAGGCCCCTCCGACATACCGATGTTTGTGGCGGACGACGCAAACTATCAGAAATGGGCCACTCACGGTAGCCCGACGTACGCATTCCAGAGAGATCTATCAAATGGCCAGAATTTCTCATTCACCGTGCCCGGAACAGGCCTCTACCACTTCGTCTTCGACAATACAGACTCGCCGGTGAAAAAGAAGGTAACCATGACTGCGGATCTCCAGAAACAGGTCACGATCAACATGCCCGATGAGCGCATTTCATATGTTGCCTACGGGGTCGTGGCAATCGGATGCTTGCTCACCGTGGCGGGGATTCTGCGAAAAACCCCCGTCCGCTGGGCGTAGGCTGAGAGCGTCCTCGCAGAAGGTTCTAAATAGAATCTGCACGTAAACGCTCCTTAAGAATGGAAGCGAGAATCAACATTGAGTGGTCTTCTGAAAAAGAGAATCCAAGTTGATCGGACTCTTGGAACGGTCATCGGTGTCTCGGAAGGCACAGTTGTGAGCTATGCTGAGATTCAGAAGGGCCTGCACAAGTACATACATGATCACGGCCTCAGGACCGACCTTCCGAAGCCTGCAGCGCCCCCGGCCGTTCAGACTCCTGAACGCGAAGCCCCAGAGAGTCAGACACGTGGGCACTATTGCATCTCGTGCGGCGAGGCAATTCCGAGCGGCGCAGTATACTGCGACCTTTGCGGAGTACAGCAGTGATTAGTCATCTTGCTGGTCGCCGTTTGACTTGAAGAGACGCCTTTGTATTGTTGATTATTAGGTTCACGTCGGTGGATCGTACTTAAATAGGGTTTGGCGGGTTGTAGTGGCCTTCTAAGTTCTGTGAGGATTTCGATTCAGGATGAGTCGTAGTGATGTTGGCATCGTAGGGTACGGGGTATACATCCCTGTTCAACGAATCAGAACGGAGTTAATCGTCAAAGCCAGAGAGGCGAAGAGGAAAGACCTCCCTGACTTCCTGAAGAAGGTCAGAGATGGGCTCCTCCTACGATACAAGGCAATCGCGGGCATGGATGAAGACACGATCACGATTGCCTCAGAGGCCGGCCTGAACGCAATCACGATGGCGGGCCTCGACCCAGACAAGATCGGTACCGTAGCCGTAGGCTCCGAGTCAAAGCCGTATGCGGTTGGAACAATCGCCAGGCATGTGGCCTCCTTCACAGGCATAGGCAGCAGAGTGTATGTCGCCGACCTAGAAGGCGCATGCAACGCTGGAATGCAAGCTTTGAGTTTCGTGCAAGGCCAAGTCGCAGACGGCAAGATCAATTATGGACTCGCGATAGGAGCGGATGTCGCGCAAGCACCCCAAGGTGATCCACTCGAGTACGCATGCGGTGCAGGCGCTGGCGCGTTTGTGATCGGACGAGATGACCCCGTTGCATCGATCGAAGACACTGCGGCCTACTCAAGCCTGACGATGGATTTCTGGAGACGGGACGGCATGCCCTACCCGAGCCATTTCGGACGAACCACAGTCGAAGCCTACGTCAAGCACGTGATCGGAGCGATCGAGCATCTGCTCTCAAGACATCCAGACTTGAAGCTGATGGATTTTGACTATCTCACATTCCATCAACCTTCCGGCTACATGCCGCTAAAGGCATGCAAGACGCTGTGTCAGGGAAAGATCGAGGGCTTAGAGGATCAGAGCGTTGAGCCGAGGATTCACCTGACACCGGAGTATGTTGAGGAGAAGGTCAAACCCTGGCTGAGAGTACTGGACACGGGAAACACCTACGCGGCATCCACTCCAATCGCCTTGTGCGACATCCTGGATCACGCAACTCCAGGAGAGAACATACTCGCAGTTTCATACGGCTCAGGAGCGTACACGATCGCGACCTGGTTGAAGGTCCAAGAAGGCATACTGAGGAAGCGTGGCCGCGCTCCAACCGTAGAGCAGTATCTGACACGAAGACGAGAGATCAAGCTGGAGACCTATCAAGATCATTTGAGGCAGAAACTGCGTATCGTGAGACGCAGGATCTCGCATCCTCGCATCATCGGCGAAATCGAAGCGCTCGATGACGGCCACATAACCGCGACACTATGCCATGGATGCGAGCGCGTATTCTACCCTGCTCGTGACAGATGTCTCGAATGGGACTGCAAGGGCCCCGTGGAGCAAAGGCAGTTTCCAGTTTCCGCGAAGCTTGTGTCATTCAAGAAGCTTCCAATCCAGAGGCGGCTCACGTCAAACTTCGAGATAATCTCGAAGGGAAAGGCCCTGATCGTTGATACGGTCCCCGGTGAAGCCGTCAACGGTACGACACTCGAGGTTGTTATCCGCAAGCTGGATGACGAAGGCAAGAACGGCCTAATCATCTACGGCCCCGCTTACCGGCCCACCTTCAGGACCACAATCAACAACAGCGAGAACAAGAGTGAAAACAAAGCGTAGCACACTTACGTGGTACTGAAGCCCGCGTGGCAGCTAGCTCGCCGGGTCGTTCAGGGGGAGTCGATCATGCTCATCTCAGGAGTGGATGGCGGCGCCACCAAAACGGTTGCCGTCGTGGGAAAGCCTGATGGCACGCTGCTCGCTTCCGCTCGTGCTCCGTCTTCGAACTACCACAACATTGGCGTCTTGAAGGCCGCGAAAGCGATTCGCACAAGCGTCAACTCGGCCTGCAGATATGCACACGCATCAGCTAGCAACCTTGAGACAGTCGTGATGGGACTTGCAGGAATGGATTGTCCACGGGACTTCCGGTCAGGACGGAGAGTTGCAGATCTTGCAGATCTCGGGAAACGGAGACTTGTCGTGCACGACTCGGTCATCGCTATTTACGCCGCCACCCTCGGCAGACCCGGGATCGTGGTAAATGCGGGCACAGGATCCTTCGCCGCTGGAATCGGTGTAGACGGAAAGGCGATTCGAGCAGGCGGGTGGGGCAACATCATCGACGACGAAGGAAGCGCATACCACATCGGCAAGCTCGGAATAAGAGCAGCCCTGCGCGCTCTGGACGAGACAGAGAGGAAGACAGCGATCGCGAGGCTTCTGGCTCGCAAGTTCAAGCTTCGCGCTGTTAAGGACATTGTGCACGAAGTGCACAATAGACCCATGACTGTGGAGGAGATCTCCTCGATCTCCAAACTAGTCGCACAAGCCGCAGTGAAAGGCGACAAGGCGGCCCGTAGTATTTTCGCATATGAAGGGCGCGCCCTAGCGAGCCTCGTGTCCACTATCGCACGACGCCTCGACATGTCGAAGAATAAGCCCGACGTCTATTGTACGGGAGGAGTCTTCAACGCAGGTCCAATCCTCTTGAACCCCTTCAGGCGAGAGCTCCGCAGAAATGTCCCGCGCTTCGTTCTTCGGCATCCGAGATTCGAACCGGTCATCGGAGCCTTCATTCTCGCGCTCAAGGAACACGACGTGAAGATGCAAGGAGTCACCTTAGCGAATCTTGAATCTTCGTACGCTCGGCATGCAGTCAAGATGCGATGAATCGTCTGCCGGTGTGATTAGCTCCCACCCATGAATGGGTGTGGGCTTCTGGGCTCACAGGCTACTAT
>CAZRNA010000043.1:0-14630 GCA_964601325.1 uncultured Candidatus Bathyarchaeia archaeon
AATCCCACCGGGCCCGCCATCTGTTTCCGCCTATCTGCGGAGTTTTTGTGGAGTTTTGGTGGATTTAGCGTGGAATTATGGCGTATGATTTCTCCGCCAGAATTGGATTCCTTTGAAGGTTTACATTCAACGAAATCCACTTCAGTCTCATGGGACGCTCGGCCTCGACCTTGGGGAAGATTCAGGCGTTACTGGCCGATGGGAAACCTCGGAACTCCAGAGACATTGCGCATGAACTTGGTTGTGGCGAGGGAGCGACAGCGCAAGCCCTGAGGAGAGCCTGGGAGGCCCGCTCAGTCCTGAGAACTGCGCAACCAATTCAAGTTACAGAGAGAAGAAGACACGGCCGAGCAGGCACAAGCACGAATCTCCGAAGCTACCACCTCTACACTATCTCGACGGGCGAGAACGAGACTTTCATCTCGAAGTGCAAGTTCGTGTCCTTCTCGAAGAAGTACTTGGATGCCCGCGGCGGAGGAGGTCACAGCAAAGCCAAGACCATTCGCGACTTCCTTTCCTCCAGCAGCAGTAAGGCGTTCTACTCAACCGAAACCGCGCAGAACCTCAAGGATTCGGGCGTGAAGGTCCGTGACGTGATGTCATGTGTCCGGAGACTGGAAGCCCGCGGGCTGGTCTACGTGCGTGGGTACAGGAGCAACGAACGACAGACGCCTTTCAAGGAAGGCTACCTCATCACGTGGATAGATCCGAGTAAACCGAGAGAGAAAGCGATTGAGGAAGCCGTACAAAGAACCGACGACGCGCTCGCGGGTAGGGCGGCAACGAGCCCAATCATCCAGCGCGTCCACCGCATACGCGACATCATACTAGCCACCACGAAGACCCGGGACATTGTCGCACAGTCATACTTGGCAACTGAGTTGGCGTGCTCGACTCACGAGTTGGACGGCGCAATTCAAAGAGCCATGCAACTCTACCCAGACCTCAAAGAATTGAAGATCTTCAACAACTACAGATACTTCTACCACAACTCAATGGCAGACGAGGATCTGCGCGCCGCTGTCGACTTGAAGCAGAACTATATCCGAGTCGAAAAGGGCCGCGACAACCGCATCGGCCACAACTGGGAAGCTGCCGTGGAATGGTTCGTGGACAAGTTCACCACGGGCGCAAGCTTCCGCGAACAGCCCCATCGAACCACAGGCATGGATTCCAGACGCATAACGCTACATCTCATCCGTAGCGTTGGCGGAAGAAGAATGAACGCGGAAGTCGACCGCGTCTGGATCGTCACGCCGGGCCTATTCTCTCCGCCCACCACCTACGTGCTAGAATGCAAATGGGGCATCGTGAGAAAGCAAGACCTAGACGAGTTCCTGAACGTCCTACGATGGAGCACAGACTTCGGCGTAGACACGCCTGACGGCCGTCAGCTCAAACAAGGAGTCACAGGCGTCCTTGCAGCATCCGCCTTCAACCCTAAGGAGAGAGTTCGCGTTGGCAGCCAAATAGTGAACTTGGCGTCGCATGCCGGACGCCTAAACATGAGCCTCCTGAAAGCTGCGGACTTCAACGAGAAACTCCGCGAACGAGGATGCAGCCCCAAAGTGACAATCCAACACGTCTGCAGGGTAGCGAAGAATGAGAATGAAGTTCGAGAATTGCTGGACGTGATATGGAACAGGCCCGCAGATGCTGAGAAGGCTGTAAGCGAAGCTATCGATAAGAACGAGTCCCTGTATCAATTCGAGAGAATTCTGGACCGAGGAAATGTCTCCTGATCGCATGTTGATTCAGATGAGATTATGCACTGTGCGCTCTCCGCTTCTCGTACTTTCTCAGGCCCTTGTGCATTAATTCTAGGTCTTGTTCGATCTGAGGGCTGAATCTCCTGATCCTGCTGATTAGAAGCCGTAGGGTGTCCGGTATCTGATCTTTCTCTACAAAAGTCAGGAGCTTTTTGCGTTCCAGGTCTGTTAGGATTCGGGTGAACATGACGTATCCATTATAGATACCTTGATATATGTGTTGACCTGTATCTGTTATAGATACCCAATGAGTCTCCGAATCCCTCCCTCGCTTCTTGCTCGCAAGATTGTCTGTCCCGCATATTTTCCGAAGCCTTTCCCTGAAGACGCTCGGCTACGGTTTCTTGGAATGCATGCGATGACGGCACTGCGAGTCATCCGTCGTCACCTGGGACTTGGTTACCAACTGCGAGAAATCGAGAAGCGAGGTAACGGTTGCCGAGCAGATCTGGTGTTCCAAGACGCAAGCGGCAGACTCCGCGTCTGCGAAGTGAAGAGCGCTAAGGTACTGACGAGACTACACCATATTCAAACTGCGCTATACTCGAATCGTGACTACGATGAGGTCGTGCTATCAAACAGAGAAACAGACATACAGCTGACGAGAGACTACATCGAATCAATCCTACGTCAGGCTCAGACCACGCGCGAACTACTCATCAACCACGCACAAGAAGCAGCCTCAACCTTCAGACCGGGTGAAGACATCTGCCGATCCTGTGCGAACCAACGCTGTTCATTCCTGCCGACAGAGACGAGGACAGACCACTAATGCCCACATCGATCAAACGCAAGTCTCGACGGAGCACGTCACGCTCGAACGGTTCAGTTCACTTCGACTATTCGAGACCAGTTGTTAACTCGCAAGGACTTGGAACAACAGTGAACACGATGCACGTACGGCGCTTGGACCCGTGGCGCTATCAGGTGAGATCCCAATCGCGCAAAGGATGGTACAATGTGTCGTGGAGTAAGCGCATTTGGGTTTGCGATTGCCCGTTCAGCACTAGAACTCACCGACGATGCAAGCACATCTCGGCAATGCTGAGCAGGATAACTGGACCTGTGGAGGGCAGAGACGATGTCTGCCCCAGATGCGAGACTGCTGAACCTGCCGCGGGGCGTGGCAACTACGAGACAAGAGCAGGGCTCGTGGAACGATACGAGTGTAGAACCTGTGGTCACAAGTTCACGTCGAGAACCGGCTTTCGTGGCTTGCAGTACAGAGCCAACATAGTGACTACAGCAATTGACCTACACTTCAGAGGCGTGAGCCTTCGCGGGATTGCCGATCATTTGAATCAGCAGTACGGATTCAAGATCACTCATGTGACAGTGGTGCGATGGATTCGTAAGTACGTCGCCATAATCAACCGTTACGTGAACGCCATGAAGCCTAGAGTCTCAGGCACGTGGCATGTCGATGAGATGAGGATCAAGTCAAAGGGACGTACACGCAACTTGTGGAACTTGATGGATCACAGGACACGCTACCTCATCGCAGTCCAGGTGACCGCTAGGAAGGATACGAGAGAAGCGAAACGACTACTCAGCAAAGGAATGAGATCTGTTGCCCAGTCAAGACTACAATTGATTTCTGATGGTCTCCCATCATACTCCAGTGCTGTTGGAGAAATCAATGAGCAGCAACGGCATGTTCATGTCACTCATGTTGCGGATCGAGGCTTCCTCAAGCGTTGCAGCAACAACAGGCTTGAGCGCTACAACGGTACCGTAAGGACAAGGCTGAAAACGATGGCTGGTTTCGGAAGCGACCGCACCTCAAGAGCTTTTACGGAGGGGTTCAAATCATACTACAACTGCGTCCGCCGTCACACGAAACTCGGGGTAACTCCAAGCGAAGCTGCAAGAACTTGGAGATCCAAGGAACACAACAGGTGGCGCTCATTGATCAGGGATAGCGAAAGCGGAACGGTTTCGAGACCGCGTTGAAGCCCACTGGACCTGTACGGGTTGACAGGAATGCACCCACATTCGAGTTAAGATTCCAATGCCCGAATCAGCTTACTCACAGTGCGACAACGGTTCAAATCGTGATGGTCGCACCAAGCACGGCACGCGTACATTCTGACAGTTCAATTTGCGGCGCTCGCACCAGCCTACTCACACACACAAAACTACGTCAACGACGACGGTTCAAATCACGATGCTCGCACCAGCTGGCACATACAAAACCGATGTACGACTATCTATTGAAGACTCTCCGGAAAGTAAACCCCATTAAGTTTGGAAATCAGATGACTAGCTACTTCTTTTGCATTTTCGCCAAATACTACAGGTCTGGTAATTAGCAACACACCATTTTTTCTAGCAATGATCTCGGTCGGTCCGTCGTGGAGAGTGAAGCTAATCAGATCTGGTTCTTGATCAGGCTCATTGTAATTGATTGTCATTGAAGTCAAATTCTTAGTTAGGTTCAAATTCAGTTCAGAATCCGTATAGGCACGGACAATATTTGCAGAAAGATCGCTGCCCACTGAATATCTGAATCTTCCTACAGTCCAAATCTCAGGCACTGTAATTCCCTGCGCGAACTTCATTGCTGCATTAAGTTCTCGACGAGCTTCCCTCGGAGAAATGAAAAAGGAAAGCTTCTCCGCCAACGGCATCTCCCGTATGCGAAGTTGTTTTAGCCTGTAGAGGAGTTCTTGTCTTCTTTCTTGTTTTTCTTCTTTCGTTTTCCTTCTTTCCTTCTTGTCTTTAGGCTTGGGATAACTGGGATATTCTGCGATGACTCTGTACAGATTCTCTAATTTTGTACGATAATATTCTGCCCTATCCTTGTTGAGCAATGTTGAGAAAACGGCTAGATTGAAATCTATATTATTCCTAAGCATCGGATCGACTTGCTCATCTGGTGAAAAGGACTCGAGGATATCGTAAGCGCGAGAAATGTCACCCACCCACATCGCCTTCCAAGCAAGTTCAAGCTTCCGCAAAAACTCCGGGTTCATTATGACACTTCGATTACCGTGATCGTCCTGTTTCTAAACGAGACCAGCGAGGCAAACTTAGCGTCCGGTGGCGGGTCATAGACCTCTCCTGTGAGTTGTAGCTGCTCCCATGCCTGATCCAGCTGAACGGAGCTAATTCCCGTTCTAGGGCTGTTTGATCCTTTAGATTCAACAAGGCAATGTTGAGGTTGGCCATCTCTGACGATGTCCATGGCAAAATCCGCCGTCTTTGAACTAGGTCTTTCTCTAATTTTCACGACATTGTGCGCTGCATATAGCTCATGAAAGAGTCGCAGGGTCACTGCTTCAGCGATGGCTCCCGTGACTTGCGTGGGAATCTGCAGATGAGCTGGAATCGTAGATGTATAGAAAGAATCGTGGTAAAGGGCCGGATGTATTATGTACCATCTGAGCATCGTTTCAGTTTCAATCGAGGCAGCGCTAATCCTAATATTCAGTTGAGAACCCGTGCCAGGATGAGGCGTATATGGATATGTTCCCATCTCTATTCTGTACGGATACCGTCTAGCAATTAGAGAAGACGACATCACCACCTCGAAAGGGGACGCGAGATATCGGATACCTGGTTCTAACCGAGTCTTGGACCAAACATGGGTATTCTTATGCGATTTCTGTATTGTGGTTGATGTCTTGTACGCTGAGTTTTCCTACGTTTCGTGTGGCGTGTGCGGCTCTCATGGTGTACACTCACACATCAACTAAGCGACGGACGACGGTTCAAGTTACGACGCCCGTACCAGTGAGGGTACACACAGGTCTCTTGGTGCGCAACAGACTTCTGACCACAGAACGACCTAAGATATGCCGACTGCAGTTCAGAGATTCTTGGAGAACCAATGTTAGATTCGCTTCGCGAGAAAACCATGGCATCAGGGAACTCGACGAGAAGAAAAAAGCCCATAGTGTGCTCAGTCACACCTCGTGTAGCAGTTCCTTAGATATGTAGAAAGAACTCTGTCGCAGTCTTCGTCGAATTGATCGCCTTTCTTCCTCCGAGATTAGCCTATGCCGGCACAGTTCCTTGATGATGCCAATAGACCCAGTCAGCTGCAGTCCAAAAAGCGCACAGATTCTCCGACCGAATCCTTCATCAATCACGCAGCAAGACTCGCTGTTGCGAAGCGCATATGAGATTACGTTTATCTCTCCGCACTCGCTGTCAAAGTTGAAGTAAGGCAAGAGCTCCGAGGCGACGGCTACATCAACCGTCTTGAAGACCCGCTCGAAGGTTTCCAAGTCACGTCCTGGTCTCGCCCCGTTCATGTATTCTGCTTTGACTCTATTCGGAGCAATGAGGTCAGCAGTCTGGCCGAAGGCTTGAAGCGCTTGTCCAAGACCGCAGGTCTCTAAGAGCACCGCAGTGGCAGAGGTATCGAACACATAGTTCATTCAGCAATTCAGCTATCGTTTCTTCGACAGTGAAGTCAGAAAGTCTGACTCGGGCATTTCCAGCCATTTCGCTGCCATCGCGGCGCTAATTACTTCCTTTCGGTACAACGCCTCTACCAGTTCGCGGCTTCTATTCATGAGGCGGGGTGCTTCAGTGGAGTTAATTTGCGATTCGGGAATCAATTTGTACATGAAAAACAGCAGTTCATCACGACTCAGATCGTTCAGCTGCTGCTTGGCAAAGGCCAATTTGCGGAGGTCATCAGCAGAGGTAACCGGCTTGAGCTCCTCTGCAGCCATTCGGCCATCGTCGGTGAGCTGGAAGTTGGTTCCGACATTCGTTACGAGCCCGCTCTCTTGGAGAGTTCGAAGGCTCTCTTCCAATTCGTATGACACTTGGCCAAGCTTGAAGTTTGAGTAATCGATCTCTCTCTTCTGTCTCAGATATTCGAAATACCTTATGATCTTCTGAATGTGAAGTATGTCTGCTGGCTTCCGTCCCTTCCTGTCATCAAGGCAGAGCGCCAGAACGAGGAACGCCCTAGAAGGCGTCTCCAGACCATAATCTGTTATAGCAGACATGACACCAGATTATACGGCGCGTTGGCTATAAGCTATGACTGGTCATCTCGCGGCAAGAGAACTTTCGCGAGACGAAGAACTAGGAACAATTCGCAAAACTATCACTTTGCCCGATGGGACTTCGTTCGAATCACCATCACGGTCCCTCTCAAGTCCGATGGCGGGTGCGTCGCAGCCCATCGTCAACGAACTGCCAAGGATAATCAACGCAGCAACTATAGGCGCACTAGAAGCTGGCACACTGCCACTGCATAAGGAGATCCAATCCAAGTTCATTGCTGGGGCATTCAATCTGACGATCTTCGATCTTCGACTGGACAAGTTTCCAACAGTCAAGAGCATTAGAACACTTGCGCACCACCTGTACTCGGCCAGCCATAGAGTTGTGCTTCTTCCGAGCGTGAAGAGTGGAATGCTAAAGGATCACCCGCCGGGCGGGGACACCAATAGACCTGGGCGGCTTTCGGCACCCAAACTTCAGCAATATCTGAAAATGCAAGAGCAAGTCATCGATGAAATAGAAACCCTCCGCAATAGCAAGCCAATAATCGGAACAATCCCACTATTGCCTCCAAAATTCTCTAGACCGATTCTGGAACTATACTTCAACAAAGGAATCGAATCATTTGCTATCGATGCCTTGAACAAAGACATACTTAGCAACGAGCCCGATTTTCGAGTGATCCTAGCAGAGATTAGTCAACGGAAGCCTTTGAGCGGAGTCTTCATCTACGCATGCAACCTCGGTTATCCTCAGTTCGAAAAGAATAGCACTAGAGCAGATGATTTTCTGAGTCTCTTCGCGTATGTCGATGTTCTCGGCAGCACCTTCAGACCTAGAGGCGGCCCAATGAATCGCGGCGGCACTCGCCCTGAACCACGGGCGAAGCTGTTTTCCAGACAACATTATTCTTACCAAATCTCAACGTACGGTGAGGCCAGCAAGACACTAGGAGTCAAAGTCACACAAAACGTCCTCAAGAACTACAACCAGCGCGTGCAACTAATCGAATCAGACGGAGTACGACAACTAGTTGGGAAAGAACCCATCAAACCATATGTGAGCTCCAAGACTGCCGTCGATGAGCTCTCACTTTCAAAACTCGTCTCAATAGCAAGGGCAGTTCCGGCAAGATGACACAGTTCTTTCGAATGCTGCTATTCCACGAGTAACGTACCTTCTGCCTTCAGGTTAGTTTCGTTTCCAGTCTCTGCTCGGGTCGTACTTTCGAACCGTCGCGCGTCGTGGTTTTGGGTGCGTTGTGGGGTAGGCTATTTGCGCACCCACGCAAGAAAATCGCCGATTCAAATTCCCTTGGCCGGATCACAGCATCCCCGATTTCAAAATTCGATTCGGTGTCAACGCGTTCTTGACCGCCGATTTCAAGTCAGTTTCAATGTACGTCCCGTGTATCTGATGCCTGAATTGAACCGCTCGCGGAGCAAGTCCACGAATCGTTGTTTCGCCTGTGGCTCGAAGTGGTACTTGTAGTCGTCACCTGTAGACTAGAAATCCAGCTCGAAGACTTCGATCACACACATTTGCTACCCAGCGCAAGGGCCTCTTGGTAGGTCATAGAAGAGCGACGCTGCTTCCCTGTGGCCCCTTCCTCATGACCCACGAAATGACACCCCACAGTCAATCAGCAAAAAAGAAACAATCAGACTTGAGACACGGGGGCATCCAGCGTAGCAGCAGAAACGCACCAATTGCGTCAATTGCAGCAGGGTAGCATACTCTGACACCACCGCCGCCTTGGCGGTGGGTGCAGATTTTGCTGGACGCTTGTGGCAGCCAACGGCGGTTCGATTATGCTGGAAATTGACCGTGAGGTTCGTGCTCAGGCGAATGGCTCATTTCTGCTTGAGCGAGGTGTCAAATTGTGCAGCTAGGGTTCCTCCCTTGTTGAGGACCTTTAGCGTACAGGTGACTTCGCGTCGAAAGCATTCAAGAGGGTCAGTAGGTCGTCGAGGGCCTTTTTGACGCCTCCGCGCCGGAGTGGTGACAGCCCGCTTCTTGAGTTCGGCGTGAGTCTCGCAATTAGTATGATGAGGTTCACTTGGCCGCGAACCAACTCGTCGGATTGGAAGCAGTTCAGTGAATCAAAGGTTTCGCGAAGCCTACCGATCGTGGACTCGGTTGGATTCGTCGTGTGGAAATGCAGGGCGTTGCCGGGACGAACAAGGCCCCAATGGGAAAGCAGCCGCCTTAATGTGTCTTGGTCGAGCCTCGAAAACGTCTCGCGCACACCCCTTTGCGCTCTCTCCTTCTCCCCTTCCAGCCAATGGCTACGACCGGACAGCACGTGTGCCACTATCTGATTCGCTTGCTCCTTCGATTCGGAATAGCGTAAAGCGTACTTGATCTCGGAGATCATGGCCTCAAGCTTGGGGCTCCGGAAGGTCTTCGGAAGGTACTCTTCCTCGATGTCTGCGATTACATGCTGCGAGTCCAACGTTCTGACGTGCAGTGGAAGTTCTAGTCGAGATGCTTCCCACGCCTCCTTTCTATCATCCATGACGCTTTGCTTCAATCCACCTCTCGTGTACTTGACCGTCCTCGCGAACCCTCGAAGGAATCGCCTCCAATTCTCGACGGTTTCAGTTGGTTCCTCTGGGGATGTAAGAAACGAACAATGAATGTCGCTGGTGACCAAGTTTTCAGCAAGAAAGCATGTTCTGTCTTCGCCCAACACTGGAACATTCAAGGCATCAAGTCCGTAAAACCCGTAACTGTGAGGCCGGAGGAGCGTTGTGACATTGTCAGCTGTGAGGTCTGCAGCTTTCATCGCATATTTTCTTACTATCCTTTTTTCAGTGGACTCGCTTAGGCCAGGCAATTCTAGCCGCCTTGGGAATCCATGCCCTGTCTGAGAAACTTGGAATGCCCTGCCGATGAATTGCAGTAGAACAGGAAAACGACGAAGACTCACCTTCGCAAAATAGTGCCCAACCAGAAAAGCGAGCTCAAACTCCTGCTTCGGCTTGATTAGTTCCGAATATGTCTTCTCGCAGATGAAACAATAAAAGCGTCTGACAGTGCCGCATTCTGTCTTGTACGGGGCGTAGGGTCGAACCGCCGTGTGTCCGAGTGGACAGCATGCCGTTGGATCATATAGCAGTCTCGTGACTCGCGGTGTGAAGAACTCCTCCAGTGGAGGCCCTAGGGCATCAGGAGAGGAACCTGCCGTATCTTCACTTGGAGGGATGATAGCACCAACTCCGTGAGTCATCGGAGAGACCGCAAGAGAAACGGGAGGTGGTGAAATTCTGTGCTCGTTTCTGGTCGGCGACTCGGCGCCGCAAAGGGACGAGCCCTTGAGAAGCAACGCGGTTTGTCGAGACATTCGCGCCAATGCTCTTTCGAGATACTCGTCTAATTGTCTGTCAGCAGCGTCGCGCTCCTTGAATTTCACGATGTCTCCACCTCTCCGCGGAGCTTACTCATTCGGGCTTGCCGGAGTTGGCACCACAGGAGCCTGCCCTGGAAGGGCGAGCGTATCGCGTTTGATTTGAGGCGCCTTCGAAGGCCCTTCATGGCAACTCGTCTTCGAGCAAATGCTTGAGACGAGCCTCCTGCAGGCGCCGCTGGATGATACCGGCGTGGAGTGCTTCCAATGCTAGAATAATGAGGGCGGAGTATGTTTCCGCAACGCCAGTCTGCCGCATCTCATCAAGCCATACCCATTTCTCAGCAGGCAGGCTACAGCGAAGCTCGCGTCTACCCCTCTCGCTCGCGTTTCGACTGGATGCGTGGCTTCCCACGTGTGATCGGCCTCACTATACCCAACGTTGAGTATAGTCCCCGATCAAGCGGTTAATATACTTAACCTTACGTAAAGCTGCCCCAGGCGAGACGAACTTTGGAGCTCAGGAGTCCCAAGGTGAGACGGATTCTGGTTCTGTGCGCGGACGGCCCGATGCGCTTCACCGAACTAAGAAAACAGCTGAGTCTGAGCGACGCTGGTCTTGCCAAGAATCTGCGCAGATTGCAGTCCAATGGGCTCGTGGCGAGCGGGGAGAGAGGCTACTCCCTGACGGACAAAGGTGCCGAAATTACGAAGCAGCTTAGCCTAGCAGAGGAGATGAGAAAACAGAAGCTTGCAAAGAAACTCCTCATAGGACAGAAGCTAGCCAGCCCGAAGGACCCTTTCACCTTCGAGTCGCTCAACGTCTTGCTATCTGGCCACGAACCTCTATCTCGTACTCGCTATGAGGCTCGCGCTGTTATCGAAGCACTCGATGTGACGTCTGACCGCGAACTTGACACAAACACTGGCGTCAGAGTGTATGCTGCCGCTTTGAGAATGGTGGCTGCTGCATTGGCATCGGAGAGAAGGGCCAAGTTGACGGTGACCATCGACCTTGACAAGGGATTCGATATCGTTGAGAAACAGCTAGAAGAGGAGATCAATGGGGAGAAAAACGATACGAAGAGAAAGAAACTAGAAGCCATCCATCGGCAGCTAAGGGAACGAAGAGACGCCAACATCGAGGAGACGCAAAAGAGGTTCCTATCCTCGTGAGACCGTGAGGGCATAACGTCGGACTCTATTGACTAGAAATCGGATTCTTCGAGCTCATTAATAGCACCGTGCATCCTATCTGGGACTGATTGCGTAGTATTGGTCCGCACGGATTTCGTTGGTTCTAAACGTGAAATGTCACCTAACCAGGCCCGCCAAACTACTCAGGACAGCTGACCTCGCTCTACTCGGTCCGAGCTCACGTCGAGTGGCGCGTAATAGCAAGGCTAATCGGGCGGCACTTTGCATGGTGCTTTCGAAGCGCTTCACTGAGAGGTTTCGGCGTGTTTCACTCAATGCTTTAGCGTCCAAAGCCCTCAGTCTTTGAAGACAGCCATGGAAGAGAGTTCCTGTTGCTTGAGTACGTGTTGATAGTTATCGGGTTGAGCCTGTTCGAGGTGATCAACAGCGTCGACAACGCGATCATAAACTCTGAAGTCCTCTCGACGATGTCCGGTAGGTCAAGGAGGTGGTTTCTATTCTGGGGGATTCTCATAGCCGTCTTCGTAGTTAGAGGACTACTCCCAATAGCGATTCTCTGGAGCAGCAATCCTACGTTGGGTCTCATCGACGTGCTGGCTGTGACTTTCACTTCCAACCCTGAAATCATCAAGGCTGTGGAGGAATCCGCGCCAGTTCTACTCATCGGTGGCGGCATGTTCTTGGTCTTTCTCTTCTTCTACTGGCTCTTCCTCGAACCGAAGTACTATGGCTTACGCGGCGAGGCGACCATACAAAAGCATGGCGTCTGGTTCTACGCGACCGTATCCATCATCCTCACCCTGGTGGTCTGGCTGACGATCAGGGTGAATCCGATGATGGCGTTCGGTGCTGTCGTCGGTTCCACAGGTTTCTTCATCACACACGGCTTCAAAGAGAACGCGGCACAGATGGAGAGGCGTATGCTCAGTAGTACCACGGGCATGTCCGACATTAGCAAACTACTCTACCTGGAGGTTATCGACACAACATTTTCAATCGACGGCGTCCTCGGAGCATTCGCGTTCACACTCTCTGTGCCGCTAATACTGATTGGAAACGGCGTCGGCGCGATAGTCGTGCGACAACTCACCGTCAAGAACATCGAGAATGTGAGAAAGTATAGGTATCTGAAGAACGGTGCGATGTACTCAATCTTCGCCCTTGGCCTCGTAATGGTTCTAGAAAGCTTCAGAATACATGTGCCATCATGGGTCTCCCCAGTGACCACATTCCTGATCATAGGATACTTCTTCTACAAATCAAGGCAGGAAACCACGAAGTAGGACTCAAGTTCCTTCAAGAAAAGTCTGAATGCGCATACACATTGGCGGGATCAGTCCGTTTCATTGTTCTCCCGACGACTCTTGTGCAGCCTGCAGCTTTTTTTGCGCACGTGAAATTGCGGGTCGGTTGGAGGTTCAAGGATCACGCTAATCTAACGAGGCTGAGGTGGCGGGCACGTCGGAAGATCGCCACTCTACCTATTGATTACGGACATTTCGGTTCCTCAAACTCAATCAGGTCTTGTCATCTTCTCAGAGCCTGTGAGGACGGAACCTGCGAGTCTGGTTCAATTCCCCTACCCATCGATTCCTGTGCGATCGAAAGAGTTAATTTGAATACGTATTCGACAATAGACCGAGCGTAAGATCGGTCTGGGGTTCTGCGGAAGGATGTCATCAGCCATCAAACAGACGTGTGAACTGATTAGGGACCTGAGGGCGCGGGTGAGACCTTGGCTTGAGATCCAGGACGAATTGGAGAAGGCTGGGATCAAGCAAGGCGACTATCGACCGCTGTACTTCGGATGCGAAACCGCGCCCTACAGGATGCGTTTCATTCCGAAGCATGAACCTCAAATACTCTCCAAAGAGTTCGATCAGGAGCTTGCACGGCTTGCACGAGTGCACTCGCTGGTGGTTCAGATGCGGTGCACGGGCTACAACCTCTTCATGGACACGCGGAGACCGGACGGCGCCTTTCAGAGAATTAAGAAAGCTCTTCGCTTACGTCATAGAACGGAATGGTTGCAAGCTCTCTGGGTTGACAAGTATTGTATCGAAGTCGACCGTCCGGACCTGCCGGGCGTGCCAGAAGCTCTGGAGGACATCGGAAGCCGGCTCTACGGGATGGCCGCCAAATAAGATCCTGTAACTGCCACTAGCTGCCGGAGGCCATGGATTCGTCTAAACCTTGCCTTCAAGCCAGCCAATTCTCACGACAGCTCTGTGGTCAAAGCTCGGCACGTAGGGCTTCATGTCTATGAGTGGGGTTCCATCCAGAACGTCGACATCTTGCACTTGTAGGACTCTTCCTTTTCTCTCGACGAGTCTGACCACGGACATGCCGATTGGGTTGGGTCTATTCGGATGCCTAGTTGCGAAAAGCCCGTGCTCGTCCGAATCCAGGAACGGCTTGACTGTCGGTGAGTATCCTTCAGATTTGTGAAATAGATAGAGAATCACGATGTGGGAGAAACCCTCTAGATCCTTCAGTCCTTCCTCGTATTCCTCGAAGAGCTCGACTTCGCCGACCCCGCTTGAGTAGCACGGCTGTATCGGAACCTCATCCAACGCCGTGTATGGTGTGTGAATTACTCCTATCGGTGTAATCATCACAGCGAATCACCCCCAGAGATCGGACCGGCTTCTGTCATCGACGAGACCTAAGCACCCGACGGTTTGGCAGGGAAGAAAACGACGTCAGTTCGATGTGGATGAGATTTCATTTTTGATGGTGTGGTCCGTTTGCGTTCATGTGGCATTCGCACGAGCTGTCCTCTCCCATGGGCAAGGTCTCTCCCTTCAGGTAGAGCTCGACAGCCTCCGCTACCGTCCCAGTGACTCCACGCCTGACCTCGATGCCAAGTTCCTTGAAAGCTGAGTACGGACGCATCCCCATCCCTGCTACCAGCATCAACCCAACCCCGTTCTCTACCAGCGCATTCACGGAACCGCCGCATTCGGTGTGGTTCCGATTCGAAATCGACTCGATAGCTTTGATCCTTCCTTCTTCTATTGTCACAATCGCGTACGAGTCGCAGCGGCCGAAGTGAGGCGACACTTGTGCTTGGAGATCTGCCTCGCCGACGCAGGGTAGCGCTATCTTAGTTCTGTCCACGTCTCCGGCCTCCCCTCGACCTCGCGTCTCTCCTTGCGTATCCTCTGTCACTTGGCGCTCTATGGATGTTCGTGCTGTTGCATTTCGGGCATCTGCCTGGTCTTCCGGTTCCATGGGGTTCCTGCCATTCATTCTGGCAGTCATAACACTTGAACAGACGAGCGCCTTTCTTAACGACATAATCCCCTCCTTCAATCCTAATTGCTTTACCGTTGACCAGGGCGTCTGCAACCTTGTCACGCGCAGACTCTAGGATGCGATGAAAT
>CAZRNA010000044.1:0-14331 GCA_964601325.1 uncultured Candidatus Bathyarchaeia archaeon
TGGCGATGGGCACCGGTCACCTCAAGACAGGCGCACCATGCCGAGGCGAACGCGTTGAAAAATACAACCAGTTGATCCGCATCGAGGAACAGCTAGGCAATGCGGCTGTTTACGCGGGTCGCAAAGCCTTTGTCCACTAAGGCGACGAACGAAGCTGTGTGCACCGGTGCGAGCAAAGTTTAAGAATCAATGACTTCCGTCGTGCCCGTGAGCCGGCTAAAGTCGCCAAGGTGATGAGGCTCACCTTAACCGCTTGACAACCATGTCAGGCTGATAGCTTCTACATCATTAGCTCCGAAAGGTGAGACTCTGATGGAGGCACATGCTTCCAGAACAACCTCGACAGGTCTAGAGAGACATATCGCAATCGCCGAAGTGCTTCGCTATATTCAGAGACGGCAGAATGAGGATGGCGGCTATTCCTTTGCGCAAGGAGCTGAATCGTCAGCCGCCGACACGTACTACGGTATTCAGGCCCTCAAGCATTCAGGCCCTCAAGCCGAACCAAAGAATGTCACCAAGACCATCGACTTCATGACACGCCTACAACATGAAGATGGAAGTTTCGACTCAATCAATGTGGCATACTATGTTGTCAGGACATTGGATGAGCTGAGAGCGAAACCTCATAGACCGTTCAAGGACTTCGTTCTCTCTCTTCAGGCCACGCATGGAGGGTTCGGCGTTCTTGAGGCGGACATCGAATCACCTTCCGAACTCGAAGCGACGTACCTATCCCTTGCCCTTCTGAGGCTCGTTGAACACAATCTCTCTTTCGCAAAGACGAAGGACATCATCCTGGCTGGCCAAAATTCTAATGGCAGTTTTGGAACGTCTGGCTACTCAAGGGCGGGCGCAACATATCATGCGCTGGCAAGTCTCAGCCTACTTGGGTTTGATGTGAGGACGCTACGCGACACGGAGGAATGGGTGAGGTCATGTGAGATTCCCAGCGGAGGATTCAGAACAAATCCAGAGAGCCGTGATCCGTACATCATCATGGATGACATCTACTTCGGAGTGAAGTGCCTCCACGTCTTGGGGAAGAACTGTAGATTTCCATCTCAGACGTTGAATCTGATTGCAAGATTCCAGAACATGAACGGTGGTTTCCGCAGATCCATCTTCATGGGTATCTCGACTTTCGAGTCGACGTGGCATGCAATCTCGGCGTGCTCAATTATCTTAGCGAGGTCTGAGTGATGGAGCCAAGCATTCCAACCATCGCGATCGAGGACGCCATCAGGGAAGGCACAGAGTGTCCACTGTGTTACCTTGTCGAAAAGAGTGAGAATCGGTTTTTCGAGACATTCTATTCCCAATGGATAATGGACCCTTGGTCCAGAGACAAAATCATCAGCTCCCGAGGCTTCTGTAGGTACCACTCACATCAGATGCTCAGATTTGCAGAGGCTCACGATGAGAAACTCGGTCTTAGTTTGGTCCTTGAAAGTCTGGTGAATGACCGGCTGCAGACAATCGAAAACCTACGTAAGAATAGCGACTCCTTGATCGATATCTTGAGACGCAACGACCTCAAATCAACCCTTGAAGGGAGGCTCTTGAGGAAGAATCCTGAATCGCTACGACGGTTCGCACGAAAAGTTGTCGCGAGGCTTGGCTATGTGGAGGCGCAATGCCCGTTTTGTCTGCATCTGTTGGAAATGAACGCATCACATATCGAGACTTTGATTCAAATGATAGTTCAAAGTGAAGCCTTCAACGATGTTCTCAAAGAGTCGAGGGGATTATGCTTGCCCCACCTGGTGGAGGTAACGCAGGTTGCCTCTCGACGATTAGACCAGCGCAACTTTGCCTCCGTGCTCAAGACCATCCTGCCCCTCCAAGCGAGCTCCTTCACGCGCATCAAGTTTGAGCTGTCAGAGTTCATCATGAAACACGACTATCGCTTTGCGAAGGAGGGCTTTGGTTCGGAGGTCGACATAGTCGAAAGAGGCATCCTCAAGCTCATCGGCACAACCCATCTAGGACCAATCGCGGTGAAGAGTGAGAGTTCGTAGAGCTCGAGCGTTTTCCGAGGGGATTATCATGAAAGACAACCACAAGAGGGTTCTGACAAGTGACCTCCTCATCATAGAGGAGCACCTCCATCAAATAAGCCAGGAACTGCAGCAGACGGGCGAGGAGCCTGATGCCGTTCTGCAGTCCACAATCAATGACATTGACCCAAGAACGAGGACAAAGATGCTCGATATCGCTAGATCAATGCTCGACGAAATTAGACAGATCAAGGAACTCTTCAGTCTGGAAGTTACCCACAAGTCCCTCAGATGGCACATCATCGCTCAGTTAAGCGAGATTTGGAATACTCTCGACGCTCTCAAGCCTGAGAAAGTTGGTCGAGCATTTGGCCAGATGCCTGACGATGTTCAAGACGCTTGGAGGCCTCACATTTCGAGGTTATCGAATATGTTGGATGAACTGTATCAAGAACTCGGCTAGGCTTCTTCAGTACCCATTAACCCTTCACCCTCTGGTGCAGCGGCCAATTCCGGTTCAAGACTTTGGGGGGGTAGACCGGGGACTAAGACGGTGTCTTGGTCGGTGCAGCATGACGTTCACCTGATATCTTTCTAACCGCCCGGAGCCAAGAGTCGCCTTCTTTTCCGAAGCCTTCACTCGCATACCGATAATCGTGTTTCCGCAAGAACTCGTGCAGATCGACCGACAATTCCTCGAGGCGCCTAATCTCAGCGGAAGCCAGCGCTCTCTTGTTACCATCGAACCCTGACAGCTCCAGAGCCCTCAGCAAGTGAATCGCACATAATCCATCGCAAGTCGCATATTTTTCCGCAAAATCCTTAGCTACGATGTTTCGAAGAATGCTTTCAAGATACCAGAGTTCGAACTCGGCCCGCGTGGCGCAGAGGGGACAAGCCGTGCCCGTCTTCTTCGAGGTCCTCACTATGCCCTTGGAATGAGTCGTTGAACGTGAAGTCGAGAATGCTTTGAGCTGCTTGACAAGTGTTTCAACAAGGTCCAAGTAGATTATGCCGATCCCCTGCATCCCGCCACCAGCGCTCATATATCCTGAGGTCAGGTCTGTTGCCACCTGATGCAGTGTCCAAGCGTGGTAATTGCAGAACCCAAGCGTTTGTCTTAGCTTATCTCGCACACCGACATCGGTGACGCTCTCATACAACAGAAAATCAAGGGACTGAGCATCATATCTTCTCAGAAGCCAACACACGGGACAACCTCCCTTACCAAACGCGTCCTCTAAATCGAATCCAAAGAGGTCAGTAGCGTGCTTCTCCCTACCACCCTCATTCTTGGCACCCTGTCTTCGTCGAAAGGCCAAGATGACTGATCGAAGCGGATCTTTCACAGCACCGCGCCAGTGGGATGTAACGACCGTTACGGTTTATTAATGCCGTTGGAGCGTGCGGTGGGTGTCGCCAGTCGACCAGTCCAGGGAACGAAATGAACAAAAAGTCTAGCTGGTTGTCTAGGAATGTCTTCTTCTTAGGCTTGGTAAGCCTTCTAGGTGATGCGAGTCATGAAATGGCGACTGCGATCCTACCGTTCTTCCTTACGCTTGACCTGAGATATTCAGCTGCGGCTCTGGGATTGATTGAAGGCCTGTCCGACGGCGCATCAAGTTTCGTCAAACCATTCTCCGGCTACTTAAGTGATCGAATAGAGAGAAGAAAGCCTCCTATGAGCTTCGGTTACGCTCTCACGGGGTTACTCATACCTGCGATTGGCTTCGCTTCGAACTGGCTCCAGATAGTGGCCTTGAGAGCCGGCGCATGGATTGGCAGGGGAGCCAGGGGTGGACCGAGGGATGCTCTTCTCGCCGATTCGGTTCCAAGTCAAGCTCACGGCAGAGCGTTCGGATTCCATAGAGCAATGGACACTATTGGAGCAGCGATAGGCCCCGCGCTTGCGCTCGTTCTCGTTTCCGCTCTTGGGTATCGAGAGATATTCTTCTTATCGGCGCTGCCAGGCGTGGCAGCCCTCGTCATAGTCCTCCTACTCGTTAAGGAACTAAAAGCAAGGCGAGGTGGGAATCGTCCTGCCAGTCTTGGATTTGTTAAGACATTACAGGTCCTGCCTAAACCGTTCATATCGCTCCTGGTGGCTATCGGAATCTTTGGGTTAGCGAACTTCGCGAACACGCTTTTCACACTTAGGGCCGAAGAGATCCTTGCTCCAAGGCTCGGGACAGCAAGCGCGACGCTCTTGGCAGTCGCTCTGTATACCTTGCTTAACATAGCCTACGCAGTTGCATGTTTTCCGATTGGAGCGTTGGGAGACAGATTCGGAAAAAGAAGAGTTCTCGTAGCCGGATACCTCCTCTCATCCGTGATCTGCCTTGCTACGTCATACCTTACCGCAGACCTGCTGTACTTGGCATTGACATTCGTAGGTGCCGGGATCTTCACCGCAACCACCGAAACCATTGAGGGGGCACTGGCAGCGGATCTCCTGCCCTCAGAGACTAGAGGCACAGGTTTTGGCGTGCTACAGACGATCAACGGCATCGGCGACCTAGCCTCAAGCACAATAGTCGGGCTTCTCTGGGTTGCGCAGTCCCCGACACTCGCCTTTCAATACTCTGCCGTCCTATCTGCAATCGGAGCATTCACTCTTTTGCGAGTGAGGGGGATCAACTGACCGCCTTCTAGGAGACTTCTCTTGAGGATTTCTTCCCTGACCGAGGAACCATCGTGGATGAGCCGGACAACAGACAACGTGTCGATTCATGACCGGATACGCATATGGCCCCCGATTGGCGAGATAGAGCTGCTTGTGTTGCAGCGTCTGGTTAAGGGAAGGCGACCGGGCATTGCCATCATCACCCAGCTTAGACCCCCCGGCCTTTCCAAAGCACGGTTCCAGAGAGCGCTCATCCAACTAACACGAAGGGGATACATTCAACATACAAACGAACAATTCACGAGATTAGCTATCCGTGAGGGTTTCGTCGTCACGCTCAAGGGATTAGTTTATGCCATGGCGCAATGTGATGGGCTGTGGCATGTTTTCGACGAAGTTCTTCTTCTGCATAGAACAAGTTGCTCTCCTATCCTTGCCAAATGGAAGGAGTTGTCCGTTGCATCATCTGGGTCTGCACGGTTGCTGGTCGCAGAAGCTACAAGATTCGGTTTCGAGGACTGGAACAGTTTGGAGGAACACTTCATCCAAGAGCTCGTCAAGTCTCTAGGAGTTTCCGAGACCGACAAAAGACGCCTCTTTGAGGTGATTTTCCGGGATAGCCAAGCAAGGGAGCATTTTCTAGCCGTTCTTGCTGAACTTGAACGAAGGCATGTAATCACTGATGCGGAGACTAGCAAGATTCAACAACTGTTCAGATCACTGATGCCAGATACCTAGAGAAGGCGATCGACATCCTGAGATAGTCGACCAATTGTGGTCGATAGCCTCGGCTTCAATGAGCGGGACCGAGAATAATCGGCCTCGATTGAATTCATCCTCGCTGTCATCGACTAGATGACCTGATCAAGTCACGATAGGAAGAGCACGTAGTGTTCCAGGTTTCTTAAGGAAAATTACAACGCCAACGGATTTCTCAGTCACGGTCATATTGATCCTTCCTTGAGACCGATACGGCTTCCAGATATGGAGGGGAGCCGCCTCCGATTGGATAGAGTGCTATTACGTCCAGCGAATCACCGAGATTGATGGCATGTCCGTCCTCTTGGCGAATGACAACGTTACGATAGCCTAGGTGGTTTCGGAGCTTGATGTATAGCTCTCCAGGTCCGCAGGTTTCCATGCTTTCAAGGACTCCGGAGACCTTGAGATACTTGCCCGTCAACGACCATCTCAAGTCACGCAGAATTGCTTCTGCATCGACTCTCTCTACCTCGCGGAGAGTTGAACCCGTTATCACGTAGGTTCTTCCTTCACGTAGCATGAGGCTCGGTAGCGCCAAAGGCGTGTAGTACACCCTGAAATCCAGCTCCAACAACGTCTTGACTTGAGCCATTGCAAACTCGGGATCAGCTTTCATCAATTCACGTGAAATGACGCCGTTCCACCTTTCTTGGACTCGGTCGCTGGACGTCAACAATTTCGACAGGTTGAGCTGCTGCCCCCTGCCCGTTCCCACTAGGAGCCAGCACTCAGCGGCTACCGGATGCGTAAACGGTCCTCCCTGAGGCTTGCCCAACTTCCTTACACTCGTTGTGTTCGGCGAAACCGTCAGAGCGCCACCTCGTCGTGGATGTGAGCAGATCGAGCAGCATTCTGTGGAAAGGCAGGAGATACACAACCATTCTCATTTGACTGCAAACAACAGGACGATCGACCACCAGTCGCTGGCCGATTCGCTGGCTGCTATGTCTCGGGGTGCAACGATGTAGCCCTGCAGAGTGAACTTGTCAACGAGCTCTCGATAGACGCTCCCCGGCAACTCTACCTCTCTGGCTGCAATGTCACCGGAATGATGTTCGCTACAGCTCGAGCCACTGATATGTATGTGAAATTCCGTGCCGTGCACAGAAGTTCTGTATATGTCAACTTTCACTTGAACCTCCCCTTCCCTAGGGCGCCCAATTGTGTGTAACGATGGTTACACTGGATCGCTCAAAGGTCTTGCGTCTGAGGCGCAGCTCAGCGTCGCCTCGCATAGGTCAAGGCCGATTATACGAGCGCTATCCCGCTGGAAGTTATTCTGCTCGAGTTGGGGGTTTTCGAGTTCTTGTCTGATGGTGGCGTTTCACATTCTGCGGCTGCCTTGGAGCAGTAACTCTCAGGCTGCTTCTGCACCTTCGTATCGAAAGACGCCACATTGAGACCGGAGACCGCCGGTCCGACTGAATCTAGCTCACCTAGCGCTGAGCCGTACGCAGCCATTGAGCCAGTAGGTTAAAGTCTTCCTTACTTTCAGGCACCAGATCACGAAGCCTTCGGACGACCCCCTCCACATCGTATTTTGCTCGTCGAAACGCAACTTGTCTGGTATTCGTGTCGAGGATCGCATATGAGGCTCTAGGGTCAGTATCTGAAGGAAATCCGACGCTACCAGGATTAACGACCCAGACACGATCATTCTTCACCTCATACGCAATATGCGTGTGGCCAAGCAGCATCAAATCGGCGCCCTTCATCTCCAGTGTCCCAGCTTCGTGTTTAGTTATGTACTTGTACAGCAGGTCTCCAGGTGCGCCATGTAACGCTCGCACTCTCAGTCCATCGTACTCAAACTCCAGCTTGCGTTCTGCTCTTCCTAAGACGTCTAATGATGCCGGGGGCATGAGCTTCCACGTTATCATTTGTCTCGTCGTCACAGATGCCGCATAGGTTGCTGGGCTGCTTCTGCAGTCGATCTTGAACGTGGCTGCCGCATCATGATTTCCAAGAACTCTTTTCGCGCTGATGTGCTGAAGGAGGTCGAAGACATCGATGGGGTTTGGGCCATAGTCGACAACGTCGCCCATGAAGACGGCTTCATCGAAGTCTGTGTGGTTCACAACTTCATTCAGGGCTTCTATGTTGGCATGCGCGTCTGAAATCAACAGAATCTTCAGCTATGGTCCCTCCTGCCAGATCCGCTCAACACATTGGGTTGGGCAAATCTCCGCTCAGGCGCGGGTTTCCCCATCGCATTTGCTCAGGGCGCCGTTCCGCTGATCAATATGAATAGGCCTCACCGCTTGATCCTAGCTAGTATAGTTTCGAGAAGATGTATCTGTCGACCAAGTCTTTGTACTTGTCAGCGAAGCCTCTCCCGCATAGGTGCATCGCTAGGACTCTATTCTCGACGAAGGCTTCATGGTATCTATATCTGAGAGTGGAGTATTCCGCGCTTAGTCTGCCGAACCTCTCGGATAATTCGCCTCCGCTGGTCGCCAGGGCTTCCTTTTGCTTTTGAAGCACATTGATCTGCAGGCGAATCTCAGCGGGAGTATCGTGTATGCTAATGCCTTTTCGAAGCAGCAGCCTAAGCGCCTTTCGGACAGACAGTTCCTTGGTGCCGGCTGTTCTACTTATGAGCTGGTAGGTTGAATCGTCCAGGTGCAGGGTAATGAAGCGACCCCATCGCGTGAACGCATGCACTGAGAGCTTGGGAACGACGGCTGAGACCCCGACCGAGCCTGTTGCCCCTTCGGAAGCGCGGAGCTTACCGTGAGCTTCCATGGCTCCTAGGACCTTCTGATGTCTGATCAAGGGCCCTTATCATACGCTCTCTATCGACAGCGGCTTGCTCAAGTACCTCTCTAAGCCAGGGGACGTCCCTTTCCAGAAGAGGCAGGTTTTCTTTCATCGCTTTTGCTCTAACGTTCACGAACTCGTATTGCTTTCTAGCTTCGTCGAGCTGAAAGCCAAGGAATCCCAACTCGACCAGCTGTTCGAATATACGGTCGACGTTTCCATCCTTTGGGTTCTGGATCTCGTGCAGCACGTCCGCTATTTCCGACCCGACGAAAAGCCGGATGACTCTCATCCTGCATAGCCCGGACGAAGCGGGCCAATTAGACGTATAAGTGTAACGACTGTTACAACTTCGAGTAAGTCAGGCTTGCATGTCTTCGAACGGTTCATAGGTCAACGGCGACGGCGCCTAGGAACGCCCAACTCCGGCCTCATTGGCAGGACAAATCGGCCCGGGGTCATTTGCATGGGCTATCCTGAACTCGTCTTCTTCCACTGCAGCTCCAGACATCTGTTGTTAACTAGCTCACAAGATCCCACATCCGTCTGCCGGTCGAAATAGTGTGCCCAGTCGGGGCTTTGCATTGCTGTAACTATCGTTACAGCAGTGAATGTCACTGCATAGCATACACAGGCAAATGAGTCGTAGAGAAAGAGCGATAGTCTCGTCAGAGGGCTTAGGTTGAAGCTCAACATCGGCGACTACGAAATCCCTGAGCGCTGTCTAAGATACGTCGTTCTGTACAGAGCGGCACTTGTATCCTTTGGAGGAGTACTCGTTGGAGACGAGGGATTGCAGATAAGAGAGAAGTTGCACAGCCTGGCCCTAATGAAAGCCATTTCCTTCGAAGCCGTTGATAGCAATGGCGTCTACGCTACAGGTTGGTCCGATATCAAGAAGCTCAAATTTGATCCGAGTACCAAGCCAACAACCAAGTTCTTCGGTGAACTAGTCCGCCCACTTGAACCAGACTATGATTGGGACGTCAACGAGGCAACGGTACGTCTTCATCGAATGGCCCCTCAAATGGAGCCTTCTGGATTAGCATATCCAAAATGGGCTAACGACTTCTTAGCGTGTTTAGCTGCGCCTTTTCAGAGAATCCAAGCAAAGCCCGGCGACAACGAACGATGAGTCTGTCTATTCTCTGCTGAGCAGATGATCTGAGAAAGTCCTTGCCTCTAATCTTTGCGAACCAGCGTTCCAAAGCATCGAGCGCCTCCTCAAGTTCGGAGACCTCCGTCTGGGTGATGTTGCCTGTCGCAACATTCCTTCGTATCTCCTCGAGAAACTCATTGCACTCCTCAATGAGTTCACGATACTCCTTCTCCAAGTCTTTTTTGAACAGCTCAGAGAGGGTGTCGTTGTCTCGTTTGCCCATGCCCTTGGCTTCGAGGAGAAGATAAGGGCCAAACTTTTGATGACCTAAGGTCAAGCTTTCAAGATGTGACCGAATCCGTTTGGAGTCTGGTAGCACGCAGAAGGACATCTCTGGGTAAATTGCACCTAGCCCCTTGAGCTGCCTCCATAGACGCACCCTAATTCGTGAAGGTTCATCCGGAACATCGTAGCCAAAGACCAACCACTTTGGAGGCGTGCCCTTCCCCAACAGGCTTCACCGAGTGCAGATTCCGCTTCGGTGTCACTATTGAAGGAATGGGTCCGAGGACCGATAATCTTGGATGCCATCTGATCGTCGTGAGAATGTGTCGCTCGAAATCGATCCTACGACGAAGTTCCTAGACTGTCCTGTGTGGGATGCAGGTGACTACTTTCGGCGGTCTCTGGCCTTTCTGCTCTTCCGTTATCCTTTGTCAGGGCCGTCTTGCTGGCGGCCGTGGCTGGGCACGAGGATTGTTCGTTACATAGTCGAGACCGACGGGAACGTCAAAGTTCTCATCTGTAACGGCTACTGAGATTCCGACGCTAACGCTTTCAATAGCTCCTCGACCTTCTGCCGTATGGTTTCTCTGGCTTCTCTGTAGTCTTGGATGTTCCCACCTGACGGATCCACTATCCTCCAGTCCTCCATGGGCTTACCGACCGCCGGGCATGCTTCGGGGCAACCCATCGTGACTATCTTATCGGCTCTTTGAGCGATCTCTCGAGTCAGCAATTTTGGATTGAGAGCATTGGTTTCGATTCCTATCTCCTTGAGCGCGGCCAATGCGAGTGGGTCGACCTTCGTTGCGGGCTTGCTGCCGGCGCTGATGGCTCTGATGCCGTCCGGGGCGAGGTGGTTGAAGATAGCCTCGGCCATTTGACTCCTGCACGAGTTCTGTATGCAGATGAATAGGACAGTGGTCAAGTCGGTGTTCCATTGCTATGGTTCGCTTTCCACTTTAGGCTCAACTGTAACTTGAGACCTGATTGAGTTCGCAACCAGGCTGTACTTCCGAGCCCAATCCAACGCTTTACCCACCCGTTCCAGTGACTCATTCTTGACCTTGATCACTGGTCGCAGAACGGTCTGTTCGAAGGTTGAAGTTCGATCCAGAAGGTCAACTACATGGCCTTCAGCTTCGCATTCGTAGGAAACCAGCTTAATCTTGAGTCGTTCAGCGGCCCAGATGAACATCAGATGGTAGCACATGTTCAACGCTGCAACAAACCCGTCCTCAGGTGTCATGACGCCTGAGCGCCCCTGCAGGGCGGGCGGGGCGGAAAAGCTCATCTTGGGGCCGTTGCCACATGTCAACTCGCCGTCATGGCCGCCCGTCCAAACAACCTTCGTCTTGTATATGGGCACACGCTTACCTCCAGTAGTGTAGGACTTGGTCGACTTCCTTCGCGATCATCTCAGCCGCCTTCTCAGCCAAACCTAGAGCGCCACTGTCCAATTTTCGGCGGCCGGATCTCGAGCAGCCCGAATTCCTCGTCAGGTCTGTAATGACTATTGACGAAGCCGGCTTGGCGCTGTAACGCTCGGTGGCGGTCTTCGCGCATAGCTTGTCGCAGCCATCAACCGTAATTGTCGGATAGTATTTTGCGAATGCCCTCTCTTCTTTGCCCCCCGCCAGAAAAAGCGGAAGGCAAATCGTCACAGTCTCCTCAGGCCTAAACTTCTCCAGTACCAAGCGCGTTGCCACGCGTGATATGGTGCCCTCGACACATGCGTCCCCGCTACAGGAGATGATGCCGACTTTCTTTTCTGGCAGATCCACCATGACTGTTCACTACTTCAGTAGTTCATCTACCTTCTCCGCAATCTGTTTGGCAAGCAGGATCGCTAGTTCTTGGCCGTCGCGATCGAGAAAGGTCACACTCTTCGGTTTCAGCTTCCTATTTTCTTTCAGCGTGTCGACGACTCTAAAGCTGGCCGCTAGTTCTCCGCCTGCAAGTTTGACGTTCTTCTCGGCGCATTGCAGCGGGCACCCATCAACTGTGATGCACTTGTTGGTCTTCACGAGCTGAAGGGTCTCTTCATCCCCACTGGTAACGAGTGCAAGACAAGTGGTCTCCGTGACTCCTTTCCTGAGGCTCTCAACGACCTCGTATGTTGCTTCCCTGCTCACGCTCCCCAAGGCCTTCCCGATTCCACTACACGGTATCACAATCACTTTCTTCTGCATAGTAGTTTTCGAGTCACCTAACCTCCAATTTCCTTTGTTCTGTCTCGAGTTTCCTGAGCATCAGTTCGAAGTATTGGTCTGCGCTCATCAACATCTTCAAGTCGTCCTCAAGATTTCTCGGTGCTAGGATCACGAGCCAGCCTTCACGATAGGGATCTGAATTCACCAGCTCCGGCTTCTCGGACAACATGTCATTGATCTGCTCGATCGTTCCTGATATGGGGGAAAGCAGTGAAACCGTTGTTTTTGCGGTTTCCACCGTTCCGAATTCCGCCTGCCTCTCAACTATCGAGCCTTGCCTGATGACCTCAACGAACGCCACATCTCCTCCTGTCCTCTGCAAGTAGTCGCTCGCACCGACCCTGACCCTGCCGTCCTCGATTTTAGCCCAGAGCCCGTCTTCGGTATAGTGGTATTCCTTGTGGACTCGAAGCTCGAATTTGTCGAAGACAGTCTGGAGGTATTCACTCAAGGCACGCCCGCCTCCGTTGAGTGGTGTATTCGCAGTCGAAGCAGTAGTTCGTCTCCCTATTGGTCCAGTACTCCTTCCTGCAAGTAGGGCAGGTCGCCTTTCTGAACCAGTCCCGCTTCGGAGGCGCAGCACGCATAATGTCGAGGAGCCTCGCAGTGCACGCACACGTTTTCTGTTGTTGATTCTCTTGAGACGCGAACAGTGCCCCCTTACTCTGGACGCGACATCGCCGGTATTTTCTCGGCAAACTCGACGCCTTTTGGTTCAGCGAAGAATCTTCGCTTCGCCCATAGTGATACATTGACCAAGCTAATCAGAACCGGGACTTCAAAAAGTGGTCCTATGACTGCGGCGAAGGCTTGGCCTGAATTTATTCCGAAGACGCCGATCGCGACGGCAATTGCTAGCTCAAAGTTGTTGCTTGCTGCCGTGAAGGAGAGCGTAGCCGTCTCTGGATATGTGAATTTCATGGCTCGCGACATCGAGAATGAAACGGTGAACATTATGAGGAAATAGGTGACGAGCGGTATTGCGATTCGCACGACATCCCACGGGAGCGCTAGAATGTATTGTCCCTTCAGCGAGAACATGACTACAATCGTGAACAGTAGACCAATCAGGGAAGTGGGACCGAGTTTCTTCATGAAGGGCCCATCATACCATTCCCTTCCCCTTGATCGGATTAGGGCGAACCTCGTCACGATTCCCGCTATGAATGGGATCCCGAGAAAGACAAAGACAGTCTTCGCGACATCAAAGACTGAGACGTTCACCACGGCACCTGCCCCTGGGGAAATCCAAGATGAGAGAAGCGTTACGAAGAACCAAGCGTAGACTGAGTAGAGCGCAACCTGAAAGACTGAGTTGAGCGCAACGAGCATGGCACATAGTTCGTTGTCGCCTCCCGCGAGCGTGTTCCATACTAGAACCATGGCTATGCATCTGGCAAGGCCGACGATGATGATCCCGATCCTGTACTCAGGCAGGTCGGGCAGGAACAACCAAGCGAGGCCGAACATCAGGAAGGGTCCAACGAGCCAATTCTGGATCAGTGAGACAGCAAACACTTTCCCTCGTCCTGCGAGCTTCGAGAGTTCCTCGTACTTCACTCTGGCCAGTGGGGGATACATCATCCACAGCAGGCCAACGGCGATCGGGAGCGATACCGTGTCAATTCTAAACGCGTCAAGAATGCTCGCGATCTCAGGGAACGCGGCTCCGATACCTACTCCGATTGCCATTGCCAGAAAAATCCAGAGCGTAAGAAAACGATTCAGAAGGGAAAGACGATGCGGTGCACCTTCTCCCATCTCAGAGACCTCCGTCGATTAGCTGAGAACCCTTTGTCAACAGAATCTCAACCTTCGCGTCCGCAAGTCTGTAGAAGACCCATTTCCCTTCTCGCCGAGACACCACTAAGCCTGACCTTTCTAAGATTCCTAGGTGATGGGATGCGGTTGGTTGCGTCAGGTCGAGTGCAGCCATGACCTCGCAAGCGCAAAGCTCTTCTTTAGCAATGAGCTGCAAGATCCTTAGGCGAGTATTATCTGCAAGGCCTGAGAATACAGCTTCTAATCGTCTGAGTGTCAGGTCGTCGGCCTGTTTCGCTCTTCTCTTCAGCTGGGATACTCGTTCGCTGGGTCGGCAGGATCCCCGAAGCCCTGAATCCACCAGCCGCCTTAGCCTATCCTCGGTGAGGGACACGCTCATCTGGCATCGTGGCGCAAGATTCAGATTCATAATCTTAAATCTATTGTTTTGGGAATTCCCGACGCCTAGCCAGATAGCCCCTCGCAAACGTACAGCATATCCATTGGGGGAAACACTATCGGCGCATAACGCTCCTCAGGAGGGGTCTCAGTGAGACTTCCAACAATCGGGATTCTCTCTCCGCAACCTTTGCATCGGTTCTCTCTGTCAAGATTCCAAGTGCGTATCCCGTAGCCGAACCTCCCAATGACTATCTTTCCGCAGTTCGGGCAACGAGTGTTTTCTCGGTCATGCCCGGGGAAGTTTGCGATGTATACGTATCGGAGGCCTGCCTTTCTTGCGATGTCACAATGTGCTTCCAAAACGCTGGAGGATGTTGACGGAGCGACGCCCATCTTGTAGGAGGGATAGAACCTCACAAAGTGGAGCGG
>CAZRNA010000045.1:0-14223 GCA_964601325.1 uncultured Candidatus Bathyarchaeia archaeon
TCACAGACCGTTCTGGGTCTATCTCCTTCACTGAATACGCCCAGTTTGGCATGCTTCTTCCGCCAGCATCTCCGAACGCATGGACAGAGCACCATAAAAACCAATGCCTTTCTTGTGATTTCGGGAATCAAAAGGGAATCAACCGTCCGAAAACGGGTCTCGCTGGGCAACGATTATTACGGCTCCGCTACGTCACTGAAGACAGCAGCGAAGGTGGGAACCGGCATGACTTCCGGAGGGGACCAACAAGCGATCGAAGCAGAGCTGAAGGGAACTACGCTGCGCGTGTACTGGCAGGTCTTCAAGTCATCAAAGCCGGTGGGCGTTAGGGAGGTACAACGTCTGATTCGATTCTCCAGCCCAAGCACGGCACTCTATCACCTAGAGAAGCTCCGTGAACTCGGTGTCGTGAGGAAAGATGAGTACGGGCACTATGCGCCTGTTGAAGAGATCAAGCCTAGCCAGTTTCGAATGTTTCTCCGGATCGGGAGGGTAATTCTGCCTAGGTACGTCTTCTACGCAGTCTTCTTTGTGGCCACTCTTGTGATGTATCTCATCCAGTCGCTGCTGGTCGGATCGGAAGTCAGTCCAATGGCTCTGATATTAGGATCGAGCGCAGCGCTAGTCTGCATCTATGAAGCGGTCAGGATCTGGAAGGACAAGATGATATGAGCACACCAGAGCGGATCCGCGGATTGTTTCAAACTTTAGACTTATCTCAAGAACCTGATTAGGAGGTTGGAGGCGGGAGCTTGAGGAACATCATTGGATTGGCATTCCTTGCTCTGGTGCTGGCGTTTCTGGCTGTGCAAGGCGCGAGCCTTGTACAGAGCCCCACGGCCGCCGCAGTATTGAAAGGAGAAACAGTGGCGCAAACAGATGCTCGTTATGAGGCAACTCAGCCACCTGCACCGTCGGCGGGTGAAGGTTTCCCGATGATCGTGTTTGGTCCGCTGGTCATAGCTGCCCTTTGTTATCTATTTGTGAGAAGAAGGGCATAACTCCCCAAGCAGGGCACTTACCGACTTCTCGAAATAGTCTGTTACTTGAGAGGAACGTACATGGAGCTCCTAGATGCCCCAATGCCCGGTGTTCCGTGAGCGACCTTCTTGTTCGTGATGACGAACTCCCCTAGGTAGTGACCTATCATTTCCGCCCTAATGGTGAGTGAGCTGAACTCTTTACCGCTGTGCACCGAGAGAGTCTTTCCTATCATCTCGGGAAGAACGATCATGTCCCTGCATTGCGTCTTAACGGGTTTCGCCGCTTCTTTGCCTGACGTCCGGATTTGCTCAAGGAGTATTCTCTGCTCGTCAGTTAGGCCCTTCGTGAGAGATCGTCTTTGACGGGCCGGGAGCAGTTTGATGAATTCGTCCATGGACATTTGTTGAAGATCACCGATGGTGTGACCGCGATACGTGAACTCTTTCGGCATTATCTCATCACATCTGGGAACCTGCTTGACATTGGCTGACCAAGACAAATATGTTTCTAGAGGATGCCTAATCTGACGGCTAGGTCCGAGGCCTTGTAGTCCGCGGCGAGCTTAACATAGGCTTTCTTACGTCCTTCCGGAGTAACAACAGAATTCACATGATCGACGCTCACTTCGTATAGCTCTTCTACCGCTCGGCGTACGTCATTCTTGGACGCGTCAGGGTCAACGATGAAGGTGATCTTGTTCTCAGATTCGATCAAAGTGACCGCATCCTCCGAAACGAGCGGATACTTGATCACTGCTTGGATGTCCTTCACTGGCATACTAATTCCCCTGAACGGCGAAACGATTCTCAACAAATTCTAGGGCGGACTTCGTCCATGCCGTAAGCCTGCCAGGATGAGTGCCGGGAGCAAGGTCCTCAACATTGAGGCTCGATGCTTCCACGATATCGACGCCCGTCAGATTGCGGGCTGCCTTCACGATCCCTTCATCTTTCAATACGACAAGTAATGGGCCTCGTGGATGCTTGAGTCGTCTGCCCCTCGCGCGTCCTTTGCCAGCGCGTATCTTCACACCTTCGCGGGCTCTTGTGACATCATCCCAAAGTCCAAGTCCCTCGAGAGCGGTCTTGGCTTCTGCCGTGGTCTTCAGTTTCTGGAACTCATCTGAAACCACAAGCGGGATGTTCACCACTTTCTTGACTTCGTGACCTCTTGATGCGACAAGATCACTGGAGGCCGTTGCCGCAACGGCTGACCAAAGAGCCAAGAGGCGCTCCTTGGCGTTGATGCGTCTTGCAAGCCTCCTTTGTGATGAGGGAGGATGAGTCAAGCGGCCCTTGACGGTCATAGACGCAAAAGCACCTTGGCTAGCTTTCGGAAAGCGATCTCCCTTGACTCTCGGAACTCGAGCCAAGTCCCTGCCGACTCCGACAGATTCGGCAGTAGTTCGTTTTCCTGCCATCGGGTTCCTCCCCTTGGGCTGATATTTCCTACTGTGAAGCGCGACAACGACTTTCTGTATCACATCCGGGCGAAACGGCGCTGAAAAGACGGATGGTAAGCTCATGCTTTCATGTGGTTTGCCGCTTGTGTCGAAGACTTGAATGTTCCTAGAAGGATGTGTCAAGTTTTAGCGCCCCTGAGCGGATTCTAGGTCTAGATGATCGAACTTCGGTGGAGGCACGTCCGTGCCTCTAGCTCCGTGTCGGAGAGTTATCGCTCTCCTCGCGGGGCCTGGGACCGTGCCGCTTAGCATGACGTATTCAGCCTTGATTTCTCCGTATCTGATGAATCCTCCCTTCGGTGTGACATCTTTGCCTTCCTGCCCGATCTTGACAACCTGCTTGTTGTGTTCGGTCCTCTGATGGAAGCCCGTTTGCCCTGCACGTGGGACAGAGTATACGACATAGTGGGGATGCCATCCGCCAATCGAGCCGACTGCTCTGACGGTCTTTCTGGCTTTGTGCCATTTTCTGCGGATTCCAAACCGTTTCACTGGTCCTTGGATTCCCTTGCCTTTTGTTATCGCGATTACATCGAGCCAGTCGCCTTCTTTGAAGGCGTCGGAGACTTTCACTTCTTTTCCAAGCTGGCTTCGTGCATACTCGAATTGCTCCTTCAGCGCGACGCCTCCGAGTTTCACCTCAAGCAGTTCAGGCGTCTTCCTGCCGAGACGTGCGATCCTTGGTTGGGATGCCAGAAGCAGCCTGATCTCGCTCACCTTTCCTAGCGAAGACTCGATCTTCGCAAGCCTCTCGGCGTGGTTGATCGACTCTGGCAATGTTAGAAGACGCATCATATCCTTTGGCGGTTTCTCCATCCAACCCTCAGCGAGAGTCTGAAGTCCTTTCGGTGTCTTGACGTAGGCTCTTAGCGCTACTGCGACCATCGGTGGGGTCTCAATGATTGTGATTGGGAACGAAATCTCTTTCCCAAATGTAAGCGAACCTTCTCTATTGTCAAGTCCGACTGCCGTTCTCATTCCCGCCTTGTATCCGATGAATGCGAGCGGCTTCGTCTCTTTGACGCCTGTCGGCCAATATCTCACGCGTCCAACCCATCTTGAGGCTCTCGACCTGGGAAGATACGCAAGTGAGCCTCGTCTTGGAGCGTGAACTTTTCTATGTCCCATGCCAGCTCACCTATTCACCGATTGTGTTCAGAAGCGCCAAAGCAGAGTAAACTGCTTCTTCAGTTCGGACCGTCTGCGTTCCTTGGTGCGGAACAAAATTCACAGTGTATCTCGCAAGCGTGCTAAGTTTCATGTCCTCTTGAGCAATTATCTCATGCAGTCCTCGTTTCGGGGAACCAAATGCAAGGAGTACACTGGACGCTCCCGCTATCGATGTCCTCAATTGGTCGAGCACTGTTTCCACCCTCTCTCCAAGTCTTGATGTGGCGATGACCACGTCGGGCTTGTTTTCTTGGATGAGCCTCCCCAAAGGAAGGTTCTTCAACGTAACCCGGAACCCCCAATATATGTCTATCCGGCTGCGATCGATCAACTCAGCAGCGATCTTCGGAGCCGTTTTCTTGATTTTGACAGAGACCCGTGAGCCGCGATGAAGCCGCACAGGGACTTCTGCGAGCGACCCTACTCCAACATCGACTCGACTGATCTCGCCGCTCGCATCGGTGACTACACCTTCTCTGATTTCGCCGACCCTCAAGTCCGCCAGCCTTCCGGAGACCGGGTGATTGGGAGTGCGAAGGGGCGGGAGAATCCCGACTAAACGCAAGTCCGGATTCATGCGTATCAGGTGCTTTCTCAAGTGCTGCGGCGTTTCCATGTATCCGAGGACTGACGTGATCAGACTTCCTTGACTTGCCGATTCGGCGCCGGGTACGTCGGCGTAGATCAGGGCTTCGTCGACTCTGAAGATTCCGAGCGCCCGTCCAAGAAACCCGAGCCGACTCGTCTTCTCCCTGAGATGAGGCACATCGGCAACGAGAGAGCTCGGAAACGCTACGGTGAGCTTCCACGTTCTCTTAGGGGGAGGGATGTGGGCTGAGGCGGATGCGCACATGTCTCATCTACAAGCCAGAAGAACGAAGGCTAGACTGATGTACTTTGTTCTGGAATCAGAAGCCAGATCGATGGTTGACCGGTATCAGAGATCGAGGATGTACCGAGCGACGTACCCCTCGGGAGTCGCTCTGATTTCCATTCGATGATAAGTTACCGCTTTTATCTCAACCTTTGCTGGATGTCGCCCTCTCTCGAACAGGCCCCCTTGGGCTTTGGCAGCAAGATACAGATTTTCGTTCTGTGGGTTGATCTTCTCCACGTGAAATACCGAGTAGACTTTCCCGTCAAGGTCGAACTTTAGCAGTAGCTGTTCAAGCCAATCGTGAAAGAGCGAGATTTCATCATGAGAAGTGACTTCAAACTGATCAACGAAAGAATGCTCGATAGCAGTCGGGTCGGTCATGATATCGAACATTGCGAAAGCAGCTTCTTCAAAGACGCCAGCAAGCGTTGGGGCCTGAACCTCCACAAATGCGTCAGTCATATGCGGCAGAAGCCTGTATCGAAGATGCCCACTTCTGGTCATGAACGCTCTGGGAGCACATTCGCGCTCTTATGTAAATGAATTCTCACCCGCTTCGTTTCCCAGCCTCGAGACCAGCCTCGGTAAAGTCTTTTAGATGACTGAAACTCGATAGAGCTCTCGTGGTGCCGGGAACACCTGCCGGGATATGAGAGACGCTCGCATCCCGAAGGCCGAGTGGATTAGCGTCCCGTGATGGACGATCTATAGGCGCAGGCCTTGAGTCCGCCATGAACGCGCGTCAAGAAAGCCTGTGGCCCTTTGGGCCTCGGGGGTTCGAATCCCTCTCCCGGCGCCAGATCTTGCAAAGATCCTTTCACTGGCAAGCCTCAAAAGCAGTCGGACCGCATGAGTCGCTATACGGCGACACTCTTGCCTTACACACTCAGGGACCTTGCTCAACTTATCGCGAAACACAACTTCTGCATACTGGCAACTCAGGGGGTTCGCGGCCCCCATGTCGCCGGGGTAGGCTACTTTGCTCGCGGGCTGGACTTGTACATTCCGACCAGTGCGAATACTACTAAAGCTCGCAACGTTCGACGTGACGCACGAGTCGCTGTTCATATCCCAGTGCCCTGGCCGCTGGTACCTGCTCCGCCCAAAAGCATTCAATTCCAGGGCAAGGCTGAGATCTTGCCCATCAATGATCCAGCCGCCAACGAGGCGCTAGAGCATGCGTCGCTGGTCATGCGTCGTGTCTTTCGTCGTCTTCTCAAGAGAGTAGACGCGGAGACTTGGGGAGAGAGCATTTGGATACATGTCCGACCGGGAAAACGTATTGAAACCTTCATGATCGGTGTGCCGTCCACGGCATTGTTCCGTGACGAGAAGACGGCCATGCTCCACTTCGACGTGCCTCAGGACGCGATCGAAGACCATTAGGAATCCGTAGACGCCCTACAAATCGTGGATGATCTCGTAGATATTCGCCGTTGATTCGGCCTTGAGGAGGCCGAGAGCCTCGTCGATTGCAGCGTGCAGCGCGCTCGCGCTTGCCGAGCTTTCTTTGTCACGCCAGTAGCTCACGACTATGAACCTCCCCTTGTGTTCGAGATCTCTGAGTAGCCTCTGCCCCAAACATCCATGCGTGTTCTTGAAGCCCTCCTGAATGCGCTTGAGCGCGCCGGCGATATCTTCGGTCGCACTCAGGTCAAGACATGAAACCCGATACATATCGACGAGCATTCTTCCAACTCGACAAGATCTCATGTGCACAGCTGCGCTGCATTGGTCAATCGCGAGCTTTTTTCACGTACCTATACGTAGCCGCTTTCCTTGCGTCGTCGATCGCTTTTGCCGTGACAAGCGCTTCCTCTGCGCTGCATAGCGGTTCGATCACTGATCCCCTTCTGATGGATTCCGCAAAGTGCTGAAGCATGACTTTGATGGGTTCGCTCCTCGGAATGTCAAATGCCGTTTCAACGTTCTTTGAAAGCTGCTCAAGATCCTCAAAGCTTTGTGGCCTTCTGCCAAGTTTCGGCGGCGAGAACCCGATCTTGATAGCGGCCGGGGTGTATGTGACTTCATAGTACTCCCGGTCGGTATCAAGTTCGAGGCGACGCCTTCGAATATTGGCACGACGAACTTCGATATTCGATCTTGTGTGTCCGTAGTCAAGCTCAATCATGGCCTCGTAGTCGGGTTTTCCTTCTTGTTCAGCTGTCAGAACTGCACTCCTAACCTTAGGTTCTGTGTGGAACAGGCGATATGCCATATCTATGCCATGTGAGCCTAGGTCCAGGAGCACTCCATCTTCGCTGGCCGATAGTGGCGAGAGGCCGATACGTATCTCCCTTGATCTTACTACTTCTGAGAGGTCCGCCACTTCGCACAACTTCGCGATTGCCGGGTTGACGCGTTCAACATAGCCAACAACAACCAGCCTTCCAGACCGTTTCTGGGCCTGAACAATCTGGAGGCTCTGGGCAAGAGTCGCGCCCATCGGCTTCTCCACGAAAACATCGAGGCCTCGCTCAAGAGCCCTTTCTGCAATCTTGGCATGACTTGATGGCCATGTCGCAATCGCCAGCGCAGAAAAATCAAGCCTAAGCATGGCATCAAGATCTGTGAAGGTCTGGAAAGGAGCGTTGCTCAATTGAGGTGGGTTCGAGTCATAGACGCCTTGGACTTTGAAGCCAAGCTCGGTGAGTTTCCGTGCAATGAGTCTTCCTCTACCCCCGAAACCAGCAATGCCGAAGTTCTCCATGTGTTTCACCGAATGCCTCTGATTGTGCAGCATCACCTAAAGATATGACATGCGCTTCCGAGGGCCGGGCGACTGAAGAATGAGCTCATCTGATCCATCGGTCCTGTTTGAATTCGATATATCCACTATCTTAGCAAACGTTTTCCTTACCGACCACATCATCGAATAGACATGTCCCCGGTGAAACCTCTCGTGTCGTACCTATTGCTATTGGTTGATGTCGGCAAAGAACACAGTGTGGCGAAGGAACTGAGAAGACTGCCGGGGGTCACAGAAGCACAGGTCGTCTACGGGGAATATGACATCGTTGCAAGGATCGAACTCGGCGATGTCACGCTGATGGATGAAACAATCACTATGGCACGCAAGTTGCCAGGCGTGACAAGAACCTCAACTCTAATCTCTTCCGGGGTTCAGAACTAGCTAGCGTCCCACTATCCCCACTCTGATCCCGGTAGCCCACGCGGGCACCTTGCACAATCGACGCTTACGCCTGCCTCTCACCGTCTCAGAAGAAGAAAGGGCGATGTCACTATTGCAGGACCTATGCAATCACCGTTATCAGTCAGGCCGCCAAATTAGAACCTAAGAGCAATCATGTCTCTGAAACTAGGCCGAATACTCGGGATTCCCGTCAGAATCCACTACACTCTCTGGCTTGTCTTCCTCTTGATTGCCTGGTCGCTCGCGGCAGGCTACATGCCTCGCCAGTACCCTGGACTTGACGTTGTCACGTATTGGGCTATTGGCGTCGCCTCGGCTTTGCTGCTGTTCGTGTCCGTGTTGGTTCATGAACTTGCTCATTCGTACATAGCGAAGAAGAACGGGCTTCCTATCACCCGTATCACACTCTTCTTCTTCGGAGGAGTCTCTGAAATCGGAGAGGAGCCTAAGAACCCTCGACTTGAAGTCCGGATGGCCGCTGCCGGACCGTTGACGAGTTTTGTGATCGCCGCAATATTCGCGGCCCTCTGGTACGTCAATCTTACAGTTGGCGGTTGGCTTGGGCTTACCGCCACCTTCCAGTACGCAGCCCTGATAAACGCCGTGCTGGGAGCATTCAATCTTGTCCCGGCCTTTCCACTTGACGGAGGCAGAGTACTTCGTGGGGCATTATGGAACAGGTCGGGAAACCTTCTCAAAGCCACATCCCTGGCGTCCCGAATAGGAGAAGCCTTCGCCTACGCCATGATGCTCGGTGGATTCCTAGCGATCTTCTTGGGAGACCTCTTTGACGGAATATGGTTCCTGTTTCTGGGATGGTTCCTTAGATCCGGAGCAGAGACAAGCAAGAATCAAACAGTGGTATCAGAAGCTCTAGCTGGGGTCAGTGTAGGTAATGTTATGACAAATGAGCTCATTAGCGTCGCCCCTGACATGATAGTACAACGATTGGTGTCCGAGTATTTTCTAGTTCACACTCATGGCGGATATCCTGTTGTGCAGAGCGGAAGACTCCTTGGGATAGTCACTCTACAGTGCGTGCGCGCACTGCCGAGAGATCAATGGAACAACAAAACAGTGGGCGACATAATGGTCTCATGTGAGCGTGCGGTGACAATCCAGCCCGAAGCTGCCGCACTCGACGCGATGGCGAAGATGGCCCGCCAGAAAGTCGGCAGACTTCTCGTGACAGACAAGCAAGGACAGTTGCAGGGAATATTGACCAACGGCGACCTCATGCGTGCCATACAGGTCAGAATCGACCTCGGCCTATAGAATCTACTTTGCTAAGAAAGATGAAGAATCGAGATGATGACCTATGTCGAGCCGGCCGATCGCGCAGTATGTTCCATCACAGATGCTTCTTCAGGACCGTCTCGATCTCCGCTTTAGGCACGACGCCAATAATCCGATCAACCTCAACTCCGTTCTTGATGATCAGTATCGTGGGTATGCTTTGAATACCATACCGCATTGCGGTTGACGGATTCTCGTCCACATCCAGTTTCCCAAAAGTCGCCACCGAGCCATACTCGCTGGCCAACTCCTCCACAATCGGCGCAATCATCCGGCACGGATAACACCAAGCAGCCCAACAGTCTACCACAACCAAGGAGTTTGCCTTTATTGCCGCGTCAAAATTCGCATCAGTTAACACAGTGGGGCCTGCGCTCCGAGATGACCCTTGAGGCTTCCCAGGTCGATTCATCATCTCAGCAATCTTTCGTGTCCTTATCTGCTCTAGTTCGTCCATCGTATGACACACGAATGCCAGCGATAATGTCAACATCCATATTAGTTTGGCTACGAGTAGAAGGCTGGAGAAAAACTCCCCCTTTGTGCGATGTGCAAAATCTAGGCGTTCTCTGTTATCGCTTTCATAAGCCTCTAAGACTGACTGATTTCACTGCAGCAAACTCCCTGTCTGTGGGTAGAATAGACCTGCTCTAGACGGCACCACCTGACACCGAGAATAAACTGTTCAGCCTCACGCCAACGTGGGTCTTGAGTCCTGGGAAACGGGTTCGCTCAGCCTTTTCGTGAGAGCTCGGAATAGAGCCTTCGTCCGTGTCGGATAGATTGTCCAGATGAAGAGGCCTAACCAGATTAGTTGACGTCCTGTCGCGAACCACTGGACCGGGCTGGCGGGCGAGGTAGGATTCCCTAGGTTTAACGGGGAACTGAACCACAGCACGATAATCAGTGCATTCATGATTTCGGCGACATAGATGATCGGCAACGAGATGCTTGGAATGAGGACATAGAATGGTAGTAGCATAAGTCCCATCTGCGGGGTGACGACGTAGCTGCCGATGAGCCATGCTACATTCATGAGGAAAGAACGTTCAATCAGTCTCGTCGGGCGATCCTTGTATTGTTTCCTGAGAGTGCTAGTGACGCCTTTGTAGACCAAGTAGAGAAGCACGACCAGAGCCAGGTAGTGTGCGTTCGGATCCATCTGGTTGAACAGGAATACGAGCCAGGAATCTTCTATACCCCACCCTGCGTGGAACTTCCAGGTTTCCAACCAGCCTGAAAAGTTCGCAACAATGAAGGGTAGATTGAGAGCAACGAACACTGCAAGCGGCGCCGCGAGGGCTTTCAATCTGCCTTTCCAGCTACTCTCTTCAAGCATGTAGACTGGAATCAGCATACATGGGTAGAGCTTCGCCGAAATGCCCAATCCGAGACTGAGCCATGACTTCGACTTTTCATCTTTCATGTAGAGGTAGATCGACAGAGTTGCAAAGAAGATTGCGATAATGTCCCAGTTGTAGACTGTAAACATGAGAAAGGATGGAACAATCAGGAAGGCCTTCCATATTCTTGCCTTCTCGAGTCCTGCCAAGTCAACTATCTTGTAGACGATTAGGACCGTTCCGATAGTGAAAACGTATAGCACGGCGTCCATTGCCAAGACGTAATAGTTCAGCGCGAGGGAGAGATCTGGCACATAGAGTCGTATCGATGATGCCAAGTACACCAGTATGCCGACTAGCACGGGGTACTCGAACGTGAACTGATAGTATGGTATTAGGTGGGGGCCCGTCCCAATTCCGTCACGCCAGAAGACGCTCACAACGTCAGTGTAGTGATTTGGAACCACAACAGGTAGGTGTTCCCACACACCCACGATGAAAATTAGGGTCGCGGCAGCGAGCATCTCGATCAGTTCGCGTGGAAACGCTTTCCTAACGCTTTGCTGATCCATGCCCGCCTACCCGGTTTCTATCTGATGAGAGAAAGACTTTCGGTTTTTCCATATCTGTCTGTTGGTCTTGAATAGCTAGTCACAGAATCGAATGGACCCATACACCAAGCAAAGACGTGCTGATTCAGACGATACCCCCGGGGGGAGGGAACACGAGCTAGCAGCTCGTCTGAACTTGAAGCAATATGATCTGTGCAGCGTGCGTTAGGCGTAACTTATCAGACCCTTCTCTTCGAGGGTCTTCTGCAGTATCCCGACGGCTCTGTGGACTTCGGCCTCCTTCTTCGCGCCCGTGCAGACTAGCTTGCCGCTTGCGAAAAGGAGGATGACTACTTTCGGATCGTCCATTCTGTAGATTAGGCCCGGGAACTGCTCTGGTTCGTACATTGTTCGTTTCAGGGAATATGTTGATTTTTCAAGGTCAATCTTGCCGGCGAGTCCGGCAGAGGCGACGATATTCTGGATTTGGATTTCCGGCTTCCCTAAGATGACTATCCCATTTCTCTTGAGCTCGTCGACGACTTTGGTGACTGCTTTCCTTGACTGCCTCTCCGATTTCGCTCCGGTGCACACCATCTTCCCAGAACTGAAGATCAACGTGGCAGTCTTTGGTTTCTTAAGACGATAGACGAGCCCGGGGAATTGCTCGGGTCTGTATTCGACGCCCGGGAACACGCGGACAATCGAGTTTAGATCGATGTTCTGTTTCAGCGTGGCGGACGCGACGACGTTCTCTATGTTGATGAACGCTTTTTCTTTGTCTTTGGCCAGAGGAGTTCAACTCTCCAGAGGTATTTAAGGCCGTTTATAAAGGAAGCCTATATAAAGACAACTTCCGACCGCAATGACTTTCTCGACTCCGTATGGACAAAACGCATTCCGATGCGGGAAAGCGGCCACAACTGTTCGATTCTCTGGCTTGGTTTCTTTCTGGAGTCGTGGTATTCGAAAACGAGCATGAGAAAGATCAGGAAACCGATCACAGCGTAGCCGGCAGGGCCTGAGAGCGACAATGTAACGTAGCCCAGATATGGTATCTTCCCGACCAGCACGCCCTTCACACTCGTCTCGGGGATAGGGCCCCACGGATCGGGTCCTGGATTGTGGTCTCCCTTGGTCTGGAAGTACAACATGTTTCCTTCTTTCACTATTCCAATCACGCGATGTATGATGTCGATCGAGCCACTGTGATAGATTATGATCGTTCCAACCGTTATCGTGCTGGGATCTACTCCCTTGACTATCACGATGTCCCCAACGTTCAGCGTGGGAACCATGCTGGTGCTTGGAACCACCATTATTGGCGACTCGGTCTTCATGACAACCCTGGCGACCGCCATTCCACCATAAGTGATCACGAAGACGAGCCCGACGAGAATTGCGACGCGAGCAATCGGGTTCTTCCTTACTCTGGTGAGAATGTGACTCATTGCTGAGGGCCCGCGACTTTCGGGCCCCTGTCAAGGCGCTCTTAGATATCAGTTTCGCCTTGAAAACACCTCGTTGCTGAGCCTCCCTCTTATGGGTGGGCTTCGTCCTGCATCGTTTGCATGAGCTTCACAAGTTCCGCAGTCATCCTTTCACCTGATGATAGGAACTCAAGACCGTTCTGTGTGATTTGGTAGATCCTTCTGCCTCGTCCTTTCTCTGACTCCCACACACCTTCGATTCTGCCGCTGTCCTCGAGCGAGTGGAGCAGAGGGTACAGTGTTCCAGCACTGAGATACACTTTGAATCTGTCTCGAATGGCCATGTTGATCTCGTACCCCCAGCGAGGTTTCGACTTGAGAAGACGGAGTATGATCAAGTCTAGGTTAGCCTTGACCAACCGTTCTCTCCAAGCCTTGTCGAAATCCCTAGCCATGTCGAGGAACCCCAGATCTGATCAGTATGGACGCTCATGCAGTGGGGCGATCACCGTAAGTCATCCGCGCATATATTTGGGTTGAGGCCTTCAATGACCTCAGCCCTCTTGCGGGCAACGCTATAATAGCCGACAATCTGACCCGGTATCGTACAACATGTTCCACCTCGTCCATCCGAACGCACGCAACGACAGCGAGATGCATGGAAGACTCTCCTGGTACGAGAGGGTCTCAAATGACCTTCGCCCCGCAAAATACCGAATCGCCAGGCGCATACCATGCCACGTTAATTTGGACGAGGCGTCTGACGAAACGCTCTGGAAAGAACACACGAACCTCAGCGAGTTAGCCCACGCACTATTGCACGAACTGGATACGAAAGAGCGGGATATCACGACCTTGCCCACAGCCCCGGTGAGCTTCCTAGATGTGAAAGCGAAGCTGCTCAGCCGGATGATTCGACGATGCACATTCTGTGAATGGAAGTGCAGAGTCGATCGCGTCTCAGCAATCAAGAAAGGGGCATGCAGACTCAATAGCGGGAGCCGGGTGAGCACCTGGTTTGCTCACTTCGGCGAAGAACCGCAGCTGGTCGGCCGAGGCGGATCAGGAACGATCTTCTTCAGTTCCTGCACATTCAGATGCGCATTCTGCCAGAACTGGGATATTTCACAGGACCCGCTGAGTGGAGCACCTGTCGATTCGAGACAACTAGCACTCATAATGAAAAGCCTCAGAGCGGACGGGGTCCTGAACATCAACTTCGTCGGTGGAGAGCCTACCCCGAATCTTCAGACGATAGTCGGGGCAATGAATCAGCTCGACCTGAACGTCCCCATGTTGTGGAACAGCAACATGTACTGCTCGGAGGAAGCGATGCGGATCCTCGCAGATCTCATTGACATCTGGCTGCCGGACTTCAAATATGGCAATGACAAATGTGCCATTCGACTCTCGAAGGCTCCACGGTACTTCGAAGTGGTCGCCAGAAACCACGAGTTCGCGCAGCTGAATGGAAACATGATCATTCGGCATCTTGTGATGCCGAACCATATCGAATGTTGTACCAAGCCCGTTCTTCATTGGATATCGGAACACTGTCCACAGGCTGTCGTGAACATAATGGGTCAATATCATCCCGACTTCCAAGTCTCGGCGGGGCATTCTGCATATTCAGACATCGCAAGGAGACCTAGTGCCGAGGAAATGAGAGCGGCGTATGACTACGCCGACGCGCTCGGCCTGGTGTACTCACCAGTATCCTAGCACGCGAGTTCTACTTCGTTGCGTACTTCTCCACAGCTTCTGTGAAGATGTCTCTCCCTGACACGTCGTTTGCCACTATTGCAGGAAAGTCACGGACTGTAAGTCGTCGGATCGCCTCCGTTCCAAGATCTTCGAAAGCGATCATCTCCGACTTCATGACCCGCTTGCCGAGCAGCGCACCCGTTCCACCGATTGCGACCAAGTAGACGGCTTTGAACTTCTTCATCGCATCAA
>CAZRNA010000046.1:0-14217 GCA_964601325.1 uncultured Candidatus Bathyarchaeia archaeon
CTCGTTCTCTTGGACCTGAGAGGGACTTGTTGTGAGAAAGCATCTCTTGGGATCATACTCTTTTTGACAGCTTTCTTTCCAGAAATCTAATGGCACTAGGCCCACTAAACGACGAACTCACAACTCAATTTGTGGGTTGCACAATCTAGGAGAGACAATGTTGTCATATGGTTTCAGCAACTGGGATGAGCCACCGCTTCGGACACGAATAACAAGTAAGATCCATCGTGGTGGATCGTTGAACGATCGACTCGCCGAGGCGATCTTCCGCCTGCAGGCTCAAGAGAATAGGCTCGCAGGGGCAGCGGCTCGGATGCAGCAGCACGACAAGGAGATGTTTGACAAGTGCGTGCGAGCTCAAGTTGCCAAGGATAATGCCCGAGCAGCAATGTACGCTAACGAGTGCGCGCAGATCAGAAAGATGGCCAAGATAACATTGCAGTGTCAGCTGGCACTCATGCAGGCTTCTCTGAGACTCGAGACTGCTCGTGAATTCGGGAACATCGCTTCCATGATGGCCCCTGTCGCATCAGTTGTCAAGTCAGTACAAGGACACATCACTGGAATCATCCCTGAAGTAGGATTCGAACTCGCCGAAATCGGAGAGGTGTTGAACAATGCCGTGTGCGATATTGGCGGCCCCCTCGGCTCAGATTCAGTAGTACAGGCTTCCGGTGAAGATGCACAAAAGATACTCTCAGAGGCCAATGTCCTAGCTGAACATAGAATTCAGCAACACTTCCCAGAGATACCAACGGCTCCGTCTCCTCTGACTCAGAGGACAACAGAGCAGGGATTCCAGTAGCAGCACTGAACCCTTCATGGTGGATATTGATGGTAATGCTCGTAGAGGATGTTGGAAGATACCTAGGGAAAACGGTTCAAACCCCCTACAACACCCCCGTCGGAAAACTGATTGGCGTAGACACGAACATCCGCAACGAAGTAACTCAAGTCAACATCGAGCAAGAATCAGGAATCCTCGCGAAATACCCGGCCACGCAAGTGAAGGTGGAGAATGGTTCTGTCATTGTTACGCCTGCGTGGAAGCACGAAGCTTCGGACTTGGAACGCGAGTACTCGACCGCATCAAAGCGCATTACCGCGCTCAAGTCCCTCCTCTCCGACGGCGATATCGACACAACTGCGTATAGAGAAATGGCCAGTGAATATGAAGGCGCCATACACGCAATGGAAAGTCGCCGTATTGCGCTTGTTGATTCGCTCAAGGAAAGAACGCTGAAGCTGGAAGATGAAATACGAAGACTCCAGCTGGCTTTGACAGACAACAAATTACTCTATTCGTCTGGGGTCGTTGAGGCGATTGCGTACAAAGACGCCTGTCAAATCATACACGGGATGCTGAACGGACACCTTGCTGAGAAGAAGGACATTCAGGCAACACTTGAGGACTTGACCTCTCTGGAAAGAGGTCCGCAAGTGCAAGACCAAACATTGCCTCGTAGAATTGACCAAGGGATTCCGGATTATGTTGTTGTGAAAATCAACGAAGAGATGCCTGCATAGGCAGTGGCACAATTTGACGATAGTCGACAGATTTGTTCCGCATCTCCATCAGGTTCCCCTCAAGGATCAAATCATCAAAGCGAGGTCTAGGCTCGACATCCAGAAGAATAGACTTGAAGGTATGGCAATAAAGATCCAGCAGAAGGATCAGGAGCTGCTCGAACGATGCGTTGGCGCACAGGCGAACAATGATCTTGCTCGCGCACGATTGTACGCGAACGAGTGTGCCGAGGTAAGAAAGATTGCTCACATAATTATCAGCGGTCAGCTCGCGCTTGATCAGGTTGTCTTCAAGCTGGACATGGCGCTTGAGTTCGGAGAACTCTTGGGCGACATGAAGCCCATTGTCGGCATTGTGGCTGAAACAAAAGGAAGGATCTCCAACGTTGTTCCGCACATAGCGAACGAACTTGGAGAGATAAACACCATGCTGCAGGACCTCAGCGATGAAGCGGGTCCGGTTCTCGACAACGCGGGAGCTGTCCAGACAACCAGCGAAGATGCGAAGAAGGTCCTTGAGGAGTCGTCTGCGATTGCGCAGGAGCGGCTGTCTCAGACATTTCCCAAACTGCCGGAGCTGACTCTCGAACACAGCAACGTTTCGCCTGAGCCGATGCCTGCTGTGGCAAGCGAGACAGAGGTGGACCGGCACGTCTACGAGTACATCAAGAGCCACCAAGGGAACCTTCACCTATCCGACGCAGCGCGCATCATCGGCATACCGCCAGACAGAGTGAAGATCGCCCTCGACCGGCTGGAAAGTGAGGGAAGGGTAGTTGTCGAGTAGCACTCCGCACAGGAGTCCGAGCAGCCTTCAGACGGTCGGATCTCCTTCTCCCTTTCGTTCTGAGACCAGATCGGGTTCGGCCTCTGAGGAGCTCGAGGGTTTAGCCGTCCGCTACGCGAACGAGGCGATCCAATTTGATCGACAGGGTTCGAAAGGGATGGCCATATCGCGCTATCAGAGAGCATCTGAGGTGCTGCTCAAGCTGTGCTCGCTGTACCCCGAAGCACCAACGAACAAAGTCTACATGGAGCACATCGAGAACTTCCGGCGAAGAATCAAGGAACTGAACGATCAAGGCTCGCGTTTTGGTGCAAATCCCTCGTCACAGCTCGCTGTTGAGCAGATGGAGCATTTCGCTCCTATCCAGAAGCCGAATGTCAGATGGAACGACATTGCCGACCTGCGCGACGCTAAGATGGCTGTTGAGGAATCTGTAGTCTATCCGGCTAGGCGTCCGGACTTGTTCCCGCTAGGATGGCCTCGGGGATTACTGTTCTTTGGTCCTCCAGGTTGTGGCAAGACCCTCCTAGCCGCTGCAATTGCGACTGAAATCAATGCTGATTTCTTCTGTGTTGATGCCGCGACTGTAATGGACAAGTGGCTGGGTCAGTCCGAGAAGAATGTCGCGAATTTGTTTCAGGACGCTAGGCGGGCGTCGGGTTCGGGGCGCCCTGCGATAATCTTCATCGACGAAGTGGACTCTCTTGTTGGAATTAGAGGGGACGAGGTGGGCGGAGAAGTGCGTACCCGGAATCAATTCCTTAAAGAGATGGATAGCATTTCGGACAAGTCCAACCCATCCCATGTGTATGTCGTCGGTGCAACAAATAAGCCGTGGGCACTTGACGAAGCGTTCATCCGCCGCTTTCAGAAGCGAATATTCGTTCCGTTGCCTAACGTTGAAGCGCGAACTGAACTCGTCTCCATATACTCGAAAGACCTGACCACCAGTGGTGATGTTAGCACCGACGAGTTAGTCCATATGACAGACGGCTACTCTGGAAGCGACATGCGCGACATACTACAGTCAGCACAGATCAAGGTCGTCCGAGAGCTTTTCCAGTCTCAGAAGATCACAGAACGTTCACGGCCAAGAGCCATCTGCATGGAAGACATTCGAGAGATCCTTCGCAAACGACGCCCAAGCGTGTCGCCGGAGATGCTTCGATTCTATGACAAGTGGTTTGAAAGGTACAAGGCGTTGTGAGGTCATGCAAATGTCAACAGATTCAACCGACCTGAAGATCCTTGCAGAACTGGTCGAGAATGCGAAATCATCGTTCGTAGATATCGGCAAAAAGCTCGATCTTCACCCAAACGTCGTCGCATACAGAGTAAACAAGCTCGAACGTTTGGGGATAATCAGAGACTACACGACTCGGCTGGACTTGGAGAAACTCGGTCTATCGGAGCAGATCTTTGTTGCTGCGAGCCTACCAGGCAACTCCCAGCGCGAGCAAATCCTGGAAGAGATTGCCTCGATGCCACAGACAATCCAAGTTGTGAGCTCCTTAGGCGAACCTGAAAACATCGTGTTCCTGGCCGGCAAGAACAAGGCTGACGTCGACAAGACAATGTGGAGGCTCAGAAACATGAATGTGAAAATCGAATACACCGGCTCAATAGTGCGCACCTACGATGAGGGAGGCCTCTGCAACTTCCTGAAACTTCTTGCGAAGGAATTCGAGGAGTCGAGGAGCCTTTCCAAACAGCCGGTCCCGGATCAACCTTGGGAAGGGGGGAAAGAGAGTGTTTAAGGAAAACAGATCGATGATGGGCAAAGTCAAGGAAGCTTTTCACCCCACACCAGTCCGCAAGCGGATCATGGATGCACTGCTGAGCCTCAAGATGCAGCTTTCACGCTTGGACAGGACAGCTCAGAAGATGCAGCAACGTGACGCCACACTCTACACCAAGTGCGTAACGGCGGTGCAACAGAAGAACACGGAACTCGCATCCATATACGCCAGCGAATGCGCCGAGATACGCAAAGTCGCGAAGGTCATCCTGCACAGCCAACTCGCGTTGGAGCAAGTCGCTCTGAGACTGGACCTAGTCCGCGAATTCGGTGATGTCGCGCAGACCATGAGACCTGTCGCATCCGTTGTCAAAACGATCAAGACGCAGCTTCAAGGCATACTCCCTGAAGTGTCGCTTGAACTTGCATCAGTGAACGAGTCACTCGAAGACCTCGCATCACAAGTCGGCGACGCCGCGGAGGAATCCTTTGCGGTACCCGTTTCAGGCGAGGACGCACAGAAAATCCTCAGCGAAGCAAATATCGTCGCAGAGCAAAAGATGCGTGAACGTTTCCCAGACCTGCCCCCTGTTCCTGTGCAAGAAGCCAGAATCCAGTGAGATCCGAAGGCTCCTGGATTCGTCTCCTTTTTTCAACCCTTTTTTCGAAAGGCATATAGCCTGTCCGTTCAAGCTCGCCCACATTGTGGGAATGAATGAAGAACTTCGCCAAAACCATCACTCTGTCAACAAGAGAGAAGTATCAACTCATCGATCTCACAGAGACGGTTGAGGAGATCGTATCCGAGTCTCAAGTTGCGAAGGGCCTATGTTTGGTGCATGCATCGCATGCAACCGCCGCCATAATCTGCAATGAACATGAGAGCGGATTGATTCACGACATTCTCGGCAAGGTGAAGGAGATCTTCCCTCCCAGTGCTGGATATCTGCACGATAGAATTGACGACAATGCATCCGGGCATATTGCTTCAGCGCTGATCGGTGCATCACGTGCATTCCCAATCGAAGATGGGCGACTCGTCCGTGGCACTTGGCAGAATATCTTTCTCCTAGAACTTGATGGCCCAAGATCGCGACGTACAGTGAACGTGCATATCATTGGCGAATGAGAAAGCCTTTCCTTGAACGATTGCTTTGGCATTGATGGGCCATGACACCGATTGAGCAGCTACAGATTGTTGGCATATCCGCAGGCCCGGGTGCAGAAGTCCAGCGAGTTGCTGTTGGTACCCGCGTATCCCTTAAAGGGCGCTATGAGGTCAGGATTCGTCGCACCAGAGAGCTTGAGAAGTCAAAGGGCTCCTGCACATGAAGCGTGACAGAGTTGTCCAATGAAGGTGAGGAGCATGCGCTCAAACGTGAGGTTGGCTGGTACGGTTCCTTTGCAATGGGGTATGCCGATGTCGGAGCGGACCTCTATGTTGCGATTGGCCTTGTGGCGTTCTATGCCGCAGGCGCCTCACCGATCGCATTTGCGATCGCTTCGATAACCTATGTCTGCACAGGGCTTGCCTATGCGGAACTGGCTACGGCTTATCCGTACGCCGGCGGGGCCCACGTCTATTCAATGAAAGCCTTCAACGACCTCACCGGGTTTGTGGCGGGCTGGGCGGTGATGCTTGACTACACAGTGGACATCGCACTGTTTTCACTTGCGAGCGCAGGCTATCTCAGCTTCTACCTGCCTTGGCTCAAGAGTTCGCACTTTCTATTTTCCGTTCTTGGCTTTCAGGTCAAGATATCGTACATTGGATTCACCGCCTTCTTGCTGGTCCTTGCTTTGTTGCTTCTCAACTCAGTCGGAATAAGGGAATCCTCAAAATTCAATGAAGTCCTTGTATCACTCGACCTTGTTGTTGAGTCATCAATTCTGATAACAGGTATCTTGTTGGCCTTCGGTCTGGCGCTCTTCCTGAGTCAGGTCACGGATTTTGGTGCCACTTCAATATTCTCGAACATTGTCTACATCATGCCGCAGTATGGGACTCAAACACAGAATTTCATATACGGCGTCACTCTCGCCATGACCTCGTTCATAGGCATCGAATCCATTGCGCAGGCTGCGGAAGAGACAAAGAGGCCTCAGCGGTGGATTCCACGGGCAAACAAGCTCTCGATAGTCGCGGTTGTTATTTTCGCGGTTGGGTTGTCGACTTTGAGCATGGGGTTGATGCCGTGGCAGGATCTTGCCGCCGCCCAAACAGACCCAATGGCTGCCATCGCGTCAAGAGTCCCGTACATTGGACACCTACTGGCGCCAATCGTCGCATTGACGGGCTTCACTATCTGCTATGTGTCCACTAACACGGGGGTGATCGGTGCATCTCGTGTCGTCTTCTCGATGGGCCGCTTCTCGCTGATGCCGGCTTGGTTCTACAAGGTTCACAAGAGGTTCCGCACACCGATTCGCACGATAGTCGTTTTCGGACTCATTGGTGCAGGGATGGCGCTTCTCGGCGAGCTTCATTTCGTTGCGGACTTGTACAACTTCGGGGCTCTTCTCTCATACGTGATCGTGAATGTTTCGTTGATTGTTCTGAGAAACAAGGAACCTGACGCATATCGAGCTTGGAAGTTGCCGGGCACACTGAAGATTCACGTGGGAGCAAGAACAATCTTCATCCCTGTTGTGAGCGTGATCGGTGCGATCGCAACAGGAACAATGTGGACGCTGGTCATCGGATTCCATGCTGAGGGACGAATAGTGGGAACGATCTGGCTTATTGTCGGGGTCATAGGTTTTGTCGCATTCAGAAGATCCCGTAAGATGAGCCTCCTCGGAAACGAGGTCGGCAGGACCATCGTACCCGGCGCATATATGATGAATGCCACAGTCCTGGTACGAACCCCTGAAGACGAGGATGCAGTTGTGAAAGCTCTCAAGTATGAACTTGACAACCGCTTCAGGATCAGGCTCTTGAGTATCGTCGACCCACGAGACTTCGGCCTAAGCACTGAGAATGTTCATGACTACTCCCAGCTGAAACAATGCCAGGCAATATCGTTAGACGAGTTAAGGCGCGTGGGGAAAGCTCTTGCTTCAGAAGGATTCGACGTAGTCTCGCAAGTCGAAATCGGATCGACCACATCCATCGTGGAAAGAGAGATGGAATCACGCGATAACGACCTCATCGTTCTCATCAAGAGAAAGACGTTAAAAGGCCATCTTGAAAAGAGAGAGGACACAGCGTACGCGATAGCGTCAAAGTACCCAGGCAAACTCATGGTCGTTAGAAGAGGTGATTAGCATGGCACCAGGCGTAGTCGTGATACTCAACATCTTCGTGCAGTCAAAAGAGCTGGATAAAGTAACGAAGAGGCTCCTTGCGCTCCCTGAAGTAAAAGATTTGTACGAAGTCACAGGAGAATATGACATAGTTGCCACGATCGAAACTAAGGACATTGCGACATTCAGGATATTCATCAAAGAGAAGATTCTTGCCATCGACGGTATCCGAAGCACGGTGTCGGCGGTCATTCTATACACACACAAGAAAGAAGGGAAGCCTGTATCCTGATGCGAGGCAAGACTCCCAAGAAGCCTCCAGTCAAGATACTGGTCCCAATTGCCACAAGCGCGGACAGGCAGCTGATGACAAGGGCTCTGTATGCATTGTCCGCTTTCAAGGACCCCGAGATCGTCCTGTTTCATGTTGTGGAACTGCCGAGTCGCACTGTACCGATCGAGGTGGTTTCGCATAGAGAAGAGATAGCTCTCGCCGACGAGGTCCTGTCCCCGATTGCTGAATGGCTGAAGGAACAACGTTGCATTAGCCGCAAGAAGATCGTGGTAGCTCGCGACATTGCAGAGGCTATTGTCAACGAGGCGAATGCTGAAGATTATGCTTTCGTAATCATGACGAAACGTCACCCGAAGAAAGGGGTTAGAGGGCTTTTTCATCATAGTGTCAGCGAGCGTGTGATCCGGGAGACTAGGTGCATGGTGCTCACAACACTGACAAGCGCGTCGGACCTGCCGGATAGTTGAGCAATTTCGGCAAACACTAAATAGATCGGTACGAGGGTAGAGGCCGAAATAGTGCGTTTGAGGGAACAGACGTGAGGGTGTCAGTTATCGCGGGTGGCTCTGTTCCAGAGCCATAGCATTTGTTGCATTACCTCGAACGTTCTACTGCACGTGGTATTCTGCAAATGAGCAAAGAGATTGGAATCACTGTCTCTAAGAAAGACGATCTGTCCGAATGGTATACTCAGGTAGTCACGAAGTCAGGGCTTGCTGATTACGCTAGCGTCAAAGGATTCATGGTCCTGATGCCGTATGGCTACTCGATCTGGGAGAAGATCAAAGAATTCCTTGACAAGCGTCTCAAGGCAACGGGTCATAGTAACGCCTACTTCCCACTGTTGATTCCTGAGAGTTTCCTCAGAAAGGAAGCTGAGCACTTCTCAGGTTTCACACCTGAAGTCTTCTGGGTGACCTCGGCTGGAAATGACAAGCTCGGAGAAAGGCTAGCAGTTAGACCTACCTCTGAGACCGTCATCTACGACTCGTACGCAAAATGGATCAGAAGCTGGAGGGACCTACCGCTCTTGATCAATGTATGGAACTCAGTCCTTCGAGCGGAGATCAAGATGACCAAGCCGTTCATGCGAACTTCGGAATTCCTCTGGCAAGAGGGTCACACTGTCCACGCCGACAAGGAGGATACCGACGCGGAGGTCATGAGAATCCTCGAATTGTACAGACAGCTCATAGAGGAACAACTTGCCATTCCGGCGCTCACTGGATGCAAGACGGACCGAGAGAAATTCGTTGGCGCGCTGTATACGATGACTCTCGAATCCATGATGCCTGACGGAAAAGCGCTCCAGATGGGCACATCGCACAACTTGGGACAAAACTTCTCAAAAGCTTTCGAGATTAGGTACTTGGGCAATGACGAGGAAACGCACTACGCCTGGAACTCTTCATGGGGCGTCTCTTGGCGACTGATCGGAGCAGTCATCATGCTTCATGGAGATGATCGTGGCTTGGTAATTCCACCGCGCATCGCCCCGGTGCAGGTGGTCGTCGTACCGATTCCTTACAAGGCAGAAGGAGTCGACATCTCGGGTCGGGCCAAATCATTAGCGGACAAGCTGCAGGAAGCCGGCATCAGCGTAACTCTCGACGACCGGGCGCAGTACACACCTGGATGGAAATTCAACGAGTGGGAGCTCAAAGGGGTCCCTGTCAGGATCGAGATTGGCCCTCGAGATGTCAGCCGTCAGCAGGTTACGATCGTCCGTAGAGACACATCAGAACGCACAGCGGTTCCTGAGGCGGATGTGATCAAAGAGACGAAGAGACTGCTCGACGCTGTTCAATCATCCTTGTTCGAGAAGGCCAGTCGTGCACTCAAGCAGGCTATCCACGATGTTCACACTTACGACGACCTGAAACGGACCATCGAGACCGAAGGCGGGTTTGTAAGGGCCTGCTGGTGCTCGGAGACTGCGTGTGAAGACCGAATCAAGGACGAGACCGGCGCCACCATTCGCGTGGTTCCCATGCAGGACGAACAGGTTTTCTCTGCATGCGTTTGCTGTGGAAAAACTGCAAAAAAGGTCGTCTACTTCGCTCGGGCATACTAATTGCCCGCCCGCATGGACGCCTTGTCAGGGGCACAACGTTTAAGCGAAGTTACCTAGATCTAGCCCGTAGTTGTGGATACGAATGGGAAAGAAAAGGAAATCCGGAGGACGCAAGGGAGGCTCAAGAGGCAGCAGCACACTGGTACAATGCACCAACTGTGGGATGCAGGTGCCACGTGACAAGGCAAAGCGAGTCACTAGTTTCGTCTCATTAGTGGAACCATCCCTTGCTCGGGAGCTGCGTGCTCATGGCGCTTACATCGCTCGACAGAAAGTCTTCAAGTACTACTGCATTTCATGCGCAGTTCACTTCGGAGTATCCAAGGTCCGAGCACGCGACGAGAGACGATTCGCGTACTAGACGCTCTCAGTAAGTGCCTAGGCTTCTCTGATCTCGCCCATTAGCCTAGTCCTTCTTCTCACCTCTTCATCGGTGAGGTTGAAGTTTGGCCGCGGACTCTCAACCATGATCGACGCTGCGGCGGAAGCATAGAGGCACGAAGAACGAAGGCTTTCTGTCCGACTGAATTCCGCTAAGAAGGCGCCAGCGTAGAATTCCCCTGCTCCGGTTGGATCGACCGCCATGGTCTCGAAGGCGGGCACGCGGAAGCACGTTCTTCCGTCGCAGACAAGTGACCCGTTTGCTCCAAGGGTGACGATTGCTGTTTTGACGCCCCACTCGACAAGCTTCTTCGCTGACTCCATGTGGTTCTGCAGACCGGTGATTACTCGGGCCTCCAGCCCGCTCGGTTTGACGAAATCCACCTGCTCTACGAGTTTCTTGAGTGTTCCTCTTTCGCAATAGTGTTCCACTTCTCCATCCTTTCCGAGGCGCCTAAGCAGACCCTGTGGGTCTAGGAATACCTGACTATGCGATGATTCAACGAGACCGGTAATCTCAGGGACATCAATCTCAGAGAACACTGGACCAAGTAGGAGATAGCGGCTTTTCTGACACTCTGACCAAACGCGCTTAAGTGATATTTTGCCCGCATCGGCTATCAGCCGGAGCGTGCGTTCCCCGCTCTCGTCGTTCCTAATACTGAAGCCAGTAGTTCGATCTGTCGTTCCCGTGTTGATCACCTTGACTCCGTGGCGTCTCATTTCGGTGTGGAAATCGTGGCTGAAATCTGTTCCAATGTTTCCAACAAGTGCTACTTTCTTCATGCCGAGCCTTTTCGCGGAAAGACACACGTTCGTGCTGCATCCAGACAATATCCGCCGGCTGCTCTCTGTTCGAAGGGTGCTTATGAAGTCGTACACGGGGTTCCCTATGGCGACTAGGTCATATGTCATCCTAGGCAGCTCTCACGTTCCTTCTGTACATGATGAATTTCCCGAAATCAATCTGGCGATTGCTGCTAGATCACACTTCTTATGAGCCTTGAATGCAAGGGGTTTGCTGTGGTCGGACGTGAGGCCGGCGGCTGAAAGAATAGTGTGCTGTCTTTGTGAGTATTGCGTGGGGTTCGCTTGATCGGTAGACTGTCGCGATTTGTGGAGCCTGGATTGGGTCGGCTTGCGAGAGGCCTTCACGGTCTCGGTCTGAAACCAAACCACATCACGCTAATGTCCTTTTGCTGCAGCGTGGCTGCGGCTGTCGCATTTGTCGTTGTGGCTGAACCTTCGCTCAAGGGAGTCTCCGCAGGCATCCTTCTCTTCTTGTCCGGACTTCTTGATGCGACGGACGGTGCAATGGCTCGACTGTACGGTGAGGTGTCGCATTTTGGTGCATTCCTCGATTCGGTGCTCGACCGAATCTCTGAGATCGTCGTCTACTGGAGTCTCGTCTACTCGAAACTCGTTGACTGGCCGGTGGGATTCGCTGCTCTTTCGGGTTCATTAATGGTCAGCTATGCTCGTGCACGCGCCGAACAGCTGGGGGCTGAGATGAAAGGGGTCGGTATCGCAGAACGTCCAGAACGTCTCCTCATTCTGGTAGTGGCGGCTTTCGTGGGTCAACTCAACGCAGGTGCTTTCCTGATAGCTTTGTTCTCCGCAATAACGGTGGTTCAGAGAATCAAGCACGCAAGATCAATCATGGCCGACGCTCAGCGTCCGGCCAAGTAGCGGGAGACAGAGCACAGATCTGCGCCCGCTACCGCACAGCGCACAAATCATGTGCAGACATAGTATCGTCGTATTGACAACTCTTGAATAGGTCCTAAGCACGAAGGTTTGCGGCACAGGAGAGGCCATCTCAGAATTGGGAAAAGTCTCGAAAGGGGTCAAATGTAACGTCACCGGATGCACCCAGGCTGCCGTGCGTTCCGTTTCACCAGATGCAGTGGCGCAGGCGAAGATGGACATCGGAGGCGCCAGACGTGCATACCTGTGCCGAACACACTATAAAGAGATGAAGAAGCGGTCAAAGAAGGACCGACAGATAGAGAGATGGCGCCTGTCAGGATAATGCGGAGTGAGTATTATTGCGAGTCCTATTGATCCACGCCGAGTCCTTCGAGTATCAAGTGCGGGAGAAGGCAGTTGAAGAGCCAGAGAAGTTCGAAACTTCTCGTTCTCACGGCCAGATGGAGAATGTCTTGGTCGCCTTTTGCACGATCGAGAAGGACGATGAGAAGGACCCGGTACGGGTCGCGGCAAACGGGTCCGAAGCGGTCAGAGAGGTTGCCGATCAGGTCAGGACCAAGAACATAATGCTCTACCCATACGCCCACCTCTCAAGTAGTCTAGCCTCAAGAGATCCAGCAATCAAAGTAGTCGCGACAATGGAAGATCTTCTCAAGAACATGGGCTTCACAGTTCAAAGAAGCCCGTTCGGCTACTACAAGAGCTTCCGATTACATTGCTTAGGGCATCCTCTGGCGGAACTGTCCCGAACCATAACGGCAGAGAAGAAGCCTGAGGAACGTGCGCCGATTCAGACGGAATACATGATAATGGATCTTGAAGGCAGCTTGCACGCTCCAGGAGAGTATCGCTACTCGAAGGGAGAAGAAGAGTTCAGAACGCTCGTTGAAAAGGAAGCCCTCAAGAAAGGGCTTGCTGGCGGCGGCGAGCCGCGTTTCCTAGACTACTGCAGGAAGTTCGGAATCGAGTGGGAGCCGTATTCGGATGTCGGTCACATGAGATACGGTCCGGAAGCTACGCTCATCTTCGATCTGATTGCCGATTATTCGTGGGCCATTGCAGGCCACGTGGGTATACCAGTCCTTCAGGTTCGCGGGACAAACCTGTTCGATCTCTCTGTGAGACCCGTGAAGGAGCATGCAGACCTATTCGGTGCGAGGCTGTACAAGGTCGACTTGGACGAGAAGAGCTTCGTCATGCGGTATGCCGCGTGTCACCAGCAATTCGCGATGGTGAAGGACTGGACTATCAGTTATCGGAACGTCCCATTCGGCACATTCGAAGTTGCAGATAGCTATCGACTCGAGCAGAGCGGAGAACTGCTGTTATGCTTCAGAGTGAGAAAACTGCACATGCCCGACCTTCACATCTACTGTCGTGATCTAGAGAACTCGAAGGACGTCTCCATCAACACGCACAAAGTCATCTATGAGGAGATCGGGAAACTCGCAAGAGACTACGTCTCAGTATACAACACGACAAGGAGCTTCTTTGAAGGAAACAAGCCATACTTCATTGAACTCGCAAAGCTCGAAAGAAAGCCTATACTCCTCAACTTTGTGCCAGAGGAGATCTACTACTGGGTCCTCAACATCGAGTATCATATCATCGACGAGCTTGACCGGCCTAGGGAAATAGCCACGTTCCAAATCGACATGGGCAATGCTAAACGATTCAGCATCTCATACGTTGACCAGAACGGTACGAAACAGTTCCCGCCGATAATTCACACCGCACTCATTGGAACCGTTGAACGTTACATCTTCACGATCTTGGACAGCTGTGCTAGGATGGAGAGGCAGGGCAAGAAACCTCAACTCCCTCTCTGGTTAGCTCCAAGTCAGGTTAGGATCATACCCGTAACAAGAGAATTCTTGCCACATGCTGATGAGCTCGCCAAGAAATTGAACGATGGAAGAGTCAGAACCGATGTCGACGACTCCGACGAGACTGTCGAGAAGAGAGTGCGGGATGCCGAGATGTTGTGGGTTCCCTACATCATAGTTGTCGGAGCCAGAGAGAAGGGAGTGACTGAGTTGCCGGTTCGTGCAAGGGAAACAGGTACGCAACGCAGAATATCGATAGAGAAATTGGCGGCTGAGATCAGAGAGAAAACCGCAGGGTATCCATTCCGGCCCCTCACGCTTCCCCCTCACGTTAGCACCAGGCCAGGTTATCGATCATATCAGTGACAACATTTTATATGCCATGAACAGGCCAGAAATAGCAGGATAGTGATCTCAAATGAACCGTGACCAGTTGTACGGAGGCACGATCTTCGCGATCTCACTCATTATTGCCTTGGGATACCTTGTCGCTTTCTTCCCACAGGTTCTTTCGCTCCCAGGATGGTTGCACGAATGGGCCGTGGGGCTACCAGTGCTCCTTTTCGTGCTCGCCGTCCTCGTGATTGCGATGTGGATTGGGTGGACGATGATGACAACTCCTCCTCCAGCACC
>CAZRNA010000047.1:0-9399 GCA_964601325.1 uncultured Candidatus Bathyarchaeia archaeon
TATGCACTGACATGCGCGCGGTGCGCAAGGACTACTTCCTCGACCACGACCACAGCGCGTACGTGGACCAATGGGACTGGGAGAGAGTCATCACAGCGGATCAACGCAACCTAGACTACCTGAAAGAAACGGTCAGGAAGATCTGGAAGGCCCTCAAAGGCGCTGAAACCCATGTACAAGAGCTATTTCCCCAGCTGAAAACAAGCAAGTATCCTAGCTTACCTGACGAACTCAAGTTTCTACATGCCGAAGAAATCTTGGACATGTATCCAGATTTGCCCCGCAAACAGCGCGAGACAGCAGTCCTGCAGAAGTATCCGGCCGTCTTCATCATTGGGATTGGCTGGGTTCTCAAGGACGGCTATCCCCATGAGATGCGCGCCGCTGACTACGACGACTGGATTACCGAAACCAAGTCGGACGACGGAAGAACCATGCATGGCCTCAATGGAGACATCCTTGTCTGGAATCCGGTGACGAAACGTCGACACGAACTCACGTCGATGGGCATCCGGGTGAATGCAGACACCCTCAGAAAACAGTTGGAAATCTCTCACCAGCTAGATTTCCTCAAACTGCCTTACCATCAAGGAATAATCAAGAACGAGCTTCCCCTCAGCATTGGTGGGGGAATCGGACAATCGCGCACATACATGATACTGCTCAAGAAGGCTCACCTGGGGGAAATCAGTGTCACGGTCTGGCCCAAGATCCTCAAAGAGATCTGCGCTAAGAAGAACATCCATGTCCTAGAATGAACTCTAGTCGGGTTCAGCGAGGCAATTCGTGTATCATCACCAGCTGGATTGAGCGAAACGAGCAGGCTGTTCGAAACAGTACTAGTTCGTCCACCAGCTAATTCGTATGTCAAATGCGTTTCGGCGAATCCAGCCAAGACAAGTATTGACTTAGATCTTGCAAAAGAACAGCATAGGCATTACGTTTCAGTTCTGAGAGAATCAGGACTGCATATTATTGAACTGAGCCCTTTGGAGGATTTCCCTGACTCTGTTTTCATGCAGGATCCGGCGATAATCGGGTCACGTGGAACTGTAATCGGCAGATTCGGTGAAGCAAGTCGCAGAGGAGAAGAGAAAGCACTGTTTGAAGATCTCGCCGATCTGGGAATGAAAATTGGAACGGTGCATTCCATTGAAGGCCCCGGCACTTTGGAGGGAGGAGATATTATGATCACAGATCGAGGCCTTTTCGCCGGAGAATCTCAAAGAACAAACGAGAATGGCATCAGGCAGCTTTCCGCGTGCGTGGATCGTCTCCAAGTGAAGATAGTGAAGACGAAACTCATGCACCTTCTTTGTGGCTGCTCCTATCTGAGCAAAGGAACCATGATCATAGCGCCCGATTTGATTGACCCAAAGTCATTTCCCGGCTTTCGATTCATCACCATACCGCTCGAGGAGAGTTACGCTACGGACGCCCTGTACGTAGGGGACAGCAGAGTGATTATCCCTTCTGGCTTCCCTAAGACCGCCATGAAGCTCAAGGGAGCAGACTTCACTCCTGTTGAAGTTGACGTGTCGGAGTTCTACAAAGGGGACGGAGGAGTAACCTGTCTCTGCTCGCCGGTCTTCAACCTGTTCTAAAACGAAACGTTAGGAGGAGATGCTTTTGAGGGGACTCCGAGCATGATACCTGAAGCAAGTGCGTGAAACCAAACAACTAATACCGCTGATCTACTAGCCCGGTTATCTGGATCTTAGCGAGGTGCAACGATTGCCTATTCCTCTAGTTGAGCGCTCAGAGAAAGAGATCGCCCGGGCAATCAAGAAGAGGGTCGAGACGATAGGCGACGTGAGGGATTGCCACTTAGTGACCGTTCGCATAACCGGAAAGAGATACGAGGTGGACCTCCACGTCTCGCTTGATATCAACCTCAGATTCGAGGACGTTCATAGAATCGCCTCGAAGGTTGAACGCGAAGTAAGACACATTCTGCCTAAGGCCAGAGTGACCGTCCAAACAGATCCGCACGGACATCGCCGAGAGGACGTTCGGACACTCGTGAAAGAAATTGCTGACGGGGTGCCCGGATCCAGAGGCGTCCACAATGTCCACGTTCAGAAGGTCGATGAGAAGATGTGTCTTGATTTCCACCTTGAAGTTAGCGCAAACATGACTGTGAAACATGCAGACGAGATCTCAGATGAGATTGAGAAGAAGCTGAAGGCAGCCAATCCAAACATATCAGAGGTCACTATTCATATGGAGTCTGCCTCTGATCTCATATCCAGAGAATTGCAGGGAGGCGGAACCGAAGTCAAATGGTACATCGAACATGCCGCAAAACGCTTCCCCGAGATCAAGGCAGTTCATGGAATCAGGATTCGCAGAATTGGAGATAGATTTCACGTCGTGCTACGATGCCGCTTTGACCCGAAGCTCAGCATGAAACGGGCACATGATATCTCTACGGACTTGGAGAGCGCGATCAAGAGCGTCTATCCAAGGATTGACAGAGTAGATATCCGCGAGGAACCTAACTGAGGCGAGAATATGCCATTGACAACTCGCGTCTTGGGAGACAACAGAATGCCTATATCGTAGTTGACTTGGGCGACTGCGAAAACCTAGACGGACGCGACGCTGTTGTCGAAGCAGAAAGCGCAAGAGCTCCGCAAGGACTACTGGTCCTTCCGCCCGACCGAGGCGTATGGCTCCCTTGGAACAAGCGAACGTGGCTTGTCTGAGCAAGAGGCGCAGGAACGCCTTGAGAAATACGGGCATAATGAACTGCCTGAGAAAGGCGTGAGCTGGACGCAGGTTCTCCTAAGACAATTCAAGAATCCAGTGTCGGGAATTCTATTCGCGTCCGCTATTGTGGCTGGCTTCTTCGGCCAACTTGAGCAATCAATAGTCATACTGGCAATGATCCTCCTCAGTGCCATCCTGGGCTTCTACAACGAGTACAATGCGGAGAAGACTGTCCGGGCCCTGCGACGGAGCGTATCAGTGAAGGCCGTCGTAACGAGAGACGGCAGACCATCGGAAATCGATGCGAGCCTTGTCGTCCCAGGTGACGTGGTTTCAGTTTATGTTGGAGATGTCGCGTGTGCCGACATGAGAATAGTTCAATGCAAAGAACTGGAGGTTAACGAAGCAGCGCTCACGGGAGAGTCATTTCCGGTCGAGAAGACCTCGGACGGACTCGACATTCAGGGTCCGACACCACAGCAATTGACGAATTACTTGTTCATGGGCACTGTGGTTCAGCATGGAAGTGGTCGTGGCGTCGTGGTCTCGACAGGGAAACGCACGGAGTTCGGATCAATATCAACCAGTATGGCCGAATCTCGCCCCGAGACTGAATTCCAAAGAGGAGTGAGAAAGTATGGAACCATGCTCATCTCACTCACCATGGCTCTGGTGATCGGAATATTCGTGCTGAACACCGCGGTTGGTCACCCGATCATAGATTCCCTCCTGTTCTCTCTCGCAGTCGCCGTCGGATTGGTTCCAGAACTGATGCCTGCCATCGTAACGATCAGCCTCTCCCAAGGCGCCCGAGCAATGGCGAAGAAGCACGTAGTCGTCAAACGCCTCGTCTCGATTGAAGACTTCGGCAACATGGATGCCCTCTGCACCGACAAGACGGGAACACTAACAAGCGGAAAGATTAGCCTCCAAGACTATTGGTCGCTAGGCAAAGCAAAGGACGCTAGGACCCTGCATTATGCTCTCCTCTGTAACGGCGCAGTGACTGGAGAGAAGATCACAGGCAACCCGATGGATGTCGCAATATGGGAATACGCGATTGCGAAAGGAATCGAAGGAGAGATCGATTCCTACACATCGGTGGATGAGATCCCCTTTGACTATCAGCGAAGAATGATGTCCACAGTTGTTGCAAAAGATGGCAAACTGACCCTGATAAACAAAGGAGCCCCAGAATCAGTCCTTTCAAGATGCAAATATGCTGAGACCGATGGAAAGAGGGGCCCCATAGACTCGGTTCAGAGACTGATTGACGCCAAGCTGGCTGAATACTCCAATGCAGGATACCGCAGTCTCGCAATAGCCTATAGGATGATGAATGCAAAGACTTCTTATTCTGTTGAAGACGAAGTGAATCTAACGCTTCTCGGTTTTCTCATATTCACTGATCCTCCAAAGAAGGACGCTCAGCAAGCAGTTGCTCAACTGAATAGAATGGGGGTCGATGTGAAGATACTGACTGGAGATAACGAGCTCGTTGCAGTGAAGATCTGTGAGGAGCTGAGGATTCCAGTCAAGAGAGTGATTCGTGGATCAGAACTCACGCAGATGAGTTCGACTGAGATCCGATCGGCTGTTGAGGAAGGCACGATTTTCGCTCGGATAACGCCTGAACAGAAACTCGATGTCATAAAGGCTCTGAGGACAAATGGTCATGTTGTAGGATTCATGGGCGACGGCGTGAATGACGCCCCAGCACTTCATGAAGCAGATGTCGGCATATCCGTGGACTCGGCGGTAGACGTTTCGAAGGGTGCGGCTGACATTGTGCTTCTTGAGAAAGATCTCAGCGTACTAGCCGACGGGATAGAAGAGGGACGCAAGATTTTTGGCAACACGATAAAGTACATTCTGATGGGCACGAGCTCGAACTTCGGAAACATGTTCAGTGCGGCAGCGGCATCGATCTTTCTACCGTTTCTCCCGATGTTACCCATGCAGATACTCTTCATGAATCTGCTTTACGACGTGTCGAACATGACGCTACCAAGCGACAATGTTGATGAAGAGTACACGAAATGGCCGAGGCGCTGGGACATAGGCTTCGTGAGGAAGTTCACGCTCTTCTTCGGCCCATTCAGTTCCCTGTATGATTTCCTAACCTACGGCATCATGCTCTTCATATTCGGCGCTTCAGCATCGGTCTTTCAGAGCGGATGGTTCGTAGAGTCATTCTGGACTGAGGTGCTCGTCATATTCGTGATTAGGACTAGGCGCATACCATTCATCACAAGCCGTCCCGGGAAGTGGCTTGCAGTGCTTACGCTTTCTGCAGTGGCGTTTGGAACGATACTCCCCTTCACGATCCTCGGCCATTTCCTCGGGTTCACATCACTTCCAGTCCAGTTCTGGGCGCTCCTGATACTGATGGTTGCTACCTATCTGCTCTTGGTCGACGCCGGCAAGGTGTTCTTCTACAAGATCTGCAAGCTATGAAGTGAGAATTGATGACGCCTTATCCTAACCTGATGGGTTTCTGGGCGGTCTGTATCAGTTGGAGCGCACTGTTCCTGACAGCAGTGAGCGTCTATCTCTACATGGACACCAGAAAGAACCGAAGACAGGATGCACATGCAATGGGCGGGCTCAGATTTGTGAGGGATTTCGTATTTGTTTGGATTCTACTTGGCCTTCTCGGACTCTACATTGTTTCAATAGACAGAGGGTCCTCCGTACTCTTTGCATCAGGAAACCTCGTGGTTGAAGCACTGCTGATTGCTTACACAGTAAAGAACAGGCCACCAAAAGGACCTAAGACAGAAGAGAGGGACTCTTAAATTCCTCAATTGAAATGAAGCCGCCAAAGTGCTCAATCACGTAATTGCCCAGATCTTTGTGGAAACAGTAAACGCATGGGAAGATCGAGATGTCAGAGTTCCGTCAAGTCCACGCTTCGCTGGAAAGACTCGCACTCAACGAGACTACCGCAGGTTCCGATCCTCAGAACCGTGATGGATCCCAATCTGCGAATGACCTTCCGCAGGTGGATCACAAGCGACAATTGCTCGTTCTGTACTTAGCGATGCTAGTTACCAGGATTGGCTTTGGCTCGGTACTACTCCTGTTTCCCATGTACTTGGCTGTGGGTAGTCTCGGTGTCGGCATAGCTCTGTCCGCCTATCCATTGGCGGAATTCGTTTCAGCCGCACCCATTGGCGCGTATGTCGACTTGAAGGGACGACGGTGGATGCTCATCCTAGGTCTTCTGTCAATTTCCTTGCTCACGATGACCATATCGTTAACACGCGACTCCTACGTGATCGCGATCATTCATGCCATCATGGGGTTCTCCGGCGCAGCGGTCACAGTATCTTCTCTAACCATGATAACCGATCTGACGGCTGTGAGCAACAGAGGCGTCAGTATGGGCGGTTTTGATTTCTCAAACATATTGGGTTACGCGTTTGGGATATCCCTGGCCACAACCCTTCTGCATTTCACTGGTCGCAATTACGGACTCGCATTTGTCGTAACTGGCACTCTGCTTCTTGCCGCGAGCGTGGCGAGTATGGTCTGGGTCAGAGAAACAAGCCGTTCCGAAAGACGGCGAACCCGCCAAGTGAATCCTCTGTTGGCCCTCGATCAGAACACGCGCGCTATTCTGCCTGTCTGGCTTGGACTTGCTACCATACTGGGGGTGGTCTTCGTCCTGCCCAGGTCGCTCATGGAATCTGGGCTTAACGCCTCACAGGTCGGATTGACACTCGCGCTTGGAGCTTTTGGACTAGGCATGGGGGCTGTTGTGTTCGGATGGATATCTGACAAGATAGGAAGGGGCAAGACTCTTGGGATAGGTGTCGTTGGATTGATTCTGGTTCTCCTTAGTACACTGGAGGCTGTCTCGCACAGCCCTCCGCGAATCTACCAGCAACTTCCGCTCATAGCCTTGGGAGGTTTCATGGCAACGGCCACGGTTCCGTCTGCTCTAGCCTATGTGGGAGACAAAGCCAACACAGGCCTTCGAGGTTCCGCCATGGGAATCTACAGCATGATGCTGAGTCTTGGCTTGGTAATCGGAAACCTCCTCGGCGGATACTCAACATCCGTGGGCGGCTTGAGGGCAATACTGGAGGCCAGTGCCGGGGTCCTGCTGCTGTCCCTTTCGATAACTGTCTTCCTACTCTACAGAGCCGGCGGCTTACACCTTAGGCAATGACAGCATCACGGGGACACCGAATCAAGGCAATTGCCTATCGCATCAAAGAGCCTTCCTAACGATGACATGGGGTTAGGAACCTAGGAAGTAAGGATCATTGCCAACATGGACAGTGAGTAGTCGATCGCGGACAGCATACGTTCTGATGTCGTTTCTGGGCTTGATGATGATCGGAGTCGCCGCAACCGTGATGGGACCTGCTTTTCCGTTCATACTGAAAGAATTCGCCATACCATTGGGGGTGCTGGGGTTTCTTGCGAGCGCTTGGAATGTGGGCTACTTACTCACTCCCGTTGGAGGGATTATCTCGGATCGCTACGGCGAGCCTGTGGTGCTCGTTGCCAGCTTTGCCGCGATTGGAGCCGCAGTTGGCTTGGCATCAGAGGCTCCGAACTACCTAGCATTGCTCGGGGTCTTCCTTGTTGCCGGGATAGGTTCGGCCTTCGGAGAGGTTTCCATGAATTCGCTGGTTACGAAGGCCTATCCCAATAGGAGCGGATTCGCCTTGAACGCGTTACATCTCTTCTTCAGCATGGGCGCATTCATAGGGCCCGCCCTTGCGGGGCTGCTTATCGTCGCCTATGGAAGTTGGAAACTGCCATACCTGATTGCCTGCCTCGTCTTTGTCCCACTCGCGGCCGCTGCAACCATGCTGTTCCGCACAACTAAGTCAGAGAAAAGTGTCGCTATCTCCGACGCAGAGAGGAGTCACATGCCAGAAGGCAAGATAGTTGAAGCGTTGATGCAGGGGCGAGCGCTTCTTCTCGCTGGCTTCTTCTATTTCGGTGCCGAACTTGGTGCTAATGCATGGCTGCCTACTTTCCTGATGCTCGAAAGAGGGTTTCCTGTGGAACTGGCGAGCCTTTCCATCGGCTTATTTTGGGCATCAATGGCCGCAGGCAGACTTGGCTTGGGAAGCCTGACCGACAAGGTAGGTTACAGGGAGCTCATTGTGACTTGCGCTTCTTTGAGCGCCCTCTCAATCCTGATCGCTACTCTGGTTGGAGATAGCTATCTGATAATCGCGTTCTGGTGCGTCTCAGGTTTCGCGTTCGGCCCTATAATGCCCACGATCCTTGCGTGGGGTGCTGCGCTCTTTCCCTCAAGAAGAGGCGTTGCCACGGGAGCCATATACAGCATAGGATTTCTAGGTGCAGTGTTCTCACCTTGGTTCTTGGGAACCGTTGGTGATCTCTACAACCTGAGAATCTCGGCCATGTATCTACCGTTCTCGACTTTCATGATTGCCCTTTCAGCGATGATGCTAGGAAAACTCAGACGCTGACGGCAAGAACATTGCCTTCAGGTGGGCAATGGTCCTGGGCAGTCCAAATCTCTCGGTCCGCTCGATCGTACTTCCTACTTGGGCATGGATTTTAGGAAGTCTCCAGTTGTAGAGATCAACTTGTCGACCTCTTGTTCTGTATGTGGCAGTGAGATGTAGAAATGCACCCTGCTTTGGGTTAGTGCAAATATCCCGTTGGAAATCAGGTGCTGGAAATATCGCTTCTCCGTTGCGGAGTCAGCGCTTAATAGCAGTGACTTCACGTCTGTGATCCTGGCTCCACGTTTTGGAAAATGAATCTTGACTTTGGATCCGTATCCTGTCACGCGAGCATTGGCCCCGGTGTCCTTGACGACCTCCTCGAGGCCTTTCCTAAGCTTTGCGCCCAGCCCATCAATGTGCGCGTAGAGTTTTCTGTCTTCATAGACCTTGGTCGCTTCGTAACCGGCACGCATCACAAGCGGATTTCCTGAATATGTGCCACCTTGGGCGACGCATTCCGACTTCTTAGGGTGCTTCTGACTGCTCATCAACTCCATGATCTCCGTCCTTCCTCCTACGGCTCCGACAGGGAACTCCCCGCCACCAATTGCCTTTCCGAACGTCGTCAAGTCAGGGATGACGCCGAAGGCTTCCTGACCTCCTCCAGGGGCGAGTCTGAATCCAGTGATGACCTCATCAAAAATCAGTAGCGTGTCAGTATCGTCGCAGACTTCCCTCAGTCCCCTGACGAATTCCTTCTCCTCAGGGATATTGGAGCCACCTGTAACCAACTCCATTATCAAACAGGCCATTTGCTTCTTCTTGATGGCCTTGTAGGCCGCGTCTGCATCATGAAACGGGAGCACAACAGTATTCTTTGCGGAAAGCGGATCGTGACCTGCGGAATCGGGCCCGTCAGACGACCAACCGGTGGCAGCGTAGAGCGCCTCGGAATTCCCATGATAGTGTCCCTCGAATTTGCCGATCTTGTCGCGCTTAGTGTACGCCCGTGCAAGCTTCATTGCATACATGTCGGCTTCGGTTCCGCTATTGTTGAATGTGATCATCTTCACGCTTGGAACGAGCTTCGCCACTTGTTCGGCGAGTTTGACTTCCCACTCGTTGCAGACTCCCCAATGGAATCCTAGCTCAAGCTGTTCTTTGACCGCTTTGACTGTTGCAGGATGCATGTGTCCGAGCACGAGTGCCCCATGAGCCTGCCAGTAGTCAGTGTATACTCTAT
>CAZRNA010000047.1:9499-13980 GCA_964601325.1 uncultured Candidatus Bathyarchaeia archaeon
ATGTGTCCGAGCACGAGTGCCCCATGAGCCTGCCAGTAGTCAGTGTATACTCTATTCTCAAGGTCGACGAGCTTGCTTCCATAGGCTTTCTTGCCATAGAACGGATATGGGTCGAAGAAACGGAAACCCCTTGTGACTCCGCCTGGAATCACTTTGACAGCTCTTTGATACCATTGCTCAGAAATCATCTTCACCAGCAAGTATGACGCAACGGACAGACAGAATCAATTTAAGACTATCGTCAAACAAGACGAACTCGATCAGATCGCGGACTTCCATTGCCGGCAGACGTTGACAGAAGGCCCGACATGAAGACCTTCATGCCAGGCTGCTTCTTGTTGCGTTTGACATTACTTGCAATGCTGCTAGCCTCAGACATCATCACGAGAATGATTCTGTCTCTTCCTTGTCATCGGAGGCGATTTGCGTGTGCGTCAGACACCGGCACTTTCCGCCTACAATGCACTGAACCGATTCAACGTGCAAGAATTCACATCTTGCGAGATATCAGATATCTGAGACGCTTAGGCGCTCCGCCCGGGAACTGTCGACATCCCCGAGTGGTGTCTGGAGGCGACTCAACAGGCATGTTTATAACTGTGTATCGCTATTGATATCGTCAGCGATATCGGTAGCGATATCATGACTGATGTAAAGGAGGTAAATGGAATGGATGAAGAAGATGAGTCTGCAAGCTCAGCCTATGAACGTAGGCGCAGGCATTGGATGCGTCACTGGATGCGGCATACAGCCGTGGTTCCGAAAGGTTTCCTTCGGTACAAGCTGTTGAAGATGCTCAGCGACAAACCCATGTCAGGCTCAGAGATCATGAGTGAAATCGAGAAACAAACCAACGGATACTGGAAGCCCAGTCCGGGATCAATCTACCCGTTGCTTTCTTGGCTGCAGGATCAAGGCCACATCAAAGAAGGCGCTCAAAAAGAACCCGGAATACGACGATACGAACTGACGGAACAAGGCAGGAAATTCCTATTAGATGAAGGAAAGACACGCGAAGAACTCGACCGGCGTCTGGAACATTTCGGACCGACCCCTGGCCTCATGGGCCCTATGTGGTTTGGGTTCGACCGAGAGAACGCCAAGGAGCTGCGCAGAGCTGCAAGGGACTTCGACCACGAAATGCGAGACTTGTTCCACGAACTGCGACGCCAATACTCCAAAGAAGCAGCTGAAGAAGTGAAGACTGTGCTGGAAGAAGCCACCAAGAAGATCCAAGACATAACGAGCAAATTGCAGGAGCAGGACAGAAAGTGATCGAGCTCTCGACCGAAATCGTCGAGAACCTAGTAGCCACAGCCGTGGACATGCTGTCCATTTCGGTCGCGTATCAACTCGGCATAAGTCAATCTGGATTCATCATAGGCGCCCTGTACGCGATCTTGGACGCATATGTGGTCATATGGCAACGTCGACGCTTGACCAGACTCGCACACATAGTCACAACTAGGCTCTCGCGGCTCATGGACAGCATCAGGCGACCAAAGAGTGCACTACTGGTCATCAAGAGAAGCTAAGACTGCCGAGGCTCCTGAACGAGCACACTAGGGAGGGGCGGCCTAGGCTAGTCTCCCGCCCGGTATTGGCGGTCCCCCGGCGCAGACTTCCTGAATCTGGACCGTGCCAGTTCTCCCAGCGCTGGTCCAATGTCCCTTGACCTGGTAGGAAATCGCTTCGAAGGTGAGGATGTTAGAAGCTACCAACGCGTCTTGTTTTGGTTCTGGGAATATTCCCTCCTATGAGGCTAGAACGATCCAAGGCAGGCTTCGGATAGAACCTGCCGGATTCAAGCAGTCACACCAATCCAAAGAGCAGGCAGGTGAAAGATTCTGAGAAGACAGGCGCTCGGCAGGAGATATTGGAAAGTGTAGCCGCGGGAGAGAAGTAAGTGCTTGTAGCCAAGGTAGACGATTCCAGTTTCTCAAAGCGGCACCTCTTTCCCGGAAAGCGGCACCTCTTTGAGGGATGTGGTCATTCACAAGGCCATTGTCGGGTATTTCACCGAGCACGATGGAGCAAGACTATTGATCGTTCCAAGTACAGTGGCATCACTCTGTTAGGTGCTCTAGGCCTCTTCTAGCAGCTTGAGAAACTGGTCTCTAGTCATCTTGGCGTCTTTGATTATCCTGGAGAGCAGTCCTCTCCCGATGTCTTCTCCGGAATGAACTGGAACGACCGTCACTCTCCCGTCAGGATGTTTCAAAATAACGTGACTGCCCCGTTGCCTCACAACTTCGAAACCTATCTTGTTCAGAAGCTTGATGACTTTCTTGGCCGGAATGGGTCTCAGGTTCACTTGGCAGGGACCTCTACGAATTGGACACCCACCAACTCGACCTTTCCCTCGGTCTTGGTCCCTTCAGTTTCTAGGTATAGCTCGATCGCCTGTTTGACCCTGCCTGTCAGCTCGTCAAGTGTTCTGGCCTGAGTATGACAGCCCGGTAGCTCCGGGACGGAGGCGATGTAGTATCCGTCCTCATCTCGCTCAACCAGAACGCTGAACTTCACCGGCATGCCCCTCAGTTCGAGGAGTAGCATCTACTATTAAAACATCGTAGGCAAGGCGAAGGCTCCAGAGATCTGCAACCATGTGCTGAAGTGAATCGCCGATTGGGTCTGACCGTTTCGCAAGCTCCTCGCGGAATAAGCCAATATTCAGCAAAACGTTCTCGTCCCACAAACGGTCTAGAAATCTCTGTGTGGACATGGGCTGGCAAGATCGCGTTTCCCGATTGAGGCGATGGACGGTTAATCAGCGTTTGATGTCTTCGGACATTCACTCACGGTGTGTTATTTCTCAGAGTGACGCCTTGCAACTCTGCATTTCCTGCAGAATGAGTGGCTCATCGTCTCCTCGATGACCTAGCAGGGCTTCGCTCAGAACTTCCTCAAGCTCACCCACAGCCAAAATCTTGTGGAATCTTGCCAATGGCACTGGAGTCACCCCAGGCAGAGTGCACGTGAAATATGCTCCTGTCAGCCAAGGTTGCTCGTCTGAACCACCCCACCGTCTCTCTAGCGGTGGACAAGAGTTTGCTGAGGACTGGTTTTGGACCCAGAAGCTGGTGGGCCGGGAGGGATTTGAACCCTCGACCTCTGCCGTTCTCACCGTTCATGCGTAGGATGTGAGGGCAGCGTCACTTAACCGAGCTGGACTACCGGCCCATACAGGTGAGTTACCTGCGTTTCTCCTACTGATCTATGTTTTAGATGTTTGTGAGTTTGCTCTGGGATAGCACTCGTAGTAGGCTTTGGAAGTCGATCATGATTATCTGGCGAAGGCTATTGTCATACAGTGCCGCAGCGGGATGATACAGGGGCACGACCCTCACGCTCCCAGCCAAGAACAATCTCCCGTGCACGTGTCCGATCGTGTCCTCTTCGAGGCCGAATCGTTTGAAGACCTGCGATCTCGCGGTATCCCCGAGCGTACAAATGACTTCTGGTCCAAGAAGTTCGATCTGTTTGTCCAGGTAGGGTTTGCAGGCTGCAATCTCTTCCGTGGTGGGCTTGCGATCCTTGACCCAGTTGCCCGCCTTCTCGGTAGGGCGACATTTAACGATGTTTGTGATGAACACTTGCTCCCGCTGGAGACCGATCGACTGTAAACATTCGTCTAGGAACTTTCCCGCTCGACCGACAAACGGACGGCCTTCAAGATCCTCTTGTCGACCAGGTCCCTCGCCGATGAACATCGTCTTCGCGTTTACGGGCCCCTCGCCAGGAACCGCCTTGTGCCTGCCTCCTGAGAGAGGGCACAGTGTGCAAGTCAGGATCTTCTCGTGGAGGTCTCGGATGCTCGTTCCTGCGTTGTTGCTCATCGTTGTGGCTCCTCAAGTGGGGACGGTTTGAGAAAGGCTCGCGCAAGATATATCTGAGCCCCCAGCATTAGGCCCGAGGCCTCAAGGCGATTCAACATTGCCAATAACAGACGTATTCAAGAAACAACTCGCACAAGCGCACAGACTACACTACAAGGTATGCCGAGACTGCGGAGCCAGAAACGCGAAAGCGGCCACATACTGCCGAAAGTGCAGAGGCCACAACCTCCGCTGGAAGAAACGCGAACTCGGAGCCAAGTAGCAGCACCGTTCGCCGGCTATACTGCTCATTAGTACTCTGCGGATGCTTGCGTCGCGTCGTCTATTGAATGCCTAGTTGGACTTTGGCTTCTGGGCTCATCTTGTCGGGGCTCCACGGCGGATCCCAGACAACCTCTACGGTTGCTTCCTTCACTCCGCTAACGCTTTGCAGTTTCTCTTTGACCTCTCGTGAGATGAATGTGTGCATTGGGCAACCGGGCGCGGTGAGGGTCATCTTCACGTGTACGTTGTCTCCGTCCACGTTCACATCGTAGATTAGACCTAGGTCCCAGACGTTGACTGGGATCTCAGGATCATAGCATTCTTTGAGCGCTTTCACGATCTCTTCCATAGTGACCAAACAAGTCACCTCCCCGATTC
>CAZRNA010000048.1:0-13958 GCA_964601325.1 uncultured Candidatus Bathyarchaeia archaeon
CCCTGCGGGCCCACCAAACTACTTGGGCGAGTCCCGAAAACCGGCTCGACCGCTTTTATATCAGGCAAAGAAGCGGCCCGAGGCCCCGTAGATTGGCGCATAAGAAACTCCTCGAAAACCCGCAGCTCAAACGATGGTACGACAACGTCAGCCGTGCCTCGGAGCTCACAGCTGACGTGAACCTCCGCCGGCTCGGACTGTTCTGCAGCAGATGGGGTCTTACGCCCTCCGACCTTATACACGAGCCGCAGGAAATCCACAACCTACTCGTCGACACGGTCACCGAGCTTGAGAAGAAAGGCTACGCCGGCTCGTATCTGCAGGGAATCGTGAAAGGGGTCAAGTCTTGGCTGAGCTTCAACAACATCAGCCTCGGCGAGAGGAGGATAAACTTCACAGACCCGGATGACACGCCAACCCTGCGGGAAGAGAAGGCCCCTGAACCGGACGAACTTCGAAAGGCTCTCGAGTATGCGTCGACGAGGACGAAGGCAGCGATGGCGCTGTGTGCTTTCTGCGGCTTCAGGCCAGGCGTCCTAGCGAACCACAACGGCACAGACGGGTTAGAGATACGTGACCTCCCAGAGCTACGGATAGACAGGGAAACGAAAACCGTCACATTCACACTAGTGCCTACAATGGTTGTAGTCCGTCGGAAGCTAAGCAAGGCTGGATTCCAATACTTCGGACTCCTCGACGAGGAAGGCTGCCGCTACCTCAGCGAAGAACTAGAACGCAGGCTCAGGCTAGGCCACGCGCTGGTGCCGAACTCACCTGTGATATCGCACTTCGATGCCGCGAAGGAGAAACACGTCACCACGAAAGCCATCTCAGCCAGCATCCGTGAAGCCTTCAGGGCAGCCGGATTCAACTGGCGACCCTACATACTCCGAGTCTACTTCGGCAACAGGATCCTCATCGCAGAGTCCAAGACAAAGGGATTCATCAGAGATTACCGAGCATTCTTCATGGGCCACAAAGGCGACATCGAACACGTCTATACACTCAACAAATGTAGACTCCCCGAAAGCTTGGAAGCGGATATGCGTGAAGCCTTCAGCCGAGCAGTCCACTTCCTTTACACTATTCCAAAGCCTGAAGACGAAACTCTTCGAATCGAGCAGCTAAGAGAAATCCTTCTCCTCACAGTCGGCTACACGGAGGAAGAACTAACGAACCTAGACCTAGCTCAGATTAGCCCAGACGACCTGAAACAGATGCTGAAACGGAAAGTCGTCGATGAGCATCCCGCTGAAAACGTTCCCCATGAAAATGGAAATGGAAACAGCGTGAGGAGACAGCGGGTACTCGACGCGCCTGAGGCTGCGGAGCTGATAAACAAGGGAAGCTGCGAATTCGTGGGCAACCTGCCAAGCGGCAAAGTCGTCGTAGCGGAACTGCATCCGACATGATAAGCTTAGGCGGAAGCCATCATTCTGTCCCAAGACACGGCCAGCTCCACGAAAGCGGGAAGCGACATTTCGTCGGGCTGAGACAAGATGGCTTTTCGAACCGCATCATCCGCAGGCAGATGTATCCGAGCCCACGATTTCAGACTTCCAAGATTCACGAAGGCGTTCTCCAACATCTGTCAGAAGAGCTCTTATCTGGACTTAAAAGGCACGAGATTGCAAACTCGGAGGCAATCATCTCGGTCAGGGACTTTCTCCTCAAGGCAGCGCCGACGTCTTCCTGAATATCAAGAGTGCCTCGAACTTGTTCAAATGGAAATTGTGTCGGCCAGCGAGCATTCTCGAATAAGCATTGTCGCTTCGTTCTCGTACGATCGGTTTTACAACTTTGTCGTAGAGTTCTAGGCCGACTCGGCGACCCATAACCGCGAGTTCAGCGGGGATGTCATAGAAGTGGAGTTCTTTCCTCATCTGCCCAACGAGAACAGTTGCGAACCTCGTTGGGCGAAGCACCCTGAACGCTTCAGACAACATGTCCTCACACGCTGACAAGAAGTCAAAAACATATACCAGTTTGACCACATATTTCGAGGACAGTTACGCCTAGCTCTCCGGTTCCGCTTTCATCCCCTCTTCGCTTAAGTCGTTGCATCCTTCATGTGAAAATTCAGGGTCAACTTGGCGGCAACCACGAAGCATGAGATCCTAGCTGGCGCAGCGGTCAAGAAGTTCCTCGAACTCTTGGAAGATGCGCCTCGATGCCAATGCGGGAATAGCTGTGGGACCCGCATGTTTCTAGTACGGTATTTGAAGTCGAAGGACGAACGGGCGAATCAGCTGTTCGCGGATCTCTTCGATGAGGTCTTGTAGCTAGCTAACTGCGCCTCCTATGAGGGTTCAAATCTAGATGCCCGCACCAAGGAGGCCACACACAAGTCAATTCCTATCGGCTAGGGGAAGAACCCCTAACTTCTTGCCGTTATCTCCAGAACAGGTTATAGAGCTGGTCTATTCCGAGTCGTTGTTGTCATACCTTGTACGTCTTCAGGGGCTCAGGAACTATCACTTGGACATCAGGCGATTCCTTTTGAAGTTGGCCGATATCGATGGGAAGTTTGCTTTGAACTTGGAGGAAGAAGTGGTTGAACCGTACAAGACGATTTTGGCCAGACTGCAATACGTGAATGTGAAGTTGAAGTGGCCGCTCACGCAGATATATCCTCCCATGAAGCTGCCTGAGAAGGGAGAATTCCTCAGGCTACGGTTGGGAAGATACTTCCATGCTGAGTAGGCGCTCGTTGAAATGCATCAGCATCTGAGGAAAACTGTGATTCGTCAGTGCGACGAGAATGACTTTGAGGTAATCCATGCAATTATCAATGATGCCGCTCGAGCCTACAAGGGAGTCGTCCCCACGGAGTGCTGGAAAGAACCTTACATGTCAAGACGCGAGCTCCAGCATGAGATGGACGAGAGCGTCGTCTTCTGGGGTTATGAGGAGAACGGTGAACTTCTTGGTGTGATGGCAATCCAACACGTCGAAGATGTGACCCTCATCAGGCACGCCTACGTTCGCTCAGGGAGGCGAAATCAGGGCGTGGGTGGTAGATTGCTATCATGTCTTCGCCATGAGACAACTCGTCCAATATTGATCGGTACTTGGGCAGATGCTGTCTGGGCGATTCGTTTCTACGAGAAACATGGCTTCCGATTAGTCTCCCCAAGAGAGAAGGATCGGTTGCTGAGAAAGTACTGGTCGATCCCCGAACATCAGATTAAGAACTCTGTAGTTCTTGCAGATCAAAGATGGTTCGATGCTCGTAAACGAGACGAAAACATGAAGATCTGAACCCAGAATTTCGATCTCGATTCTAGCCGCTTGCATTGGATCCGGCCGTTGATCTCTCTCGCCAGAGGACGGTTCGGAGGGGTCGAGCAAACGACCAGCCCTTCGAGCCCAGTTCCAGACAGCATTTTCGCGACGTTAATGGAGACCCCCTAACAGAGAGAACAGAGAACAACAGACATAGCGGGAAAATCGTTTCACGTAGGACGGAAGCCCACTGTGGGCCCCACCGCGTCCAGTCGCGAATGAAATTCTCAATATCTCTGTTAGTGCGTTACCCCGCTCTCTGCAGGCCCCCTAAGGGTGCCACCCATGCCACCGGTGCCACCCTCAAGCTCGGCAAAGACGGCGAGGGCCTTCCGCATTTGACAATAGCAACAATGCTTCGTATCCGTGCGCAACATGAATGCTACGAACCATAGGCCACCGATCTTCAGTCGCCGCTTGAGTGTATTCCCCCTGACACCAAAACAATTGCAGCTGTCGTTTTGACCTGGCGCGAAATGGTGATTAGCGTCAAGTATGCGGAACATTCGCCCGAGGTGAAAGACGTTAACCTATTACGGCGTACCTACGGGTTTTGAGAGTAGCCCACCTGCGGTCTACTATGTGCCTGGTTGGGGCTGGGTCCAGCGAAGGGTCGTGGACGCGCTGACCTGCGTGAAGCGTGAAGTGGAGGCTTGGGCTCGGGAGAACAAGGCAACAGAGTACACCATAAACGTAGGAATCCAAACCTTGGGTCTCCAAGGTACGGTCTCAGTCACTTTCAAGCCAACCTGAGCGCGGGCACGGCCGCCCGGGTTTCGACGTGACGCAAGAGGCATTCCTCGTAGAGATATGTCAGCGAGATGCGACGCAAAGCGAAGAGAATGCTATGGGGCATGAGGATACTCTCCCCAGCGCGAGCGACCTAGACTGGGAACTCGACCGCGAGCCGTGACTCAAATCTCCAAGTGTCGATAGTCGAGCGCATCAGTGAGAGAACGCCGTTGCTTCTCTCCCGATTGATACTCAGGAACAGCTTGATGACGTGCGGGCAGAACCTCTTCTCTGAGACCGATCTGGACCACACGGGACAGCGGTGGACTACCCAACGTTCTTCAAAGTCGATGTCGACTGTTGTGTCGCCTACGTAGGCAGCGAGTCTTCGCTTCGTGTCTTCTCGGAGAGATAGATCGCTGTCAGGTATCGATCGTCCAGCCTCGAGGATTCTGCAGTCGCTGTGTTTCGTTTCTTGAGTGATTTGCGTGTCAGTTCAGAGTCCCGATGAGAGTGACTGGCTTTTCAGTCAGCCTGGACAACGCGTCAATGCATGACTGACGACAGGCGCATAAGGCAACTGTGGCGGGGCCAGCGGATTTGCAGATATCGAACTCCAAGTGGCGTCTCGAGGTGAAGTGTAGATTTGAATCCCTTGCAATCGTCCGGGCTTCATGCAATATTCCTTGAGATCCGACTGGAATAATCTCGTGAACGGTGTGGAGATTCAGAAGAGTACACACATCTCTCGTGTCTGCAATTCTACGCTCCTTCTCACCCTGCTTCACTTCGGCTCCCACGTGAGGCAGACCTATTGCGGCTATCACGTCTCCAGGCCTAGAACGTCCAATCTTCAGTGATCGCGGAGTGGCCGTTCCTAAGACAGTTACCCCAACTCCCGTCTGGGCGACAGGAATGTTCTTTTCCATGCTTCCCGTAATGACGATCCGTGAGTCTAGGCCCGCGTATCTTACCTCGTCCCGTATCCCCTTTATGATCTGCAGACCTGTTGGCTTAGGCTCAACCGCGAGTGTGTTCACCAGGCAGATCGGTGCAGCACCTACTGACAGCGCTTCCATTAGAGCCACCCTTGCCGTAAATCTGCCCACGGTTCGGGCATCTACCTTGATTCTGTCATGTGGTTTAGGACCTATACCCCCTGAAGAGTCGCAGCTTACGGTGATGATCCGTCTTCTATCCAGTTGGAAAAGGCAGAGATCTCTGCTTGTCTTGATGATCCTCGGCCTCGATGGGCTTCTCAAGATCTGAGTCTTCCTCTCACTCCCACGTAGACGGCCGCAGAGAGGATACTGTTCAGGCTGGCCGCCATGAGAAGGAAGGGAACGAAGGTGAGCGCGCCTGCCCACCCGATCGCAGGAACCGCGAGAACTACCAAGCCGGTGTTGATCGCGATCCCGACAGCGACAGCAGCCGCCAGTGCCAACGGATGATTAACCCGATTGATGGAGCCCATGGTTGCACCTGCAATGGCCATGCCTAGGGCGATTGGTAGATGGAGCACGCCGAGTGGGAAGCCATTAATGATCGATGTTATGACGTGTCCGATTCCACTAACACAGCCGCCGTCTAGGGGTCCGAAGTATAGAGCGGCGAAGAAACCTGGCGCCGAATCGAACGCCGCCGTCTGGATGGGGGTTGGGGGATGAATGAAGGATCCGATGACAGATAGAGCGGAGAACACGGAGATACGCGCAAGGCGGTATGTCCTCGGGACTCTTCTAGATGGTGATGTTTCACTGTATTCGTTCATCGGTGTCGTGTTCTCCATCTTCTTGAAGCGTTCTCTTGCAGCCTCCAGCTCCCGTGGGGTGTTCACGTTGAGAGCGAGCTCTTCCGACTCTGTGACGAGTACAGCCTCTTCCAATTCAGGCTCGTCAATCCTGCTTCCGTCAATGATGTTCAGTCCGATTGGTACCATGCTTCTTCCGTCGACCTCAAAGACGTATTCTGGATTTGATCCAAGTCGTTCATAGACTTCTGCTGGACTCATCACCGTCAAAGCTGGCTTCGCGCAACACATGTACTTCTCCACCGCCTGATCCACGATTTCGGCCGAAATGAGTGGAAGGTCGGCAGAGACTGTCAGGACCGCGCATGGACCGAGTCTCCTGATGGCATATCTCATGTCGGGGACGTAGCCGTCCCCTGGCGTCTGTACAACCTCTATTTTCAATTCTTTCGCCCTGCGAGCCGTCTCCGGTGTGTTTCCAGTGACGGCGACAACGACTCGATCCACCGTCTTCGATTGCTTCAAAGCCTCCACAACATGTTCTATCATCGGCTTCCCGCCCAACTCAAGAAGGGGCTTTTCCACTGGAGTATTCATTCGTGTTGCTTTCCCGCCAGCCATGATGAGAGCGTTCACACCCACTTTGCACTCACCAAGACCGCGAGAAGCGAGACCAGTCGAGTCACTTCGTTGGTTGCTCCCATCACGTCACCCGTTATGCCCCCGAACTGTCTGCGTGAGATCATGAGCATGGCCGCAGCCACAAGAGGCGCGGCAACAGTGAGCACTAAGCCGGTAATTCGCAGAGCCAACACCGATACTGCAAGTAGCAGGGCAAGCGCTGTGGCGAGACGCAGCCGTCGCCATCTCCCGTGCATGGCTTCAACAAACGGTGTATTCAATCCCTTGCGAGCGGACTTTCCGGCCCAAGCCTGGAATACCATGGCAAACTTGCCTGCTGCCTCCGATGCAACCATGCTTTGGAGAACAATGCTGCGGTCCAGGGCCGCGATGCCAAAAGCCGTTGTGGACAAGACTACTAGACCGAGGCTTACACCGCCAGCTCCTGTCTGCTGGTCACGCATGACTTGCATCTTCTCCTCTCGCGAACCGCGGTACATGACTGCGTCTCCAAAGTCGAGTAGCCCGTCAGCGTGATGAACACCACTAACCAGCAGAATGAATCCCAAGCCCAGCATTCCAACTACGAGAGGAGGCAGGAAATCATGAAGAGCCCAGACTAACGTTCCACTTGCTAAACCGATTATTGCTCCAATTATCGGAAAGCAGGGCATGTACTCTGCCGCCTGAGCGATCCCGTCCTCATCCATTCCAACCGGAATCACAGTTAGGAATGCAAGAGAGTTCTTTAGGCCGCTTAGTACGCTCATTGTGGGGCTCCCGTGCTCCCTCTCAATGCCCGTGAGTACATGTTTGACGAACAACCCGCAACGAGGCCGCCGACAGCATCGTTCGTGAGTGCTCCCAATTTGCTGAGGATTCCTGGCTTGCTCTGGTCGAACCTGATGAACTCGAATATGCCCTTCGCGCCCGCGATGTAGTTGGCTATGGTCATTCCGAGAAGCTCATCCGCCACCAGCCCGGGACGGCCCAGAAATCTCTCACGTGTGAGACCTGGAACCAGCCCTGCTTTGGCGTCTTCTTCAGCTCTGTAGCAGGCCACAACCATGCAGGAGACATTCACATCGGAGAGCGCGTCGTAGAACTCTTCAATGATTATGCTCGTTGCCTTCTCCTTGTCCTCCACACCTGGATGAGGAACAAACAGCTCAAGCGCACTTTCAACTAAATCATTCAGCGTCACCCCTCTCTCTTTAAGGTACGTGAGTAGCGGAGGCCTCGGCCCTCCGGGTGCTTGTATCATTTTTTGCCCCGACAAGTTGCTCACCATCAGGGTTATCTGGTTGGATTATCCATCCAATATAACACTGGCGGAAGCGTTGCGTGGTAGGCTTGGTTCGAGAGAGGCCTGTCTTGTCTCAGCACTGGTCGCTGTTGGTGCTGTATGCAGGATCGGCCTTGGACGGGTGGCTTTGGGAGCCCCAACTCCTCTGTATGGCATCCTGATCAAAGTCGGCTTAACGGAAACCTTGGCTTTCGTCGGCGGCTTCGTCTTCGGACCTGCGTTAGGTTTCCTGACGGGCACTTTGATAATAGTCATTTCAGACATGTTCATGATGCCTGGCCCCTGGACGCCGTTCATCGCAGCAATTATAGGTATCTTCGGTGTGGGCGGAGGGGCGGTTCGTCGACTCGGCAGAAACCCGAGCATCTTTGGGTTGGGCGCTTATGTAGCAGTCCTCACAGTTCTCAGCGAGTTCCTTCAGAACGCGTGGTTTGCCCTGTTCTTCAACATCTCAATGGTAGCCGTTCTAGCCATGGCTATTCCGAGCATGGTGACTGCTGTTGCGAATAATGTCGTTCTGCTGACGACTGTGGGAGTGAAGATCATCAAGCTGATTCAGGAGGCCACGACAAGACCTTCAGTTCTCAAAGATCGGAGTGCCGACCCACTCCAGCGAAGGTAACTATGTCGAGGGTACATCGCGGAGTCAGAACGCCATGAGAGCGGCTGTGCTGTGGAGCGGAGGCAAAGAATCCAACCTGGCCTGCCACAGGGTCATGGCTCAAGGGCACGATGTTGCGATTCTCGTCACCTTCATCCTAGATGATTGGCCCGCCCTATGCCATCCGCTCTCAATGATGTCTCTCCAGTCTGAGGCACTAGGGATACCGCATGTGACCCTCAAAGTTCAGGAGCCCTACAAGGAAACCTATAGAGATGCGATTTCCGGCCTGATTAGAACAGAGGGAATCCAAGGCGTCGTGACTGGAGATGTCTGGATTGAAGACCACAGGCGCTGGATGGAGGGCGTGTGCGAAGGATTGGGCATCCATGTCATGATGCCTCTGTGGAAGGAAGACGCTCACAAAATCCTAGACGAGGTCGTTTCGGACGGGTTTAGGCCGGTCTTCACATGCGTCAAGGAGCCCTGGTTCGACGCAAGTTGGCTAGGTCTCCCGCTGGACAGCCAGCGTATCGAAGCTCTAAAGGGCTTACACCAAAGATTTGGAATAGACGTTTGCGGGGAGAACGGCGAGTACCATACAATGGTTCTCGACGGCCCGATCTTCAAGCGCTCCATAAGAATCGAAGAGTTCACTCTGGAAAGAAAGAACTCCGTGTTGCTCCTGAAGCCTCATCGACTTTCCTCGCAGCCAAAGGAGCTCTGAGGGAAGATCCCTGACTCATGGAGAATCGGATTCTGGCGAGCATCAGCAGGGAATCGATCAGGTCTGCTTAGAACTCAGGCACACATTGGAGAGGGCTGTTGAGAGAAACCGGGCCCTGTGCATGCTTCTCTCGGGCGGCCTAGACACAAGCATTCTAGCCGCAATAGCTTCGAGACGATTCACCTTCAAAGCGATCACAGTTGCATTTGATGGTGCAGAAGCGTCAGACCTGAAATTTGCGAGGCAGGTGGCCGATCTTCTCGGCCTACAACACATCATACACCGTTTCAACTGGGATGAAGCTCTCGAAGCAATCCCACAGGTCGTAAAAATCATGCATACATTCGATCCGATGGAGGTGAGGAACGACGTAGCGATATTCATCGCTCTCAAACATGCCAAGGCCAACGATCAGACGACAACAATAACGGGCGACGGCTGTGACGAGCTCTTCGCGGGATATAGCTGTCTTTTCGAATACGATCCGGAGCGGATTCGGATAGAGCTGCAGAAGATGTGGAAGACGATGCGGTTCGCATCCCTGCCAATAGCAGGGGCTCTTGGCATGGAGGCGAAGCTCCCATTTCTGGATCATGAAGTCCAGTCCTTCGCCGCGACGCTGGATCCCAACTATCTGGTTCGTAGTATGGGATGCCGGAAGCAAGGCAAATGGATCCTCAGGAAGGCGTTCGAAGGCATGCTGCCCGACGACATCATTTGGAGAGTGAAGAGCCCTATCGAATGCGGCACTGGAACGACGGTATTTCCAAGGATCTTCGAGAGCGCTATGTCTGATGGAGAGTTTGAGCGGAAGGTGAGGAAATACCTTGAAGAGGACAGGGTTGCTCTCAGAGACAAGGAGCAGATGTTCTACTACGAGGTCTACAGGTCAATCCTAGGTGTTCCACGCGGAGACGAATCCAACGGTAGGACGTGTCCGACATGCCGCTCAAACATTTGTCCAGAGGAGTCATACTGTAGGACATGCGGCGCCTTCCTGATCTAATTGGCGCCAGTGAGCGATCAGCCAAGATTTTATCCCCCGCTCACTCAGAATCAGACCGAGAATCATCATGTACAGCTTGGATACGCTCAGGCAGTTGGCTGAGCAGAGGGCAGCAGGGCCCAGCCCATCGTTCACGGAGCTCCATCTAGCCACGGCGATCGAAATCATCGGTCAACAACGAATCGGTAGGCAAGCGCTCTCACAAAGACTTGGCCTAGGTGAGGGAGCTACAAGGACGCTGATCGATCGACTCCTGGAAGCAAGGCTTGCCAAGATCTCAAGGCGTGGATGCGAGTTAACGAGAAGCGGCCTTTCGATACTGAGACAGTTGACTTCGAAGCTGGGTCCGAAGGCGAGGATCCCAAGAAGCTCAATCACAGTAGGGCCTTGTGATTTCGGGATCCTCGTGAGAAGGGCCGCGAACAAGGTCAGCAGCGGAATCGAGCAGAGAGACGCCGCGGTCAGAGTTGGCGCGAACGGAACCGTAACACTCGTCTTCAAGGATGGTCAGCTAAGGATCCCCTCCGCCGGTGACTCAAAGATCAGGGAATCGCCAAGTGTCGTTGAAAAAATCGTAGAAAACTTTCGACCAGCCGAAAACGACGTTATAGTAATCGCTGGAGGGGATACCGAAAGGCTCGCTGAAGATGGTGCAAGGGCAGCCGCCTGGACACTACTGAAGTGACGTCGGGAAACTGAAGCAGGCTGGCCACAACCGAGACTCCAAACTCAGACGCAGCGGACATCAACCTTTAAGCGCGGTCGGAGCCCGTTTAGGCGCGACATTTGTTGACGAAGACGGCGCCTCCATTCCTAGTCTCGTATGCTATAACCCGCCGATGCAATCTGAAATGTAAGCACTGCTACAGCGATGCATCCGAGACGCCCGCGGCTGACGAACTCACGACGCAAGAATCAAATGAGCTCTTGGACGAGATTGCAGAGTGGGGCATCAGGCTCCTCATCTTCGACGGCGGCGAGCCGCTTTGCAGAGAAGACTTCTACGAGATAGCAAATCATGCCTCCGCCAGAGGCTTGAGAGTCGTAGTGGGAACTAATGGCACCCTCATCGATGCGCCCACGGCTGCCAAGATGCGAGCAGCAGGTGTCCAAGCTGTCGCCATATCCATTGACGGGGCCAAACCTGAAACTCACGATCGATTCCGAGGCGAGGAAGGAGCCTTCAACAAGGCATTGAACGGAGCCCAAGCTTGCAAGCAGGCAGGTTTGCCGTTCCAGTTCAACGTTGTGATTAGAAAGCCTTGTCTCAGCGAGGTCCCCGAGATCCTTAAGCTAGCGGTGGATAGCGGAGCAAACGCGGCCGAGCTCTTCGATCTTGTGCAGGTCAAAAGAGTCAAGGAGCAATGCCCAGAGGAAGTATTGAGCACAGATGAGAGGGGAAAGGTGATGGAGTGGCTTGCTGAAGCGCAGACCGATTGTCCCATCACAATAAGGGTGCCTGCCTGCCCCATGTATCCCCTGATCCTCAGGGAAAAGAATATCCGTCCAAGAAACTTCCCCGCCAGTCTGCTACGTCGGATACCATACTATGACCGCGGATGCGCCGCAGGAATGCCCAACGGTTATCTAACGATACTTCCGAACGGAGATGCGATCCCCTGCATGCTGCTCAACATCAAGCTCGGCAATGTCCGTGAGGAAAGCATAACGGAAATCTGGGACGAGTCCCCGATCCTCGCCAAGCTTCGCTCCAGAGAGCTTCTCGAAGGCCAATGTGGCAGGTGTACCCACAGGGATGTCTGCGCGGGCTGTAGAGGCAGGGCCTACGAGGAGACTGGAAACCTATTGTCATCTGATCCAGGCTGCTGGATCAAGCCGCCTGGGGAACAATAGGATCAGGATCGAGCTACGTAACAATCGATCTCCAACGTGAGGAAGATCGATAGACAAAAGCGTCGTACGCCAAAGTTCTGACAGAATCGAGGCCGTTACAGTTCATCAGGCTGCGAGCGCGACTCGTCAACCGCGCTTTCGGACGATGAACATTCTAGTCTGCGATGACCAGAATCCGCCGTACTTCCTTACTACCTCGCTAACCGCCCTGAAGTCTTGGGGCCCAAGATAGCCCTTCGGCTTCAGGGTCACTGAATCCAATGTAGTCCGAATCTCTAGCACGCTTGTCCGTTGACCTAAGTCTCTGGCTAGAACTGTCTCGACCGGCTCGGGCTGAGCGACCGCGGCCTCCCTCATCGTAAGTTCAGCGATATCATCCCTCAGCTTGATAGTGGAGAGCTCGAGCTCTGTAATCTTCTTCCAGATTTCCGTCTCCAACAACAGTTTCTTGAGCTTCTCCTCAACGAGCTTTTCGACCTCCTCTCTCGTCAGAACCTCGATCGGCATGGCTCTTAATCCCTCGAAACCAGAATGTTTTTGGTACTTTACATGTCGATCATTCGTTTAGGCTTTGATGCGTTCGTGAAGCAATCAGTGGAATTGCTCGACGGAGTAGCGGTTAACCTCACGCGGAGAAATCAATGTGTACCAATGCGGAAGCCGGTATCTCGTGGAAGCCCGGGTTCATGAACTTCGACAGTCGCCCGACTGCTTCGAAGTCTTTCATCTTCACATTTGTCCGACCGCAGTAGCGCGCATGAGCCTGAACCAACGATCTCAACTGCTTGTGGGCCCTAGACTCGTTGTGGGGACAGAGGCTAGGGTTATAGAAGTCTCACGGGAACACAAGTGAAGAAGGTGATTGAGCCGATGGCCACAGAAACGAGCGACGAGCATCTGCGAAGACTCATCGTAGCCAAGATGATGTTCATGCACGGGCTCTACCACTCTGGTCTAGGAGATCAGGTGAGCAGAATGGTCTCGATCCATCACTTTGACAATGCGAACGAGATAGTACTGCGGCTGCTCGCAGATATTTCGAACGAACGGTACAATGAAAACGACTTCAACGCGATTCTCGGTGCTGCAAGGAAGAAGTACATGAAGTATGCTCAAGATGGGCTTCCTCAGGAAAACGAAATCATCGAACTGCACAAAGTCAGAAACAGGATCCAACACGGTGCAATAGGCGTGGACCTGAGCACTGTCGAGAGGTTCAAACGAAGCACTGAGAGTTTCTTGTCGATTGTTTTCCAGACAGCTTTCGGCAGGACATTGCATCAAGTATCGTTGGGCAGCCTAATCCACGATCAGGAGTTGAGGGCTCTGGTTCAGCGAGCGGAAAGGCATTTTGATGATCAAGAGTTTCGAAAATGCATCGAGGTCTGCGAGGATGCCTTGATCAAGGCGACGTTTCAGACTGGCGATGTCATTGGGAAGGCAGGGATGCTTACTGGATACTGGGGCGCAAAGATGGTTCGGAAGATGATTGACAGGAACGAATACGTCAGCAAGTATAGAGGGCCGGCCAAGAAACTGGCTCAAGAGTTCTCGGAAGCCGTTCTAGAATTAGGAAGAATCGCTACCAGCATGCAATTCTTGGATGGCTACAGAGGGGAGTTTCTGCACCACCGCGGAGTCGTAGAGAGGCTTGATCGACTTTCAGAGAGTGAGCTGAAGGACGGCGCCAGGTCATCTTTGGACTTTGTGACAAACCTTATCCTCAAATGGCAAGTGGAAGGTATTCTCGGCCAGAGGATCTAAGGCAAGCACGCTGAATCGATGTTGTTCTAGCTCTTTATCGTGACATTGGACACACAAGCGTGACAATGAGCCCAGCTTAAGCTCTTGCTGAATTCGGCCCTCCAACTCATCTGTGGACAAAGATTCCGCGCTCGATGTCTGGGTGAGGACTACGATGGCAATCTTGCTCAATACAGTCCCTACTGCAGGGGGTCTCGTTTGCGCGTATAAAAAAACATGGGATTGGCTCCGAGTATCAGCGAGCCAGCGCCTTGAGCTCTTCAAGCCTCCGGCGAACCGCGTCGGTGACGAACTCGTTTCGACTTCGATAGC
>CAZRNA010000049.1:0-13928 GCA_964601325.1 uncultured Candidatus Bathyarchaeia archaeon
AATGTTGCAAACCGCTGAAACTCCATCGTAGCCTTGCAGGGCCCGAACCTCTCCGCCGCCCTTCTTCGAGTAGGCGCCCATATTCGGGTCTTCAGGCATCCCACTCACATCTGGAACCTACTAGCCCATGTGGGCGCGTATCATTCGGCTCCAAACAGTCTGATCGCGGACGAGAGTATTGAACTCGTCGACTTGCTCGCTTACTCCACGACTAAAGTCAGAAGCTTGCGCTCGCCGCATTATGGTCAGTCGTGATAAAACTGGCCGAAGACCCGGACGACAGCTTCGCCCCGGATCTCATTCTTGGCCAGGAACATCTGAATGTGCTTTTCGAGTTCGTACTTAGGGTCAGGCTCTAGGTGTGGCCAGCTAACCAATCTTCCCTTGGTCCGAACTATGTCAGCATGGAGCCTTAGAACCACGAATCGGCCCCATCGTGAAAAGAGTTCAGTGAAAGGGTTGAAGTTAAAGGGAAAACCAATCGGCATAGCCGCTGTCGGCCCATTGTGCGAAGGACTCTGAAGCACGACCTCGGTGTCCCATCCTTCGCCATGGTAGGCCCTCTTCAGCGCTTGTAGGTCAATGATTCGGTGTACGAAAATCTGATCGGGTTTAAAATCGTCTCGCTTGGGTACAGAATCCCAACTTACTACCCTTGGCTGGATTTCAGCTCTGACAGATTCTCTGGACAATCAGTGCCCCCCAATCCTAGTCAATTGGAGAGCTAAGAGAGCCAAGATACCTATAGGGTTTCAAGCATGATTCCTGCCCCGTAGCCTGAGCTGATACCCGCAAGCTGTCATGGCATATCGCGTGTCCATGCTGATGGACCAATGAAAACGTCCAGGTTCCAGCTAGCCCATGAACTGAAGCTGAAGTGAGGGCCGAACAATGGTCCGAAGAGTGGCGAAGTCACAGGGACAACGGTCCGAATCTTTGAGGCGGACCATTGAAAGGCATTGGACACGCTGCGACATGAATTCGTTGAGTATCTGCTTACTCAAGATCTTGTACCTCCTTACAAGCGGCTGATCAACAAGCTCATCTCGCTATTCGAGGAGGAGATGTACGGCGGAAAGGAGAAGCTGATTGAGAGACTTCGAGAACTTGCCCGATGAGGCAACAACGGCCTCCCCCAGGTGATCTCCCCCTCGGGCGACACGGTACGTTGACTCTCCCTTTCTTACCATGGCGCGGTCTCTTTCATTCCTTCATTCAGAACCCCGGCTGCGACGCGCGACCTGAGCCATTTGATCACCGTCTTGTTCGAGTATCCAAGAGCGCTAATCAGCTCTTTCTGATACGCTTCTTTGTCGAGGGGCACGCGTTTGACGAGGTCCAATGAAGCCTCTGACTTGAACACAGAGAACAACAGCCTTGACTGCTGCGTTGTGCTTGTAGGGAGCGGAATGACGTAAGGCCAGAATCCTCTTGCTAATCCACGTGCCTTGCTCAAACCACCCATGAGCCTCCCTCGCCAAGTTGATGCTGTTCTATCCACTGTGATGTGTCAGGTCTCTCAAGTATACGTCTGCTGGGTACAGATAGCCTATTCCTTGATGCAGTCTCTCGTAGTTCCAGTAATTCACGAATTCTCTTTGGGTCGGATACATCCAGCCCTCATAGGTGTAGGCCTTGTGGAACGCCTCGATCTTGCCGATTGTCGACACCCTTCGCACGCTTGCGACGATATGCTCGATGCCGTTTCGACTGCAGAACTCCGTGAATTCTGAGATGCCGCCTCGTGCAGGATAGAATTGGGTTCCCCGATCCGTCAAGACTTGTTCGGGTTTGCCGTATTGGCTGACGGATTCTTCCAGAAGCGTGATGGCATGCTTGGCCGTTGGGTTGTGGTGAGTGCTTGAGCCTGGAACGAAGCGTGAATGATCATCGAGGTAGCTGATCATCCATTCGTCGTCTTCTGTCTGCTTGTAATCAGCCTGCCAGAGCTCGTTGCTTCGCGCACGTTGGAATCTGCGTTTTCCCCAGATCCTTCTCGGTTTAGGGATCGGGTTGTTCAGTCCGGCTTGGTTGAGGATCTTGTGGATGGTTGTGTGGCCGACTGGTTGCTTCGCGTAGTTGCGTAGGTAGCCTTCTATGCGGCATGGTCCCCAGTTTCGTGTTCGTCGCAATTGGAGGATGCGTTCCGCTGCGGGTTGCGGGGTTCGATGTATCGTGTGGGGTCGATGGGATTTGACGTTGAGACCCGCCCACCCATATTTCCTGTAGAGGCACAACCAACGATAGACCGTTCTCTCATGGATTCGTATCGCTGTCGCGATCTCTAGGCTTCTCAAACCCTCAAGCTTTCTATTGATAATCCATCTCCTCCGTCGCAGTTCTCTATCCACCATTGTCTCGCCGCCTCCGATTCAACTCTAAACATTCTTATCACTGACACATCAGGGTGGATAGCTCAGGTGTTGACGCTTAGAGAAAGAATAATAGCAGTCTTCAAAGCGGAAATTTAGCTAGGTAGGAGCGTTCCCGACTTCGAGACTCTGTGTTGTTAAAAATGAAGTTCGATGACGGTTATCATGATCGCGCCATTGAGGCCCTAGGTGAGAGAACGGTCTCCTCAGCGAACGTGCCAGGTTGCGAAGGGGAATCGACAGGCCTTTAAGCGCGAGTCGGATCCAGCATGATTTGGCGAACAAGTTGGCAATCGTAGGGTACGAATGGCTCATCGTGTTGGCAATCATCGTCATACTGTTTGTGTGGGGACCGCAGAAGCTACCCGAATTCGCCAGGTCCATAGGATTGGCGCGAAAAGAGATCGAGAAGGCCTACAAGGAAGCGTCGAATCCGACGCTGCTGACCTCGACGCCCTCTCCAGAAACAAATCCTCTGATCGAAACCGCTAAGAAACTCGGTATCTCGACCGAGGGAAAGACTAGAGCACAGATCTCAGACGAGATCGCGGCAAAAGCGAAACCCTCGGCATAATCGAGCCGCGCCAGAGCTGCCTTCAGCTAGTGTGCTCCATAGTCCATTTATCCCTCTCCCTAAGAATTTCGGCGCGTCTCTAGGGGAGGAGCGAAAGTACGCAAGAGGACAAGAATGCAAGCGGCGCAGTGATGCCCTTCTGGGATCACGTAAATGAACTGGCCAAGCGCCTAAAGAGTGTGCTGTACGTTCTTGCAATCAGCACGATTCTGTTCATGGTGCTCCCCTCTAACTTGGACTTCCTCAGCAACCCTTTCCAATTCTACGACCCTCTCGTGGGGCTGATTCTTAGGCAGATAAGGGCGCAAGTGCTGCCGCCGAACGTGAAACTTATCGGCTACGAATTGACCGCTCCCCTAGAACTCTATCTCATGGCATCATTCGTGTTCGGATTTGCCGTGACGATTCCCGTGCTTTCATACGAGATATACCGATTCATTGACCCGGCGTTGTACCCGCAGGAGCGAAGAGCAGTCTACCCGTTCGTGCTGTCCTTCACAGTGCTGTTCCTGATCGGGGCCACCTTTGGGTACCTAATTCTGACACCATTCATGGTCTGGGCGCTTTTCCCGTTCTTCACAGCCGTCGGCGCAGAGCAGGTAGTGTCGATAATGGATTTCTACAACATGGTGTTCGTCTCAACGATTATCAGCGGGCTCATTTTCACATGGCCCGTGTTCTTCGTCCTTCTCGTCAGATTCGGTATTCTACAGACATCGATGATCCGCAAGAACCGGAAGTACGTCTACCCGGCCATGTACATAATCACGGCTATTGTAACCCCAGACGGGGGACCTCTCGCGGACCTCATGCTTTTCCTGCCAATGCTAGTGCTCACTGAGACTGCGGTGTTCGTGGCAAGACGATACGACAGCTCCAAGCCAATTACTACCATGCCGACCAGTGCGGACGTCCGATGCAAGTTCTGTGCCGCAGAACTTGCACTTGGAAAGGTTTTCTGCGATAGCTGTGGAAAGGCGCAGGTCTGATCGGGGCTTCCGTGGATGTGGCGGCTCTGTTACCTTAAGGTGGATCTTGGTCCTCGTATGATTTGGCTTAGCTGAAGAATCGGTGATCGGTCTACCGCGTCTCGACGCTTGAAGAGGTTGAAGCTGAGGATATAGTAGCTGAGCCAACCCTTCACATGCTCGAAGCGACAATGCATCCTGCGACACGGAAAGTAGTCATCGAGGCCTTCCGTTCGATCCTTCACATATTGGACGAAAAGGTTCACGATTCAAGCGGGCTGCCTTTTGGCCGCGCATGAACTGAGGCTCGGCTCATGTTGGATGTGCGCGCCTCTCTTCAGTCAAGAATCTGTAAGAGAGACTCTCGGAATTCCCAGGCATGTCGAACCACAGGCACTGGTTACTCTTGGATACTTTGAAGGTTCAATCGAAGCGCCGCCGAGAAAGTCGATGGCGGAGACCGTGCACACAGACCGTTGGTGAACACTTGATTACAGACCTTGCCGTTATCATGCTCGCGCAAGGTGAAGAACCCTGCCAATGTTACGGACCGGTAAGAGTCCATCGTTGCGGTGCACGGGCCGAACCGTTCTGACGACTGCCGATTCCCAGAAACCCTACTTCCGTCCGGCCTTCAAGCGAGTCAGATATTCATCATAGGGGAGTATCTTTACTTTGTCCGGCTCGTATGAGAGGCTCTTCTAGCAGTTCGGGCAGGTCCCATTGTATCGTAGAACTATCTCCGAGGCTGATTCGAGTTCGGGTCCATCGTAGAGGGTGGCACCGCATGTCTCACAGAAGACACGTTGAGGCACATCCGCAGCCTCAGTGAACGACTGGGAAGTGCATTATCATACCTTGTATATCTTGAGAGACTCGGGCACTATCGCCCGGACGTTAGGCGACTCCTTCTGAAGCCTTTCTCGGAAGCCTGATGCTTCCCTTTCGGAGCCGTGTATCGACACAGCGGTGCTACATCCTAGAGCCTTGACTATCTTGACGGCGTCTGCAACGGAGGCGGTTGGTGAGGGCCTTCCGACAGGGACGAACGCAACCCTCGCTCTACCTCCATACCTCTCTATGGCGCTTGTGTACCCGGAGTCCGACCCGTGGAAGAGCGAGATCTCATCGACCTGTACAATGAACATGATGGGTTTCTTGCCAGGATGGACTGCCTCGATCGCCGTTACTTTGGCACCTGTCACCTCAGCGGTCTTATCAGGCTCCAACAACACGAGCTTCTCCGGTGCAACTTTACCTTTCAGCTGGGCGTAAGCGCCTAGATTGCACATTATGACGGCGCGGGTTGTCTCCTGCATCTTTACGGTGCCGCTAGGATCGAAATGGTCATAGTGCCCATGAGTGACAAAGACAGCGTCAAGCTCACCTAACGAGTTGACGTGTTCAAGGCTGAAGTAGTTCGCGGGGTCTATGAGGAATCTGTGGTTACGGGTCTTCACGGCCAAGGCTGAGCTCTTGTAGAACACGAATGCTGCCTCGCCACTCCCCACCTCAAGCTGGCCTAATTCCGAGAATGCCTCAACAATTCTCAAAAGTCACACCACACCATCATTAGATTCGACTAATTCAGATACGGCCCGATATATACTGGCTTGCAACTCTCCCAGATTATCTTCGAGCTAGAGGAGTTGTTCAATCTTTCAAGATGGCGGCAATTCGCGAATTCTTGAAGGGTCTTGACGTATTGTGGCGTGATCACCTATCCTCAAGCCGTGTGCTAGTGAGGGGCTGCTCCTTGCACCCTTGACGGTCTTCGTGATGACGATATCGTTGCCTGGCAGCCAGCTTCGGGTTACCTTGATGTATCCCTTGATCATGGAGCCTGTCGGCACTTGTGAGGTGGAGTATGTTACAGCGTCAAACAGCAGACCGTATGCGGCTTTAGCATAGATTTTCGCGACGCGCTCCGGTGCGGTGTGGAACCCTTCGCAGAACCTGTTCAGCCGACGTAGGTAAGTGTCGGCGGTGATCTCGCTACCTTCTCCAAGGTTTGCATACCGGTGTGCTACATTCCCGTCGCTGAGAAGCTTCCGGCCGCTTTCATCCTCCGACGTGCCAATTCTTATTGGCCGCGCCGAAAAAGCGCTCTGCGAGGACGCAGTACCTTCCTTTCGGCTCGAAGCGACCTACGGCGTTAGAGAGCCTCCTCATGGACTACGTCTTCGTGGCCTGGGGGAAGCATGTGGGCAGCTAAATCCACAACACGATCGAGGTCGTGAAGTCTTGGCTCGCCCAAAACGTCATCGAGCTGAAGCGTAAGGTCAAGATCAGAGGCGCCCACGAGACACCAACCGTCAGAGACGAACGCGTCCCCACAAAGGACGAGCTGAGACGCGTCCCGCTATCCGCGAGCAAGCAAGCCCGCGTTGCATGCGCCCCCGTTGCCCACGGCGGCCTCAGGCTGGAAACCAAACGCAACTACCGCGCCGACCATTCCCTAAGAGCACGCTACCTACCCGAACTCGAACTCGAAGCCGGCGAGGTAAGCTTCGAGGGGAGTCCTGCAATGATCATCATTCGCCCTAGTTTGAGCCAGGCTCGCCACCAATACTTCACATTCCTAACCGGGTATCGTAGCCTGCATTGGCTCTAGAGGGGTCAATGGCGCATTGCAATGGGGACAGAATCTCTGCCGTAGGCCGTTCGTCTTGATGTAGTCGTGGACGCTCTTTGTGATCTCAGTGAAACTCACAAGGGTGCCCCTCGGGTGTCCAGTCAACATGGAAAGCACGTCATCAACAATGATGCTTGGCTCAGTCAACGCATTCCGCTTGCTCACAGAGACTTACCTCGAACAGCATACAGGCGTTAGCGGCCATTTGAGAGTTCAGTATATGGTCACTGCCAACGGTGGGTTGTTGGAAACCCCTGTTTAGGCAGTTTTGGTTCCATCCTACGCCGACAGGGAGGCGCCTGAGTGATAGTCGCATTTGCCTTCGTGGATATTCTCAACCGTCGCGAGCTCACCGTGGTTCCCTCGCGGTACCATCTGAGCGGTGTTAATTCGCCTGACCGGGCTTGGGATTACTGGTAGGTTATCAGTCCCTTCTCTTCGAGCGTTTCCTGCAATTTTCTGACGGCCCTAGGTACTTCCGCCTCTTTCTTGGCGCCTGTACACACTAGCTTTCCGCTCGCAAAGATTAGTATGACCACCTTGGGGTCGTCCATTCTGTAGATAAGGCCTGGGAACTGTTCAGGCTCGTACATCGTCCTCTTCAGCGAATACGTTGTCTTTTCTAGGTCGATTTGGCCTCCCAGCCCAGCTGAGGCTACTATGTTCTGGACTTGGATTTCCGGCTTTGCAAGGATGACTATGCCGTTCCTCTTGAGTTCGTCAACAACCTTAGTGACTGCTTTCCTTGCTTGCCTCTCGGACTTCGCTCCGGTGCAGACCATCTTCCCAGAGCTGAAGATCAGTGTCGCTGTCTTCGGCTTCTTCAGCCGGTATACAAGCCCGGGGAACCGCTCAGGCCTATATTCGACGCCAGGAAAGAGCTGGACAATCGAGTTGAGGTCTATCTTCTGATTCAGTGTGGCCGTCGCGACGACGTTCTCTATGTTGATGAACGCTTTGTGCGCAACCTTTTCTCTTACCTCCCAGCCCAGCAAGTCCCGATAATCTTTGCCTAGAAGGAGGCATTCTGTGGCCGTGACTGAAAGCAAGAACTTTGGCTCAAGCAGAGTCTCAGCCGCAATCATACCGCACTGCCAGATGTGGCTCGCGTGCCCGAACGCACTTATCCCTGTCGCCCTCACACCTTCACGTTGAAGTCGACGTTGGACAAGCACGGGGAGGAAGCGCTTCACGTTCTGCTCGCAGCATCGCTGGGGCCTTCACTGAGCCTTCTTCTTGTAGGACAGTTTCAGTCCTCCCTCAGCCGAGAAGACCACGACGCCACTTTTCAAAGCGATCGTCACCTCGAAGCCGTCGAGGGTGTATCCGTCAACCTCCTTCAGCTTCTCGGCATGCTTCTCGAGGAGGACGACTACGTCGGCCAATTTCCTTTCTAGGTCCTCTGCTCCGAAGCGCGTCAGCCTCTTCGTCGCCACATCCATGAGCGCAAACTGCCGCACTTCCGCCACCTACCTCACCTCGGATCACGTTGAAGCCGATGCGACTACATAGGACTTGTGCCGAACAGCTCATCGTCTCAGCGGCGATCTTTGTGGAACGCTTCGATCTTGCCTATGGTGCTCGGCGGCCGTATGCTACGAAGAATTGGTTGTGGAAGTTACTCGGCGTCTATTGCGACTTGATAGCCGAGGCTCTTGAGCAACGTGAATTCTTCAGCATTCATATGAGGCGGATCGCGCCATGCGCGTTTCCACTGCAGAACTCCGTGAACTCCAAGATGCCTGCTTTGCTTCTTGTACTTGCGTAGGTATCCTTGGAGTCTTTCTCGACGCGTTATCTATCAAAACTGCCACCTGTGGCAATGATAATCAAGATATGTGCAGCCGCATGATCCTGTGGTAGATGTGGATGTTCTTTACAGAGGATTCCGGAACAGAGGCATATCTGGAGCAACCAGGGTTGGTAGAAAACCGCGATCGTCAGGGGTTCTGCGAACAAACTCTGGAAACAACCTTAGGTAGAACTCATGGAAATATGGCATGGAGTATATATCGCCGGAATAGGCTTCCTGTTCCGCAGGGTATTCAAAGGAGCAAACCTTCTTCAGATTGATTCCGCAACTCTGGCACTTGGTGTGGTGTCTGTCCGCAGAGATTTCGTTGGTCCAAAACGTGAATTGTCACCTAACCGCCCCCACTACCTCCTAGTTCTCCGATTTTGTCGCCGAACTGTTCTACGGCATCTATGAGCAAGATAGTATGACAAACGTGGAGCGCGTAATGCCGCTACTTTCAAATCATTTCGCTCAAGTGAGAAATGCTGAAGTACACGGTAGCGCGTTCTTGTACGCCGCTAGAGAAAGGATCCCAAGAACAACAAGGCCAGCAATTTCAGTTTGACTGCAGCTGGACAAGCAGCATGCTCCTCCTTACTGGGTCCTCAGGACACATGTTGTTGAGGTGCACACGCTGCTTTGCTAAGAGCGTCCCCGTGCGTTGGAGCCGAGAAAGGCTTTTGCCTCTCTCATCCTTTTCTTCGGGGAAACCTTACGCGTGGCCGGAAAACCGTTGAACTGGGTGATCTCCATTCGCAGTTCTGAGATACGAAGCGGCTTCGTCTACTTAAGAAAGTGGACGCTGCTGTCAATCATGATCGGAGCGGTTGCCGGTCTTGCCACGCTAGCGCTCGTGAACGGAATTGGTTTCTTCATGAGCATCTTTCTGGCCCCTGAAGCGAGAGGAGTCGGGACGGATGCTGCTATAGGGGCTTTCCACCGAAGCAGTGGTCTGATCAGGCTCCGTGCGCCATTCGTCAAGCTTCTGACCTCGGCCATTACAATTGGCTCGGGGGGAACGTCAGGCCGCGAAGGCCCGATTGCTCAAATGGGCGCTGGGATAGGAAGTCAGATTGCCAACCTATTCAAGCTCAGTGAGCATGAGAGGAGGATCGCTTTCGCCGCAGGTCATGGAGCAGGTATTGCTGTTGGGGAGGGTTCTGAGCTGGGCGTTAAGGCGATCGGGACATTTTCCACCTACCTCAGCCAGATGAGTTCACAGCGGCAATGGGCGCGATGGGATCTCCGCTGCGTGGAGGTTCATCGTATGATATGAGTCCGTTCTTGTCGAGTGTCTCTTTCAGCTTCTCGGCGGCGAGCCAGAGCTCGGCCTCCCTCTTGGCGCCTGCTATGACGAGTTTTCCGCTGGCAAAGATCAGGATCACAACGTTCGGTTCGCCCATCCTATAGACAAGGCCGGGGAATTGCTCCGGCTCATACATCGTCTTAGTCAGACGCGCTGCTACATCCTCTAAGCTGATGATGCCGCCTAGATCGACTGAAGCCACAATATTCTCTATCCTGACCTTCGGCTTCTCCCCGATCACTATCCCATTGGCTTTGAGCTCGTCGGCGACTTGTGATCGCGGTCATCGCTGATGCTTCAGACTTGGCGCCAGTGCAGACCATCTTCCCTGAGCTGAACAGGAGCGTCGCCATCTTGGGTTTCCTCAGCCGGTAGACGAGGCCTAGAAACTTCTCAGGCTCATACTTCGCCTCGGGCGCCACTCTCAGAATGGACTCCAACTCTAGAGCCTGATTCAAATCTCCTGTAGCCACAACATTCTGGATGTGAACCTTAACTTGCCAAGAGGGCTCTCTTGGATCTTCTTAACCTGACGTTGCAGAATGGACAAATCGGCTGATACTCAGGGAACTCCGTTCCACACTCAGGACGGTACCAAGCCATCTCTCCGGTCCTCCGACCACCCCCCATTCGTGTTCACCGCGAGGTGTCTTGTAGAGCTGGCTAAGCCTCATGCTGAGCTCCATCCATTCGAGGAAACCTAGGGCGGCTTGGATCACGTCTTACGCTATTCGACCGGGACCTCTTCGCCGGCAGGCCTCCGCTGCACCTCTACCTCAATTCTGTCAGGCTCGATGAATCGGACCTTGATGTCCTCCTTCCTCACTCTCCTGTCCACGCGAATATGGAGGACATCGGAGTTATCGGTTCGCCAGTACGTGGAAATGCGTGCCTCTTCCCGGCCACCTCCTGCACAGGCTGGTTGCGCCGTTACGACTCAGACGGGTCCGTGTTGTGTACAGCTGGTTTTTCGTCTTTCCGATCGCTATCTCGACAAATTCTGGCGAGACCCTATTGATCAGGTAGTGTGTCGGCTCGCCGAAAGTTATCCTCGGGCATCTTGGATCGACATAGACGTATATCCGTCCGTAGGATCCATCCCAGCCCGCAGCCTGTTGCCTGCCGTGGAGCGGTTCCTTGCAGACGATAAACGTGACGCTTCCTGGGTCACAGATGATTGGGAAAGGGTACCGTGATGGTTAAGCTTTGACTTGGAGTGGCTTGATCTCCTGCCGAACGACGGACTCCCAAGCCTGCTCGTTAAGGATGCATCCTGGGTCCGACTCCATGAGTTCGCCGAAGTATCCGTACGCCCGAGCCCGGCAGCCGCCGCAGATGTTCCTGTGCTCGCATACGCCGCAGTATCCTTTGAAGTTCTCACGTTTACGGATCGTCTTGAACACTGGATGATTGTGCCATAGGTCTAGAAAGTCATCGCGGAGTATGTTGCCCAGGACGATCGGGATGAAGACGCATGGCTCCACGTCGCCGTTCGGTTCGAGCGCGCAGTAGAGCCTAGAAGTTCCACAACCTCCCACGAACTCTGCTAGGAACTGCGCTGACTTGGTAATCTCATCGTTCTGACCGAACACGTCGAAATGCGTGAGGCTGAGCCTGCCAGCGCCAGCGCAGATACGGCTGTACTGGCACGCTGTTGACAGAAGGTTCAGTTTTCTCTTTCCTATTTCGGATGCCATCCAAGTAAGCAGTTGCTCACGCTCAGCCGGGGTAAGGTCCGCGTGCTTCAACGCGGCACCCCGACCGGTTGGGATGAAGTTGTAATTCATGAACAGCATCGCTCCAAGCTCCTCTGCCTTGTCGATGATCTCCGGCACTTGGTGCAAGTTCCGTTTGGTCACTGTCGTTGCGACCCCAACCTGTATACCTGCGGCAACTAGGTTACGTATGCCAGCCACAGTTCGATCAAAACACTTGGTTCCGCGGAACGTATCGTGGGTTTGTGCGGTTGCGCCGTCCAATGAGGCTTGCACAAACGCGCAGTCCAGGTCTCTGAGTCGCTTGGAGATCTGAGGAGTTACTAGCGTCGCATTTGTGGCGATCGAGAACGCCATCTCGTTCCGTCTGACTTCATCTATGATTTCGAATAGGTCGGCGCGCATGAGGGGCTCACCGCCCGAGAATGCAATGTATGCGACACCGGCGTCAGCCAGCTTCCTCACAGCAAGCTTTGCTCCGTCGGTGTCAAGCTCGTCGGGGGCTCTGGTCCGGGCGCTCTCGTAGCAGTGAACGCAGCTGAGGTTGCAGCCTCTGGTCACGTTCCAGACGACCAAGAACGGAGAGAAGCCAGTGAAGGGTCGGCTGATTCCGTACTCGGCGATGCCTTCGAGGACCGACGCAAGTCCTTTCCGCCACATGGGATCCCTTAGGTGTACCTGAATGCGACCCCTGTCAAAGTGACCCCTCCTCAGTATCGAATTCAATATTCGAGCAATCATGCGATACGCAGTCGAGCATTTCACACAGAGTTTGACATTCTCGCCAGCGTATTTTCTCAGTGCGAGTTCTACTCGCCGTCCACACGTGTCTGGGCTGTACAGAACTTCAGAACACTTCTTGAAACGGGATTGTCCAGCCAATTTTCGACAAGTTCTGCCATCGACTCAGCTGAATGCTTCTCGACCACGTTGTACCACCAAACGGTGTCCGTGCTGAAACAGGAAACCTCTGATCTCTTACGCATCTATAGCCAGGACCCTTGGGCTCGTTCAACGTCACAGTGGCTTTTCAGCATTTATAACATCCGGGCTCAGGCACTCCGCTTGAATCGTGAACAAGAAAGGGAAGAGAGAGGGGTCGGTGTGCTGTATGAACCGTTACACGGTTTCAATGGTGACCTTGACTTTGGCGGCCTTCTTTGCGTCTTCAAGGATTGTGATCTCGTTCTTTCCTTTGCTTACGTAGGAAAACAAGCTGTTCAGGCTCTCTTTCGCGTTCTTCTTGGCGTCCTTGTCGAGCTCTAGTGTGATCTCTCCTACCTTACCCACCCGCTATTCACCCCCCGATGTGTCCCAGTGTCGCATATGCATTCGCATAAGACTATCGACGTATTTTTTCGTATTTTTCATCACGGTTCCGCCTTTCTCATACTCCTTCGAGGCACGCTCTCGTACGTCGGAGTCGCAATAATTCGCGAGCGAGCGGCCTAGCAAGGTTCTAGCGGAACACCATGTGGCGTACACGATAGTGGATGAGCCGCTGCTTCCTCCATACGGTGGATCCCAAGATCGGGCCCTCGATTAAGGGTCTTAAAGAGCAACGGAACCCATGCGCCTCTACATGGCAATCTTGCTGAAAGGCCTTCCAAGAGACATGTTGCAACATGGGCGGGGGAGACCACGCGGCCAAAGGCAATCTGCGCCCGAAATGGGCCGTCTATGGTATTTGATTAGGCTCTCAAACAAATACGGATTGGACACACAAAAATTTCTCATGTGTTTTCCAGACGCGTGGACTCATGAAAGATCATCGCACAATGGCATATCGATCCAACTCCGCCAAAGAACAAACAGTGGCGGCATCTTTCTTGTTACGCAAGATCAAAAGGTGATCGCGCAGCTACACCTTAGTCAGAAGCTCTTGAAGTATCTCCCGGAAGTGGACCTCGCAGCTTTCCCATTCATAGAATTCACTTCACCTAACAAAATGCGAACGTTGGAAACGACGAACGTCCAAATCAAAGACATAGATGCTGGAGTCAAATGGGTCAATCTGATAGCGAGGGTCGTTCGGAAATCAGATCCGAGGTACGTCTTCTCGAGGTCCGGCGATCCCCTCGCTCTATCGATCGCAACAATCTCTGATGGCACCGGGTCCATGAGGTTACCGCTGTGGAACGCCCAGATAGATAGAGTCTGGATTGGTGACACAGTTCAAATCGAGAACGGACGAGTGAGAACCTTTAGAGGCGAACTGCAAGTGAGCGTTGGCACAAATGGTAGGCTTCAAGTCATCGAGAACCAATTAATGCAGCAAACTGGCACTGAGAAGAGGTGAACAGAACATGACGGAACAACAGAAAGTTGAACCAAGCCTACCTACCCGGCAGAGTGGAATCCCCTCCAACACAGTTTTCATTGGACAGAAGCCTATCATGGCGTATGTTACAGCGATCGTGATACATTTCACCAGTGGCAGCAATGAGGTCACAATCAAAGCGAGAGGGCGAGCCATATCAGCAGCCGTTGACGTCGTCGAAGTGTGCAGAAGACGATTCTTCGAAGGCAAGCTTCACGTGAAGAACATCACCATCGGAACCGA
>CAZRNA010000050.1:0-13329 GCA_964601325.1 uncultured Candidatus Bathyarchaeia archaeon
AATTTGAACCCTCGAATTCTCGTGCGTGCTGAACCTGATGAGTGGTTTCGTTTCTGGTTCATGTCTCAACTGTCAGTTTGTGGAGGATGGCCTCCTAGCGTCTAAGACAAGATGCTCTTATGGCACACCCACAGCCGGGCCTAGCTATCCCGCTTGAAACGCCGCTGAGAAGATGCTAGGGAAATTCAAGTGAATGCACCTGCATATTCACAGTATGGAAATCAAGAAGAACTCCCAACTCTGAGCGTGAATCAATGAAGTCAGTGGAAGACCAACAAATGAGGATCCGACTAGGTAGAACACTCTATGTGACTGAGAGAAAGGCATGGCGTTCGTGGCTTGCTAATAATCACGGTAAAGAGAACGAGATTTGGCTGATATATTGCAGAAAGTCGTCCGGCGAGCCTAGGATTTCATACAACGATGCGGTCGAAGAGGCCCTCTGTTATGGCTGGATCGACAGCATTGTCAGACGCATAGATGACGAGCGTTTTGCTCAGAGATTTTCTCCTAGGAAACCAACAAGCAAACTCTCCCAGATGAATAGAGAACGCATCCGCCAGCTCATTGCAAAGAAGAAGATGACCAAAGCAGGGCTTGCAGCAGTAGCCCACGTTTTTGATCCAGCAGCCGAGGAAGAATTCATCATACCAAGAGATATCCTGGAAGCCCTCAAAAAGGATGAACAGGCATGGTACAATTTTCAACGTCTCCCGACGAGTTACAAAAGAATCCGCATCGCCTACATCGAGCATGCTAGGAAAAGAGGAGCGCAACAGTTCCACAAACGTCTTCAGAATTTCATACGATTGACAGCCAAAAACCAACGCTTTGGCTTTGTCAAAGAGATGTATTGAAACCGGCCTGACAGAGTTCTCTGGACCCATCGCTCCTCTTCATGTAAGCTGGCCTAGGAATCTCCAGCCGGATTATCGAGTGGTGTGTAGCCTTTGAAGCTCTTGTCAATCCGAGATCTCAAGTTCCACGGAAGACCACTTGCATCACCGATCGTTCCCGTCACTACGATCTTCTTCTCAACTAGCGAGTCTATGAGTTCGGCCAGCCCGCCACAGAGCGCATGTGAGAAATCCCTGTGGGGTCCAGATGGGATTGCCTCAAGGTTCACAAATCGGACAGTTTGAGCTCTGACGCTCTCTATTTCATCTAGCAATCCTTTGATCAGTTTCTTCTCGACGATGTCGAAGACCTGTCCGGGAAGCATTCGCGCATCAAGCTGATATGTGTCGAGTAGTTTGTTGAGCGCGTTGCCGTCGACGACATATTCATTCTCCGCGGTCGTGGCGCATCTCCCCATTGTGTGCAATCCGTGAGTTAGCTAAAGAGGTTAGGTGACTCGCAAGTCTTCAAACATCTTCCCCAGATTGATTATCGACCGTCCTTTGTCTGTGCTGATCGTCTGCTTGGCAGGTGGTTTGATCCTGTAGTCGCTTAGTCTTTGACTGATCCGATCTTCATAGGTTGGCATGAGTTCGTTCTGGTAGAAGACGCCTACAGGAATTCTGTCACCCCACTCCCTCGACTTTGCAGTCGCTTGGTCAATCTTCTTCACGCCCTCGTCTGGAGTATGGACGACTGGGTCGTAGCCTGTCTCCTCCAACACGTAGTACCGCGGTACAGGCTTCCCAGTCTTCGGATCCGGGCGATCTTCCCCCGAATACCATTCCTTCGTGTTGATGTCATTGTATGTCGGGCAAGGCTGGAGTATATCCACAAGCGCTAAGCCTTTGTGAGTGATGGCTTTCTTCATCAACTCCTTCAGATGTCGGACATCATACGAGTATCCTCTTGAGACGAAGGTGTATCCCGCAGTCAAAGCAAGAGCGATTGGGTTGACCGCTCCCGTCATGTTTGGAAAGGGCAGCGCTTTCGTCTGCAATCCCAATTGGAGGGTCGGCGATGCCTGCCCTTTCGTGAGTCCGTAGACGCCGTTATCGTGGATCAGGTAGGTCATGTCGATGTTGCGTCTTCCGGCACTGATGAAGTGGCCCAAGCCGATCCCAAGGCCGTCGCCGTCTCCTCCCGTGATAATGACCTCAAGCTGAGGATTCGCAAGCTTGGCTCCCGTGGCGAATGGAACCGCTCTACCGTGCAGAGTGTGAATGCCATTTGCGTTTACGAAGTGCGGGGTTTTACCGGAACAGCCTATGCCTGAGAAGATTGCCACCTGGTGTGGTTGCAGTTGCAGCTCTGCGAGCGCCATCTGCAGTGCTGACAGTATCCCGAAGTTGCCGCAGCCGGCGCACCAGTCGTTGTGCACGTCTGATCTGTAGTCAGATGCTTTAATCGCCATGAGTCAACACCTGCCTCTTCGGGGCTTTGCCCGCAAGAGCATTCTTGATGGCAAGATAGACTTCGTCGGAGGTCATCGGCCTACCGTTGTACTTCAGGATCAGATCCTCTATTACTATCCCTGTCTTCTCTCGTACTATTCCAGCCAGCTGACCGGAGTAGTTCATCTCAACATCAATGATTCTCTTCGCTCTATTGAGCAACTCTGAGAAATCTGCCGTAGGGAACGGGTGAATCATGCGAGCCTGTAGGAAGTTAATCTTGATTCCCTCGACCTCAAGGATCTCCTTTGCCTCCAGAATTGCACCTTTCGATGAGCCCCAGCTGACGACTATGGGAGCGTCGTCTTCTTCACCATATAGGTTGTATTTCTCTGAGGCGGGAACTTCTTTTTCGACTAGCTCGAGTTTCTTCATGCGTTTTTCCATCATCTTTGTTCTGGTTGTTGGGTGCTCGGTGATGTGCCCTTTTTCGTCGCGTTCGTCACCGGTGTTCCAAAACACGGTTCCCGCGGTTCCCAGCGGGATCCTTGCCGAGATCCCTGACTCCGTCAGCTGAAAACGCTTGTACTGGCCTTGGTCTCGCAGGAGTTTCTGCAGATCATCAGGGTCAAGAAGTTGGCCTCTCTCAATCTTAATGCCGGATGTGTCGAAGACGGGGTACGTGTTGCTGCTGTTTGCGAGGGCTTTGTCAAGCAGATGGATGACCGGCATTTGGAATCGTTCTGCGTAGTTGAACGCGAGTGCGGCATCGTAGAAGGCCTCCTGAATATCGCCGGAGGTCAAGACAATTCTAGGGAACTCTCCGTGGGCGGCATGAATTGCGAATCTCAAGTCGTCTTGTCCATGTCTTGTGGGGAGTCCGGTTGCGGGCGCGCCTCTTTGGTAGTATGTTATGACTACTGGGACTTCGTTCATTCCTGCCCATCCCAGACCCTCAGCCATAAGTGAGAAGCCTGGACCAGAGGTGGAGGTTGCTGCTCTAGCGCCTGTGAGCACCGCGCCTGAGGCCATGTTGATCGCCGCGATCTCATCCTCTGTCTGCATGACGAGGATCGAGCCGCCCTCTTTCATTTGCGATCGCTCGCCAGCTTCAGGACTCTTCGCCGTGCCTGGAGTGCTCAAGTCCAGCTTCTCATTCGCCTCGAGATATTCGCTTTCATCTGCCGCTGGCGTGATCGGGTAGTATGTCTGCATCCTGCAGCCTCCAGCCAGTTTTCCGAGAGCAACTGCCTGATTACCCATCAAGAAGATCCTGTTCTCCTTGGCCTCCACGCTCTCCAGTTTCACGCCGAAACCTTTGGCGAGATTCTTCTTGGCGTAGTCGTAGGCGGTCTGGGCAGCCAAGATGTTCATGTCGGCCACGCTGCGCTTTGGGCCAAAGATCGATTGGATCGCCTTCGTCAGAAGCCCGATGTCAGCGTCGAGTATGGCGAATGAGACGCCTAGTACCAGTACGTTCGTTACTCTGGCGACTTTGCTGATCTTCGGTTCACCAATCTCGGCGGCAACCTGCTTGAGGAGATCCATGTACGGTATCGGGTAGGTTTGAATCCCATCCTTCCTCGCATCTTCCAACAGGTCTGCAATAGTCGCTCCAAAACCTCTCCCCTTGAGCCAAGCTACCGATTCATCCACAAACTCCCTCGGGAAAGTTGGTATCTCCTGTATTCCGGTGGCGTCATAGCTTGGATCGTAGATTATCCCGCCCTTCGCCTTCACTTCGCGACGATGTCTCACCAGAGTCTCCGCGTCGAAGGTCGCCAGCAAATCAACGTAACTTCGGTGGCAGTAGACAGGATGTTCCGCGACTCGAATCTGGAAGTAGCTGTGGAGTCCCTTGATGTTGGAATGATACTCCCTGTTACCGAAGACATAGAGCCCAGCATAGCAGCAGGCCCGTGCGAAGATATTGGCTCCCGAATCGACCCCGCTTCCCTGTGCTCCTCCAACCATCCAAGCGAAACTGTTCTTCACGACCAAATTCGGAACCTTCGTCCAATGATTCCCATGACATTCAGTCGGTGTGATCTAGCCGCCCGTGGCTCGCGCGGGGCCGATGCAACATTGGCATTGATGAGTTTCGCCACAGTATGGGCAAGTGCATTTGCAACCCTCGATTGGATGCCCGCATTTTTCACATTTGGCAGAACTCATGTCGGATCTCTCAGAACTACGCAGTCAGGTAGGCCACAACTCGGATATTAGCGTTGGGCGGACACGACCTTCAAGTGGGTGACTTCCCACACGTATCGTATCATTCCCCACTCTCTCCGCTGCCCCAGAACTGAAATGCTGACTAACAATCCTTTTACCTCTCAATCATCGACTAGCTATTGGGATGAATCAGTTTGTCTGCAAAGGTCAATCCTAGGAACGAACTCAAACCCAAAGGATTGAAGGGTATCTCTGACCAGCAACTTGAGTACCACTTTGAGACCCATTACAAAGGGTACGTCACAAAGATCAACGAGGTCTGGGACAAGATGCAGACCGTGGACCGAAGCAAGGCGAATCAGAACTTCAGTGACTATAGAGCTCTAAAGGTCGAGGAGAGCTTCAACTACATGGGCGTAGTTCTGCACGAACTCTATTTCGAGAACATCAAGGGTGGACAAGGTAGCGCTCCAAGCGCAAAGCTGACGGAGCATGTCAACAAGAACTTCGGCTCCTTCGACAAGTGGAAAGAGGACTTCAAGGCTTGCGGTATTGCCCTTCGAGGATGGGCGGTACTGGTCTGTGACCTGACGAGTGGCAAGCTCATCAACAACGGACTTGACGCCCACAACGTGTACGGCCTACTCAACGCCGTTCCGCTGTTGGTTCTTGATGTCTACGAGCACGCGTACTACACTGACCAAGGACCGAAGAGGCCCCCGTACATCGACGCCTTCTTTGAAAACGTCAACTGGAACGTAGTGAACAAGAGACTTGAGGCCGCACTCAAAGCACGGGCCTAGTAGCTTAACAAACACAGTCTATGCGAGAGATGTTCAAGATGGAGCTGAAAGGAAGCCAAACTGAGAAGAACCTCCTCGCAGCCTTCGCTGGAGAATCACAAGCAAGAAATCGCTACACGTACTTCGCCAGCGCGGCCAAGAAGGAAGGCATGGAACAGATTTCAGCGATCTTCGCCGAGACAGCTGACAACGAGAAGGAACACGCACAACTCTTCTTCAGCCGTCTGCAGGGTGGAGACGCCCAGATCACCGCCTCATACCCGGCAGGCATCATAGGAACTACTGCACAGAACTTGAAGGCAGCTGCTGCCGGCGAGAAGTTGGAATGGACGACCCTGTATCCTGGCTTTGGCGATGTGGCTGAGAAGGAGGGCTTCAAGGATATTGCCGGCTTGTTCCGTCGTGTGGCATCTGTTGAGACACACCACGAGCGCAGATACTTAAAGCTGCTCAGCAATCTAGAAGCAGGTCAAGTGTTCAAGCGGCCCACTGTCGTCAAGTGGAAGTGCCGCAACTGCGGCCACATCTACGAAGGAAAGGACGCCCCAGAGAAGTGTCCAGTGTGTCAGCACGATAAGGCCTTCTTCGAACTCTTCGTTGAGCCGTACTAGAACAGCAATCGACTACGCATCCAGAGGCGTTCTCGGCTTGCCACAGACGGACTCTCCCCTTTTCTTGATTCTGCTTCTATTCTCCTAACGGCAGGTAATGCACAGCAGTTATATTGACGATCAGGGGTGATCCTTTTCGAGGTCCGATATGTTATGGCAAGTGCAAAGCTTCTGGATATGTTGAATCAAGCGATCGCTAGGGAGCTACAAGTTTCTATCCAGTACATGTGGCAGCATGTTCAGTGGAAAGGCGTTGAACACTACGCGGTCACCGAGGGATTCAAAGAGACCGCTGTTGCGGAGATGAAGCACGCAGAGAAGATCGCTGACCGACTCTGGTACCTGGGAGGAAAACCAACAACCAAACCGAGCATGATTAGCGTGGGTGACAAGCTCGAAGAGATGCTCAACTTCGATGTCAAGGCTGAGCTCGAAGCAATCAGCATGTACAAGGAGATTATGGAGATAGCGCAGAAGGAAGGCGACGTCGCCACCCGAGAGATTTTCGAAGATATCGAAGAGGAAGAAGAAGAACACCACGACTTCTTCTCAAGCCTACTCGAGAAGTAGACTCGAATTCCCACGTCCCTCGTCTTTTTCTTGCGTGTTTTGAGAAGCCTCTCTGCACGATGCAGGAGACGGCACCGTCAAGCAGAGCTTGCGCCGAATCAGATCAAGAACTACGATCTATAGAAATGGTGTCAGGCAGAGCTAGGGTGCGGGTAGCTCTACCTGTGACTTTCACAGACTAGGCAGTACCATCGCTTGTAGTTTGAAGCGTAGAAGAGTTCTCGTCCGCAGGTGGGGCAAAGTGGGACGCGTGGAACTGCTCCTCCGAGATGTTGATATTGCGGTGAAGGTGGCGGTGGCGGCATTGGAAAAGCTCCCCCGGAGCCTGCAGGAATTGCGACTGCGCCCATTCCCATTGCTGGTGCGGCCATCATCGGCATTGCCGGAACTGCTGCTCCACTCGGAACCTGAGATGCTGTCTCTATTGGAGACGCGTCTGAGAGAACCGCCATGGGTCCGTATCTCGCGATGACCTCTCCCATCTTTCCGTACCCCATCAAGAAGAAGAGAGCAGGAAGGATCAGGAGAGCTGCACTTGCAGCATAGATGTATCCGAAGAAAGCTGCGAACGAAGCCAATGAAATGAGGATCATGATTACGCCGTAGAAGAGCGAGGCAGCTCTAGCACCCTCGTAGTTACCGGTAGAAGTTCTGCGAACAGTACTGAAGTAAATGACGGTGATTACAATGAGAAAGACAGCCAACCCTGCTGTGCCTAGTACAAGCGTCGTGGTCCAGTTGAATGCGAATGCGAAGTAGGCGGTCAGGTCGTTGACGAATGTGCTGGGAGTGTTCAGCATCGCGACTATTGCTGCCGGCGCGTATGCGAGATATCCCAGTATGCCTACCGCGAGCGCATCTACAACCACGAGCAACCAGGGCATACCCATCAAGAGCAGGAGTATCCATCCGATCAAGAGAAAGTCGTGAGCTGCCACAACCTCAGGCGGCTTAATCACTACGGGCCTTTCGAACAGAGCTGCCAAAGTGTATCTACAGTCAACCCACGTGTGGCCCGACATCTGATAATGATTATGCGAACCCCGGCACGGTGAGGACGATTCCAGAAGGGGCGTCTAACCACTTGCTCTGAGGTAATGAGTACACCTCCAGATGAAAAAGCGCAGGTGAACAACGTGGGAATTGATAGGGGAACGCCTAATTTGCAGCCATCCGCTTGGCCTGAGTTGACATGATTCAGCACTTCATCTGTCTCTGACGGCTTATAACAGGCGCCACGTAACGGAAACTGACCTTTGCAAGCGGTTTTTGAGACGTCAATTGAGACATATCCACCAAATCCTATCCCCACTGAGCGAAAGATCGGCTTGATCGCGATCAAGACAGCGCGAGAGGCTCAGCGACGTGTGACAATGTCGATGAACGGTGTATGCGAATCATCCTTGAGCATTACGACTGAGCCTTTCACATTTTCGCGCGCAGACTTCTCCACTTTGCCCTGAAAACCTTTAACTTCTGGAGCTGAGACTCTTGGCTCGGAGACGTACGGAGATCTCAGAACAGCGGGGTGGGGTAGCCAGGTTTAACCCGCAGGGCTCATATGAGCCTCCTGGGAAACCCTGAGATCGGTGGTTCGAAAGTCTCACGAGGAGACCGAAGATCCACCCCCCGCACAGGACCGCGCAAAGCGGCCCTGGGGGAATACCAATTGTCCGTGACGTCTCCACCAAACCAATCTAGAGAGACCTCTTCATCGTCGAGTGTTCATCGTGCAGTCTTGCGGAACATGTCAGGCCCGTTGTTCAAGCAAGGTTGCCGATACGACAAACGCGCACTTGTGAGAATACTTCCTCAATCAGCGTCACGGGAAATGCCATGGGGCGAGGGGCGGTGAGCTGATCCCCTTGCGTGGTCTCAGATAGCGGACTTCCGGTTTTGTCAAGTGTCGATGCGCCCTCGGAGGCGGCGCATACAACCCCTCCACTAGGCCTCTACCTACCTCTTGTTGGATCTTCGACGTTGCATGGCTTCCACAATGTTCGCAGCGATAGCCCTGCCCCTTTCCTGCTGATTTCATCCTCTTGCCACATTCCGCGCAGATCGGATTGTGACTCGTAATGCATGCGGTCAGTTTGAGAATTTCGAGCTTTTCCAGATTGAGAGTCCTCGGGATTTCCTTGTCGGCCGCTCTCATTCCGCCAGACACGCGCACTCTGTCTCCGGGCTCGAGTTTCCTGACAGTCTCCCTGAATCTGCCTGTGGGCTCGTAGGCCGCACAATGAACTGACCCTGTTTCGTCTTCAAGAAGAAAGATCACGTGACCGCCACAAATTGTACGAGGCTTCTCTCTTACGAGGCCGTCGACAATGACTGCGGAGTGGTCCTGAAGCTCTGATATTCTGCTGTGTCTTACCAAGTGCGCGTCGGTTCCCTGATTGGTTCTGAAAATCATCCAAGCCTCGACCGGTTCTCTGAATCGAAGCATCTGGAATGCCTTGCGCACGGCATCCGGACTTTCCCCCCTTACCCCGCAGAGAATTGGGTCAGGCCCTCTTGGGGTGATCAGGATTCTTCCGGTTTCCGGATCAACGTTGTTGAACGTGGTCTCACCCATCTCCTCGTTCATACGCACAACTGAGTGTGCGTCGACAAGCCTCGGTTTTCCAATGGAAGCCTTTGATCGGTAGGCAATCAACTCGTAAGTGTAGTCATCATCTAATCGTGTTCCGATCGCTGCTAGTGCACCGATGATTCCCTGAGGTGAACCATAACTGAGTCCCTCAGCCCCAGCATTCGAGATCGCGGACAGCGCCTCCTCAGGTGTCACGACGCGCGTGAGCGCCTCTATGCTGAATTCTGCAATATGGGAAGGGACCGTGTCCGGCAAGACAACGATGCCCGGGTCTGTGCCCGGATCTCCAAGCCTTGAGCTCCGTTCAATCTCTTCAGCCGCAAGTTCGAGGACTTCTCCTGCGCTTAGCTCTGATTCGATTCTGAGGCAGACGGCCCCGTTTCCCCTGGTCTTCCACGGAACATTCGGATTGAGTCTGATGAGATTTGGGTGGTCTAGGAAGGCCGCTCCTTTCGAATCTAGCGTTCGAACTAGGTCCACTGCGATTCTAGTCGTGCATCCTCCTGCCAGCGAGTCCGTGTCGTCAATTCCTAGGTGGATTCTCACTCGGAACTATCCCGGCAGGATTATGCGAATTCGCCAAATGTCGGTATGGTCTGCTAGGTTCCCTCGACGACGATCATTGTCAGCGTGGAGCGTACCTTGTCGAGTCTGCGTATCTTCCAGGTCACGATCTCTTTCAGCTTGTCCATTGTGTCAGCTGAGACTTTCGCGACAATGTCGTATACACCGTACACAACGTAGGATTCTTTGACGTTCGGCAGCGCTTTCATCTGCTTCAAGACCTCGTCTTCCGATCCTATCTCCGCGTTGATGAGGACAAAAGCGGACGGCAAGTATGGAACCTCTTGGATTCCAGATCAAGATAACATACCTAAAAGAGTTTGCAATACGCCATTATTGGACTCAGCACGCCAGCAGCCCAGACCGTATGCAACGGTCCGTTCAGGCATACCCCCATATACTGATTGGAAGAAGATGATTGAACGCAGGGGGTTCCGACGGCAACTTATGAGCTCTCAGAGAGTTAGCGGAGAGGCATACTCTCGTGAGTCGCGAATACTCGACAGGAATTCTGAGTACCTAGGCATTTCGACTCTTCAGCTAATGGAGAATGCAGGAAAGGCAGTTTCGGATGAGGTGGCAGGAAGATACCCGCCGAAATCAGAGGTCGTTGTGTATGCCGGGACCGGGAGAAACGGCGGAGACGGAATGGTGGCGGCGAGGCATCTGGCAAGTCGCGGGTACCGTGTGAACTTAATTCTCATTGGATTGCCGAGCGAGATACGCGACGAGGCGACGTCTATCAACTGGCACGCGATCAATGCGATGTCAGAGACTGTGAAGATTGAAACGGCAAGGGACTCGTCACAAATCGGCTTACGTAAGTGCGATGTTGTGATTGATGCTCTGCTCGGAACCGGTGCGAAAGGCGCCTTGAGACAACCAATCATACGAGCAGTTGAAGCCATGAACGAGATGAAGTGCTACAAGGTCGCCGTCGATGTGCCAACTGGCATAGACTCCGACACGGGAGAAGTCCTCGGAAAGGCCTTGAACGCGAACCTGACCATCACGTTCCACGCGAGAAAACCAGGCCTGCGAATTGCCGAGAAGTATTGCGGGGAGGTTAAAGTTGCAGCAATCGGGATTCCGCCTGAAGCAGAGATCTATGCGGGCCCAGGCGACGTTGAAGACATCACGGCACCTAGGCTTCCAGAAGCGCATAAAGGAGACTTCGGCCGGCTTCTTGTGATCGGAGGAAGCGAGACCTATTCAGGTGCGCCCGCGCTCGTTGCATTGGCGGCCCTCCGGACTGGTGTTGATCTGGTCTTTGTCGCTGCCCCCGAGAAGACGGCCATTTCTATTGCATCTTTTTCACCGAATCTGATAACCATCAGACTAGCAGGAGAGCATCTGAACGAAAGCGGCGTTGAGATCCTCAGGCCCCACATAGAGAGATCAACCTGCGTGGCAATAGGACCTGGACTCGGGACACATGGCGACACGATCAAGACCGTGGCCAGAATTCTGAACATGTTGGAGGAAAATAGGAAGCCTGCGCTGATTGATGCCGACGCCATCAAAGCAATGGGAAAGATATCAAAGAAAGCGAGATTTCCGGTCGTCGTGACTCCTCACGCAGGCGAGTTCCAAGTCCTTTCAGGTCGTGCACCATCAAGCGATCTAAAGACAAGAACTGAGGAGGCTCGCTCGCTGGCGACTGATCTGGGCGGGACTGTTCTGCTAAAGGGACATGTTGACATTGTTTCTGATGGAGAGCGCGTGAAACTCAACCGGACTGGTAATCCGGCGATGACCGTTGGGGGCACAGGCGACGTTCTGTCGGGCGTGGTTGCAGGGTTAATGGCTCAGGGTGTGCCGGAGTTCAATGCATCAGTTGCCGGCGCCTTCATCAACGGAGCCACCGGCGACCTCGCCACAGTGGAGCTTGGCGACCACTTGGCACCAACCGACCTAATTCACCTGATTCCCAAGATCATGAATGAGCCCATGCTGCACAAGAGACTGCGCGCAACGTAATTGATCACAAGGTTGGTCCAAGAATGCCAACCCCCCTCCAGTGGCTAGCCGCGTTAGCGGGTAAAGCCGATATGGAGGCGAGTTGGCGTCTCCCGGTTCAAACTGAAGCAACTAAAAAACCATTCCATATTCCAAAGACCTTTCAGTCAACTACTGAACTGAATACCTTGATGCGGATACTGGATGCGAGATAAGCTGCACACGAACCGAGCAAGGGTCTTCGTGTATATGATGAGACAGGACGACCCACGCAAGTGTACAGCCTCGCTCCTTGCAACAAGAGGGCTTGCAACTCCTGTGCATAGACTGTCAGCGATGCGAGGGCATCCGATCGTGCTGAATCCTGTTTCACCAAGGTTTCTCATGCGATCGGATGCGACCGGCGCCATCAGATCAGGGGTCATGGCGATTGATTGCTCTTGGGAGAAAGCTGAGGGAGTCTTCATGGCACAATTCCCTGGCACAAACCGCAAACTCCCAGCCCTCATGGCCGCGAACCCAGTGAACTATGCAAGGATAGGAAGGCTTTCGACGGCTGAGGCTCTATGTGCTGCACTGCACATCATGGGATTCACGTCACAAGCCAGAGAACTTCTGTCTTCATTTGGATGGTGCGACACTTTCTTCGATCTGAACAAGGAATTGCTCAAGAGCTACGCTCGAGCGAATAGTGAGAAAGGAATTGTCAAGATAGAAATGGAATATGGCCTTGAGAAACCGGACATAGATGTCTAGAGCATGACTGCGACGGCGTGGATCAGAGTTGAAACGAAATACCATATGACGTCGCCGAACAGCAACGAGATCCCTAATCCCAAAGTAACGAAGACTAGGAAGGGAAGGCCTGGGCTTGCCCATACCCCTGTAGGGAGTAACCCAAGCTCCGCTGCCCTCTTGATCTCCGCCAGCTGTTTGCTGTAATCCAGATCGACTCTGAAGTGGAACTCAAAGCTCCGCTCAACCCTTGATTCCTGCAGATGAATTGATTCTAACAGAAAGAGGTAGGGTTTTGATTCTAATTCATCGATTCGAACCCGGTATCCTGTGAGAAAAGCTGTCGCCTTGTGAAGGAGGCTCTCGTGTTCCAAGCCCTCAAAGAGCGTGCGTCCTCTGCGGATTCTCAGGTTTCTTTGGATTGGGTAGAGAACCGCGCATAGCGATGCAACGTAAGCGTTTGAGAACACAACGACCGGAAAAAGTGGATCAACAATATGGAACAGGTTTCCCCCGAGTGCCGGGATCACGGGATTCATGAGTGCTAGGCAGATGAAACCCTTCCCGTCTGCGCCACCCCAAAGCCCGAGGTACGGCAGTAGTAGAGAGATGGAGACCGTGATGGCGATTGAGAGCATGATCTGTTGCCATAAGCCTGCCTGCGCAACCAGTCGGATTGCTGTGAGCACGAGCCCGACCGGATAGAAGATCGCCCACACGCGATCGGTAACTTCTCTACTCACAATGTCTCTCCATGATGAGTAGATCAGGAATGTGAAGCTGGCTGCGAGCCCTATCACGTCGAGCGTGAAGGCATCAATCAATCTAGTGTCTCCGCTATTTCCGGTTCGATCGAAGCCATTTGGTCGTGCTTGCGTCCTGAGCCAGCTGGGACTCGTGTACGGTTGTGACATCTTCCCCGATGAGAGTTGGGTGGCTGGCGTCCCGGCCGTAACCCACCTTCTGTTCGTGGCGACATTTGTCTAATCGGGATACCCGCGCCTCAGACGGCGTTCATCGGCACCTAT
>CAZRNA010000051.1:0-13118 GCA_964601325.1 uncultured Candidatus Bathyarchaeia archaeon
AGCCCAGGGAGGCAACAGTTTGCCAACGCCCGGTGGAATGTCGGGGGTTCTTCAAGAAGTGCGGGGGGTGGGATTCGAACCCACGAAGGCCTACGCCACAGGATTTCTTATCCCGAGGCGGATCTTAAGTGTGGCACGACTCTGATTGGTCGTCCTGCCCCTTTGACCTGAATCCCGCCCTCGTCGTATCGTGTGGGTCTCGGGAACCCCCGCTCGTATCTGCTAGGACACGAGTTTGGCTAAAAACTTGTCATGACGACTGCTGGATCGTCACCACGCGCGGTATGTTCTGAGCAAACTATATGATGGCACAGAGGCTAGTCTCGTCGCGTGGGCCCGTGGCGCAGTCTCGCAGGTTGACGCCTACGAGGCGAAATACGGACAGCGCGGCAGATAGGCCTCTTGGGCTAGCCGAGCCTCCTAAGCGAACCGCGGAACCAGCTGTAGAGTGCGTCCAAAACGCACGCAAAAGTCCGGGGTTCAAATCCCCGCGGGCCCGCCACAGTTTTTTCCTAGTCCATTTGTCCCCACAGTCTCGCTAACGAGGCGGTCTATGGGAGAGACGCTGCTTGTTCAAGCCACACGACCAGGATCATGAGACGTGTGGAATGGGCATCCCGATGCTCTTGACCAATGAGAGGGGGGTACCCCCCTGGGGGACTTCCCCATCAATACCATGTTGATTCTCACATTCCAAACAGATCTAGCAGGGCAAGTCGGCACGCGACGGGAGCATACAGAGACTCTTTGGGAGCTCACAGGCGCGGATCGGCAAGTGCGTCAGGCCCTCGCGTTTGCCTCTGCATTGGTGCTAGGAAGGATTTGGTGAACCCACACCCTAAGGGATGCTCGTCTCCATCGTCTCCCGTGGGGCGCCGTCATCGACTCTTCCTATTCAGATGGCATGCGGCTGATTCGAGTGATGATCTCATCTAAGGTCAATGCTTCCTCTGTGCGTTTCTTCATGTCTCTGAGCTTGAACTGGCCGGATTTCAGTTCTTGAGGGCCCACGATCAGAGCATAAGGAATACCCAGCGAGTTTGCGTACTCAAGCTGTTTTGCCAGCGACTTGCGCTTAACATCCACATCTGAAGGGATTCGAGCGTCACGGAGCTTAGCGGCGATCGAGAGTGCATGCTGTCTAACGTCATCATTCACCGCGGCCACGAACACAGCCCCAACCTCTTTGTGCTTGGGGAGCACACCGGCCTTCTCCAGTGAAATTAGCAGTCTCTCGATACCTCCGGCAACTCCTGTCGCGGGAATGCTCCTTTTTCCATAGACGCCGCAGAGTCTGTCGTATCTTCCTCCTCCCAGCACCGCTCCAACCTCTTCTCCTCCTTTGTCGAATGCCTCGAAGACGATGCCATCGTAGTATCCGATGCCCCTAACCACACTCATGTCGAATAGGCAACGATCCAGTTTGCCTAGACCCTGTAGCGCGTCAGCCAACAGGGCAAGTTGCCTGTATCCTAGTTTTGCTTCCTCGCTTCGTGTTTGCACTTCAGAGATCTTCTCGAGAACGCTGGCAGGTTTGTCTTGGATCGATATGAATTCGACCAGTGAATCAATGACGTTGCTCTCTAGGCCCGCAGAACGAAGCTCAGTCCTGACGGCCTCAGCAGAGATCTTTCGAGACTTGTCGACTGTTCGAAACGCGGCCTCGATTTTCTCTTGACTCTTCAACCCCAAGCTTTCGACGAATCCTTGTATGACTTTACGATTCGAGATTCGGACTTCGAATTCCTTCAACCCAACATTGCTTAGAATGTCCATGCTTAGAGCGACGGCTTCTGCGTCAGCTGTTGGGTCATCGGATCCGAAGATCTCCGCATCCCATTGAGTGAAGTACCTGTATCGGCCAAATTGCGGTTCATCGTATCGCCAGTTTCCGCCAATACATGCAAGCTTGATTGGTTCAGGGAGGTCGGAACGGCCAGCTACCATGCGAGCCATACCGACCGTGAGGTCGAACCTGAGGCCGATGCTGCGGCCTGCCTTATCGTTAAACCAGTAGATCTCATCCTTAATCGCCGGTCCACTCTTGGCTTCCAGGGTTCTGAGTTCCTCGAGCGTCGCGGGTTCCATCTCTTGAAAGGCATATCTCCGAAACATCTCTCTTATTCTCTCGTAGACCCAGTTACGCTTCGCCATTTCATCCGGCTCGATGTCCCTGATACCTCTCGGCAAAGTGAACTGCTTGTCTGACATGCCGCTCGCCCCTATGCTAGCACGATTCGCTAATTGATTCGGAGGTGTGCTAAGTGCTTTCTTTCGATTTTCGTCGCATCACGGCTTATTAGGGGCGAGAAGCAGGTCTCCTAGACTCCTGCTAGGATGCGTGAATGTTGTCAAGAATGAAAGCAGACATGGGCCTATCCGTCTTTGCCGGGTTGGTCATCGGAGGAATCATAGGAGTCGTTCTCGACATCACCGAAGTCCCGGCGGGAAGCGCCATTGGCACCTTTGTTGGAGGATTCGTCGCCGGATTGCTGCTGTATGCAATGCGCAGGAGGACATTGATCGCTGGATTCCTTGTAGGACTATTCGGCTTCCCCATTCAGCTCCTAATCTTCTTGGCGCTGGTTTCTACTGGTCTATACACGCCGCCTCAGGCCCCAGAAATTTCTCAGGAAGTTCTTCTCGTCGCCTTGGCTGTGACTGTCCTAATGCAGGTCGCGGGAGGCGCGATTGGAGGACTACTTGGCGGCATGATTCGGCATCCTCCTCCAGGAACCGTGGAAGCGCCACGCTCGCATTTGCCTCCACCTCCCCCGCCGCGTCCGGAGAAGTATTGCGTTCAATGTGGAGCGGGCTTGGCAAAGGAGACCTCGATCTGTCCCGCTTGCGGAGCAAAACAGCCCTCCTAATCGATCCCCAATTACGCAGGCTCAGCAACCCGAACTTGCTCGGCCATCGCTTCACTGGGCCGAGACGTAGCCTAGGATTCAAAAGTGCAGCTAGACTTTGAGGAACTCAAGTGAATAGTAGACGATGTCAGTTCGTCTGTCAACAACGGAGAGTATCAAGTCTTTCTTGTCCCTAGAGGATCGTTTCAGCAGTGTACGAAGCGTCTTGAGGTCGGCTTCACCGCCTTCGTAGATTATGTAGACGTACCTTCGCATCGGTCCCTTTCCGTGGACCTCGAAATCGAAAACGGGGCATTCTCTGACAACATATCCTCTGTCGCGGAGGTCACGATATACGAGGTACTTCACCCAGACTGCAGGTTGCCTCGTAGAAATCGATTTCACTAGTTCCTCGAATGTGATGTTCTCTTTGTTCTTTCCCTCGACAGTGATCCTGCCCTTTTCGAGAAGATAGAAGGCCTCGTGAGATGTAAGAACGAGTCTTCTTCCTCTCAGCGTTCCGAAACCGCGCTCACGCATCTCCATCAGTTCTGAGGCTCTAGGAAGGAAAACTTCGCCTGCTCGCAGGGAAGCTTCGTAGACCTGGAATGGCTTCTCGCTCTCCGACTCGTTCGCTGGGTGCTCAGTCACGTGCAGTCAATCCGAGGCCATCTACACTGACGCTGCACTTTTAATGTAATCGTGTCATGCTCTACAATGGCGTCACATTTGGTTGACCTCGCGACCCTGAGGACTGTCGAATGGACTCGTGACGGTGTGCGACTAATCGATCAGAGGCAGCTGCCAAACCGGCTGACATTTCTCTTGTGCAGGAACTACAGGCAAGTCGCTCGAGCTATACGTGACATGACCGTGAGAGGGGCGCCCGCCATCGGAGTCACAGCGGCGATGGGCTTGGCCCTGGCAGCAAAACGCAGCAGACGCAGCGACGGAAAGATGCTATTGCTCGATGTTGAGAAAGCCGCAGAGATCATTCGAGCAACACGACCCACCGCGAGAAACCTGTTCTGGGCGGTCGAGCGAATGCTCGGGAAAGCTCGAGAAGCGGCTGATCAGGGACGTGACATGCGAGAAACGCTCGCGGCTGAAGCACAGCTCATGGCCGATGAAGACGTGCAAGCCAACCGGAAGATGGGCGCCTACGGCGCAGAGCTGATTCAGGACGGGGACACGATCCTAACGCACTGTAACACAGGAACGATGGCCACGGTAAGCTATGGAACGGCCTTGGGAGTAATCCGAAGTGCGATCTCGCAAGGCAAGAAAGTTAAACTCATCGCAACCGAAACCAGGCCTAGACAGCAAGGTGCCAGAATAACTGTCTATGAGGCCTTATCAGACAAGATCCCCGTGACCTTGATAGTTGACAGCGCTGTAGCGATCACGATGTCAAAAGGCATGGTAGACAAGGTCATCGTGGGCGCTGATCGCATAACTAGGACTGCAGTCGCCAACAAGGTGGGCACTTTCATGATCGCGCTCGCGGCCAAACATCATTGTATTCCATTCTACGTTGCGGCACCTACTACAACCTTCGACCTGACCATGGAGCTCACTGCCATGCCGATCGAAGAACGTGATCCTAGGGAAGTCACTGAGATTAACGGAAACCAAATCACACCAAAGAAGGGGGTCAGGGTTTTCAATCCAGCGTTCGACTTGACTCCGTTGGAGCTCGTCACCGCCGTAATCACAGAAAAAGGAGTCCTTTCAAGAGAACACATTCAGAACATGGCCAAGATCGGACCGAACACCGGCGGTTAGACTTGCCGGCTTGGCTTACTCTGATCTCTTGAAGTCGCAGAGGTCAGTCGGTTCTTCCAGGTATCTGTTGATCGTCACCTCTGCGATCATCTGACAGTATCGCGCCGTCTCTGTCAGATTCCACGCAATCGACCTGAATGCCAGTGCGACATTCCGATTTGAGACGTCGTCCACTATCTTTTCCGAGATCTTCCTGTTTCTGGTTTGAGCGCGTATCCCGTCTTCGATCGACTTGTTCGCAAGGTCAACATCAAGCTTGACGAATGCCTTCATCGTGTTCTCAGAAATCAGCTTGACTGCCTTGCTCATTTCGGTGGTCTCATCAAGTACCGATTTATGCTTGTCATAATCCTCGTCTTTGATTCCGATGACTTCCTTAGCCTCACTCTCTGCACAGTCTGCGATACATTCGAGGTACTTGGAGACTATGCGGTTCCCCAAGGCGTGCTGCGGATTGACAACTCCAATATCGCGAGCAGCGCTCAGCTTAGTGGTTGCAAGTATCAGTTGGCGTACTATTAGCCAATAGATCCTGTCAGCCTCGTTCTCCATCTGAAGGACCTCACCTGCGATGTCCTGCCTCTTATCCAAAAGAGCGGTCATCGCCGCGTCCTGCATGGATAGCCCAACTTTATGTAGCCTCTGTATTAGGCCGCTTACGGGGAACTTTGAGGGGTCCACGAAGCTTTGAATCACAACCTGCTTTGGAGTTTGCTCGACAATGCTAAGCCCCATCAGCCTCTGGACAGTGCTTCTGATTTCCCACAGATGCTCAGAACTGAGGTCTTTAGTAGATGTGATTACTATCGAATCTCGCCCCTCGATGTAGTTGCCTGTGATTATCCTTGACAGTAGTTCGTGTTCTTTGCAGAGATCAGCGTTGACTCGGGCCGCCATAGATTCTGCTTTGTCGCCAGCCAAACCCGGGATTAGCCTGAGGCAGCCGTCGTCGGTGCGCCTCATGGTTACAACGTTTCCTTGCTTCAGTCCCACTTGTTCGACCCAGTCTCGTGGCAGTGAGACTGTGAGTGTCGAGTGTCCGACTTTCTGCACCTTCCGGATTTCCATCTGTTTTGCACAACCGCGGGCTGGGCGGCGTGGCCTTGGTCACGTTGCTCACGTCATTACCCAGTGCGTAGTGGTACGAACGAAGTTTGGATCATATATATTCCGATTAGAAAGCAAGTAGAACAATTAGCTCCGAGGCAAGCCACACTCTCGGCACGGGTGTAGCATACCTTCGTTCTGTTCTAGGCCGTGCTAGACTCGACATCTCATGGTCGATATGATCTTGTGGTCTGCCCAGATCTTGCAGGTTCCCTCGGACGAAACCATCGTAGGACCAAGCGGGCTCGCAGGAGTACATCCCTTCATGTACAGAGGACATTCTGGAGGGTCGATCTTGCCGATGATGACGTCAGCGCAACGAGCATTCCTAACAAAGTCCGCGCCCTCATGCTTCGTATTGAGGCCATAATGTTCCCGTGCGTCCAGATGGGAGAACTCAGCTTTCAAGTCGAGCGCACTGTTCGGTATCGTTGCGACACCACGCCAGTATCCTTCGTGAAGGTCTAATGCCTTCCCCATGGTCTCCTGTGCTTTCAGGTTCCCATCCCAAGTCACGGCCCGAGTGTATTGGTTCTCCATCTTAGGTTCATTGTCACGGATCTGCGCCAGGATCATGGCCACGGACATAAGAACATCAAGCGGTTCGAATCCTGAGAAAACCATCGGCTTGTGGCATTCATCAAAACACGACTTGTAGGCTTTCATTCCCGTAATCGTTGACGCATGCCCCGCGTTGATGAAAGCATCAACCCGAAGATCCGGCGATCTCGAAACCGTCTCGACCGCAGACGGCACATACCGATAGCATGTAAGAAAACGAAGATTGGAAGGTGGTCCTTCAAGTATCTCGTAGGCAGTCGCCGGCGCCGTAGTCTCGAAACCAACCGCGAAAAACACGAACTCCTTATCCGGTCGCGACCTTGCGATCTTGACCGCGTCGTGAACGCTGTACACCACTCGAACGTCTCCGCCGAGAGTTTTCGCTTCGGCAAGTGATTGCTTCGATCCCTTCGCTCGTGACATATCGCCGTAGGTCAGGATTGCCTTTCCGTCAAGTGCGAGATCTACTGCCGAATCAATGTCAGCTGCCGGCGTCACGCATACCGGACAACCGGGGCCTGCCCGTACCTCCACATTCTCGGGCAGCAAGCTTCTCACGCCATGATGTGTGATGGTCCACTCATGGGAACCGCAGACATGCATGATCAGTATTCTTCGTCCTATCTCATGACTAAGACGATTGATCCTTGCCTGCAGCTTCTTCGCTAGGTCAGCGTCCCTGTAACCATCAAGGATCGACAACGCAGTCACCGACTAGGGAGTTTCTGACTCCTGCTCGTACGCGAGGATTTCTCTCCAATACGACAGAGTCTTCTGCGCCTCTCTTTCGTCCATCACTTGAATCGCGTATCCCGCGTGGACGAGAACGTACTGGCCGGGCTTGACCTCAACAAGTGACACGTTGATGCCCTCTCTTGCGGTTCCTTCACCAAAGTCAACCTTGGCGAAGTCACCGTCTATGCTGAGGACACGTCCCGGAAAGGCGAGGCACATTGAGACCTTCGCTCGATTGTGAAGAGCAACTATTAGGCTTGTTGCTCACGTGACATTGAGTGTAAGTAGGCTACTTAGGGCAGTTGGTTGACCGAGCATCCACCGTTAATCACGGTCCTGTCTTGGCGGCCACGACAGCCTGTCCGAAGGACAAGCCTCCGTCCCCAGGTGGTACGTACTTGTGGACAAGGAAGCGGAATCCCTCGCTCTCCAACGCTGCCCTCAGGATGTGTGTGATTGTCTCGTTGCACGCGACGCCGCCGGTGAAGCCCACCGTCTTGAGACCAAGCTCGTTCGCGACCGTTATCGCTCTCTCTCCCAGTGACCGTGCTATGTATGATTGAGCCGAGTATGCTAGATCCTGAACACGAAGTCTCCTAGTATTCGCGAAAACCTCGTGAACCATCGAGGTCGTCCCAATCACATCCGCTTTGAGCACCGGCTCCAGTTTCAACACGTCCTTGCCTCCGAGCGCAGCTGACTCGAGCTTCATGGCCGGCTCGCCTTCGTAGGTCCGTTGGTAGCATAGACCCAGAATGGCTGAGACGGCATCGAGCACGCGTCCGCAGCTAGTGGTCGTCGCCTGTGCAGAATGTAGTTGCTTGAGAAGTGTGTTGATTTCTTCTTCGCCATGCCGGAATTGTTCTTTTCGTTCAAGCAACCAATCTGCGACTTCCGGCTCCTCTTTGAGGATTCCTGCCACCATCCTGAGTGGGTACTTGGTTGCAAGATCTCCTCCAATCATGGGCTGTGGTTCAAGGTGTCCCGCTCGTTTGTGCCCGTTGTGATCTGCAGAGATTATTTCGCCTCCCCATGCTGACCCGTCATCGCCGTACCCGTAACCGTCGCAGCAGATGCCTACCATTTCGTCAACGTCGTGCTCAGCCATCAGACCGGCTACGTGCGCGTAGTGATGTTGGACGGGAACTACTCGTATTCTCGATTCCTCCGCAAACTCATCAGCAAGTCTCGTTGTGTTGAAGAGTGGGTGCAGATCCCGCCCGACTGCGTCAGGCTTGCAGCCAGTGAGCATCAGTATGTGCTTCGTCGCCTCCTTCTGAAACTGGAAAGTCTGGAGCGTTTCCACGTCGCCAATGTGTTGTGTCATGTATGCTCGCCCTTGATAGATGAGACAGGAAGTGACGTTCAGCTCTCCGCCGACGCCGAGCGTGCAAGCGTCCTTGGGAACGGCAACTGGAATTGGGGCAGGTGCGTAACCTCTGGACCGTCTCAACAGCGTGACCGTGCCGTCAAGCAATCTGACAACCGAGTCATCGCACCTCTGTGAGATCCGACGGTCATGTACCAGGAAGTAGTCAACGACATCCCTCAACCTAGCGAAAGCTTCCTCATCATCCTTGATGATCGGTTCGTTCGGAGGGTTCGCGCTCGTCATCACAAAAGCGCGCTCGCTTGTCCCGTCGAAGAGCATACTATGGAGCCCCGTGTACGGAAGCATGACACCGATATTGTGAAGGCCAGGCGCGACCTGTTCGGAGAGGTCGAAATCCGATCGCTTCCGAAGCAAGACTATCGGCCGCACATACGAGGTCATCAATTCTGCCTCGGCCGGAGCGACCTCCGCGAATGACGACGTAGCCTCAAGGTCCTTTGCCATCACCGCAAGGGGCTTCTGCAGCCTGAACTTCGTCCTCCGCAGTCTCACTACTGGTTCGCTTAGCCGGGCAGATGATGCTAGGTGGTATCCGCCGTTACCTTTCATCGCGAGGATGTGACCCCGTTCCAGCAGCCTTCCCGCTTCGCGTATTGGGTCAGCTGAATCGACCTTCCTTCCATCGTGCCTAACTAGTATCACTGACGGGCCGCACGCGGCACACGCAACCGTTTGCGCATGGAATCGTCGATTGTCCGGGTCTCTGTACTCACGTGCGCACTGTGCGCACATCTCATAGTCTCGCATGGTCGTGCGCGGCCGGTCGTACGGTAGCGCGTCGATGATGGTGTAGCGTGGGCCGCAGTCAGTACAAGTTATGAAGAAGTAATCGTGCCTTCGGTCCTTCTTGCCGCGCAACTCTTTGAGGCAATTGCTGCATATCGCTATGTCTGGAGGAATGACGGAACCTGCATGAACTCGCGCTTCGTCGCTCTCGAGGATCCGAAACTCACTGAACTCTCCCGTCTCGGGGGGGTACGTCGTATTCACCTGATGTATTCTGCATGTAGGCGGTTGCTCAGTCTGAAGCTGTGTCACGAATCTAGAGATCGAATCTGTTGTGCCTTCAACCATGACCTCGACGCCGGCATCGCCGAGGTTTCGAACGAATCCTACAAGTCTGTTGGCGGTTGCGATTCTGTAGACGAAGGGTCTGAACCCCACCCCTTGAACGATACCCTTGACGAGAAGTCGAGTCCTCGTTACACCTCACTTCCAATTCATGCTGGGGGTATCTCGGTTCTGGAATCGACACCTAGTGTCGGATGTTGTGCGCACTGGACGCCCGCCCCGCTAAATAGTTCACTCTATTCTCAGGCTTTGGCGCAGTCGTGTTTCGGGCATTTAGACTAGCTACGAAACGCACTTAAGCTCGGCCGAGAGACCGCATGACGCCTTCAAGGTCGGATATCTTTTGGCACAGACAATGCAGGAAAAGTCCCTAGTTAGGATTCTTGAAGAGCGCTGCAAGGGTTGCGAACTCTGCGTGCTGGCGTGCCCTCAAGGCAACCTTGCTCTATCGGACAGATTGAACAAGCTGGGTTTCCACCCTGCTGTGTGGCGCTACGCGGGCACGAAAGGGCCTTGTACTGCATGCGGGATCTGTTACTGGGTGTGTCCGGACTTCGCCATACACGAGGTCTTGGTGAGGACCTGACAGATGACCGAACGAGTCTACATGAAAGGCAACGAAGCGCTCGCATATGGCGCGTTGAAGTCGAAGCTCAACGCGTATTTTGCTTACCCAATCACACCTTCCACGGAAATTCCGGAAACGCTAGCTAAGGAGTTCGGTAACAAAGAGTACCCGGACTTCAAAGTGTTCCTGCAGGCTGCCAGTGAGCTTGAAGCCGTAAACATGGTGTTAGGTGCTGCCGCAAGCGGAGTTCGAGCGATGACCGCCACATCAAGCCCTGGTTTCAGTCTCAAACAGGAAGCTCTATCGTACGCTGCCGGAATGGAGTTGCCGCTGCTCGTCGTCAATGTCAACAGAGGTGGCCCGGGACTCGGGAACATAGCCCCCGAACAGAGCGACTATTTCCAGATGACAAAGGGAGGCGGCCACGGTGGCTATCATCTGATCGTGCTGGCGCCAAATTCAGTTCAGGAGATGGCGAGTTTCCCCAAGATTGCATTTGATCTTGCTTTCAAGTATCGCAACCCCGCCTGCATTGCAGGAGATGCTTTCACAGGCCAACTGAAGGAAGACATAATCTTCCCAACAATTGAACCAACAGATTACGACGTTTCGAACTGGGCCGCCACAGGTGCGAAGGGAAGAGGCCCCCACATACTCAATTCTATGAACTTGGATCCTGAGGTTCACGCGAAGCACGTGACGCACCTCGATGAGAAGTACAAGACTATCGAGCGGAACGAAGTCAGATATGAGACCTACTTGACAGATGATGCTGAGATCGTCATCGCGGCATTCGGTATCACTTCGCGAATCTGCAAGAGCATCGTAAACAAGTTCAGGCACGAGGGTGCGAAGATAGGCTTGTTCAGACCGATCACTTTGTGGCCGTTCCCGTACGAGGAGGTCCGGAAGTTGACTAAACACGCAAAGCGTTTCCTGGTCGTGGAGCTAAACACCGGCCAAATGGTCGAAGACATTCGATTAGGCTCGGAAGGAAGAGCAGGAGTAGATTTCTTCGGAAGGGTAGGCGGGCTTCTCCCAACCGAACGAGAGATTGAGGACAAGATCGCAGAGGAGGCGAATTGAGCTTGACTGCACAGGAACCAAGCTTGGAAGGGTACCGCAAGAAGCTCGGAAAACTCGAGGCCTTGACGGACAAGCCCACTCATTACTGTCAGGGCTGCGAGCACGGCGAGCTAACGCGGTTGATCGCAAACGCGATCGAGAACCTTGGGATTAGAGAAAGAACTGTGATGATAGACTCGGTTGGATGTAGCGTACTGGCGTTCGATTACTTCAACGTGGACCACATACAGTCGCCTCACGGCCGAGCTCCTGCGATCGCAACAGGACTCAAGAGAGTCAGACCCGACCTCGCAGTCTATACAGTACAGGGAGACGGTGACACATTGGCCATAGGCTTGCTGGAAGTTATGTACGCAGCGATTCGTGGAGAGCCCATCTCAGTATTCCTCGTGAACAATGCTATCTACGGAATGACAGGTGGACAGATGGCTCCCACCACGATACAGGGTCAAGTTACGACAACCACCCCGTACGGGCGAGATGTTGGGTTCACAGGTGCGCCTGTCGACGGATCAAAACTGATCTCGGCGATCGACGGATCCGCCTATGTGAAGAGGGTAAGCCTCGCCGTTAGCGAGTTGGAAACTCCCAAGGGCAAGACCTACAGCATAAAGAACATACTCGAAGCAAAGCAAGCCATTGAGAACGCTTTCAAGGTCCAGCTGATGGGAGGATTCACGTTCGTTGAATGCCTCTCCAGCTGCTGGGTCAACTGGAAACTACCCATCATGGAAGCGAAGCGATTCGTCAATGAGCGTCTTGTGAAGCAGTATCCGCTTGGAACTTACAAGGACAAGTTCGGGATTGAGAAGAAGTGACGAAGACTCAGATTCTTCTCTCCGGACACGGAGGACAGGGTGTGCTTCTCTTGGGAGACTGCATTGCGTATTCTGCCGTGCTCGACGGCAGACATGTAGTGTACACTCCCTCGTACGGGCCTGAGACACGAGGCGGAAAAGCAAGGTGCTACGTGGTGATCTCCGACGGCGAGATAGACACGCCGATCCCGGAACAGCCTGATCTCATGATCATACTGAATCAGCCTTCAATGGATTTCGTACCGATGCTGGGAAAGGGGGGCCTCCTGCTCTACAACAGCTCACTAGTGCAAGGGGAGCCGCAGCGGGACGACATCAAGAAGATCCCGGTTCCAGCGACTGAGCTGGCCGACTCTCTTGCGAAGGAGCTGAGTCCCGAGATCTTGGGAGACATGAAGGATACAAGGCTCGTGGCCAACTTGGTAATGTTCGGCGCGTACCTTGGGACCCCCGCAGGCCAGACAGCAAAGAAGCATCTAGACGAAACCCTCCAACACTTCCTTGCAGGAAAGAAAGTCAGCCTCCTCGAACTCAACCGATCGGCAGTGGAACGTGGCCTCCGCCTTATGTCGGCGATGCCCACGGCGAACCGTTGATTTTGATCCGGCGCATCGAGTGTCATTTCCGCGTATAACATTGAGAGCATATACGGAACCCACATATCTATTTACCAAGTAGCCTTCGCGGAAGGCAATGCGAGATGCCCGAAGTTACGAAAGAGCAGTTGCTTGAGAAGGCGAAGAAGCCCGCAAAGGATGCGATGCGTCTTCACCCGTTCTACAGGGGCAAGGTGCAAACCGCCCCGAGATGTGTGATTCGCGATTTCAACGATTTTGCAATATGGTACACGCCAGGTGTAGCTGAACCCTGTCGAGCTATCCAGAAGGATCCGAAGCTCGTCTATGAGTACACGAGCAAATGGAACACCGTAGCCGTCGTGAGCGACGGAACCAGAGTATTGGGCCTCGGAGACATAGGCCCGAAGGCCGGATTGCCCGTCATGGAGGGGAAGGCGCTTCTGTTCAAGTACCTTGGAGGCGTCGATGCGGTCCCCATTTGCCTCGATACGAAGAATCCTGACGAGATAATGACGGCCGTGAAATGGATGCAACCCTCCTTCGGAGGCATCAACCTGGAAGACATCT
>CAZRNA010000052.1:0-12930 GCA_964601325.1 uncultured Candidatus Bathyarchaeia archaeon
GATCGAAAACCATTCTCCCATCGTCGGTGTCTATGACGACACCGCCGAGCCACCCAACTCTATTTTCTCTCACTCGTCTTTCCACTTTCAGATGCAGCTTCGAGTCTCAGCACGGAGTTCAGATGCAGGAAGAGCTCTGTCTTCTTCTCTTTGCTCACAACTTGCGGGATTGGATTCACTACGGTCGATCGTAGAACGATCGCTTCGGCCTCCGAGAGCCACAGGCCCGGCGGGTGATGGGAGATAGCAACGAGTTCTCCCTCGTATCCGAAGTCTCGCTCCACAACGACGAGCACACGTTTGCCGACGAGTTTCTCAAGCATATGAAACAACGTCGGTCTCAATGAAGACAACCTATTGCACGTTCCTTACGGCGATTGTGTGCTCGCCGAACTTGAGCCCTTTGAGCTTTCGCTTGCCTATCCTGCGCTTCTTCGCCTTCTCAGAGATAATCGTACTGTTTCCAAACGGATGATCTGTCTGACGTTCAAGGTCAAACTCGGCCAATCGGATACTTCCCATGGTTCATGATCGTCTCTGTGATGGTCTTGAGTATCTCCTCGTAGTGGATGGATTTGATGTCTCCTAAATCCTCAGTCAGGCCGAGTGCAAAATCATCTCCAGGAGCTGCTTCTCTGAGAATACCAATAGTCTCTTGTCGTATTCGATCAAGCCCTGTCTCCATCGCCAGCGTGGCGGGGAAGTTTGTCCAGAGCGTCTTCCCTTTCCAAGCGGCCCTTGCATCCTGGATTGAAACATCTCCGATGGGCGGAGGAGTGAACCCTTCGATAACGTCCATCTGCGTCTTTTCGATCAGACGTTTCAGACAATTCAATTTGCCATCGCAGTGAACTCCGAAGATTTTCCCCTTGTTGTGAAGGACGCGCGCCACGTCCTCATAAAATGGCATGCAGTATTTCTCGTACAATTTCGGATTCGTCACAATGCCGTTGATGTTGTCACCGAGTAGGACGACTTCCGCGGCAGAGTCAGCGACCACCTTGTAAAGTTCTAGTTGTTTCTTGCGGAATACTCTGTAGAGATCTTCGAATTCTTGCGTGTACGTGTGGTAATCAATGGAGAACCTTTCATAGCCCATCAGTTCCAAGAGCATGGACTGCAGTGGCGATCTAGGCGTACCTAATGCCATGATCCCGTCGTCTCCCAGGATCCTCTCAGTTTTCACGTACTCCTCTTCGTCCAAGAAATACTCCGTGTCATCGATCACGTGCTTGGCAATCTCATAGTCTTGGGGGGTCTTGATAGGCCACTCCACCGGCCATTCGAAGAGCGTGTAGTTCCATTTGTATTTCTCCGACAGGTTCCCGACAGGGGTGACGTATGTCCTCTCAATCGTTTGTTTCTGTTTGGCAATGCATGAGTAACGGTCGTCTATGTTGAAGGACGCAAGGTCTTGGACTGTTTGCACCTTCACCTTTGGCGTTTTGATGCCGTAGACTGAGACGCCCATCTCTACGAGACAGAGGCCCATGTTCCTTAAGTGGCGTTCTCCGTGGCCCCTAGACAGTAGAGAAGTGTATATGGTGACAGGTGCGAAGTCCGGTTCCTCGTGGCGGAGTACAGCCATTATCCTTTCTCTAGGCTTCATTGACGAGAACCTCGGGTTACCCATTCTTTACAGATGTTCACGCCCGCCATGGCGTCTGAACCATAGGCATCGGCCCCGACTGTCTGAGCATATTCTTCGGTTACCGGTGCTCCACCGACGATTATTCTCAAGCTCAACTTCAAGCCGTTCTTTTCGAGTTCTCCTATCACCTTCTTCATCTCTGGCATGGTTGGTGTAATCAGTGCAGACATTCCTAAGATCCCAGGTTTGCGGATGCGCACTGCTTCGATGAATTTCTGAGCCGGGACGTCAACTCCTAGGTCGATCACTTCGAATCCTGCCGATCTCAACAGCATGCGTACAATATCTTTACCTATGCTATGGAGGTCACCTTCGACTGTGCCTAGAACGATCGTGCCTATCTTTCTTGATTCGTCCTTTTTGATGTGGGGTTCCAGAATCTTCAGTCCTTCCTCCATTACCGCGCCGGCGGCGATGAGCTCAGTGAGGAAGTATTCCCCGGTCTGGAATTTCTCTCCAACAGTCTGCATGCCCTGGATCATTCCGTCGTTGATGGCTCTTAGTGCAGGAATTCCTTCTGCCAGAGCCTCTTCGGATACTTCTCGTACCTTGGCGAGATCAATGGTCACGATGGCGTCTCTTAGTGCGTCCAAGATCTCTTCCTCTTGCATGTCAATCGCCCAGGCTTTTTTCTCACTGGCGCATCGGTGTAGTTGGGCATTGTGGACAGCTGATTGCGACCACAGTCCTGGTGGGGAATGTATTCAGAGGCCAGAGCGTTCGCTCGGAAGCGAGGCTGGTCTCCTCCTTGAAACCGCGTTGGAGATGCTTTGCTGCGAGAGTTCCCAGTTTCCTATTCCGGCGGAAGCTCTTGGAATGCCATGTCGATGTCCAGTCCCTGCCGTTTGTGGTAGAGCTTGGAGCCACCATATATCACGATCCCAAGGATGTAAACGATGAAGACGACTCCGACTGACAGTGGGTTTATCGGTCCACTCAATGCGGGGCTTGTCGCTGCCAGATAGGTTACGTAGACGAAAGTGATTGCTTCAATGGCTCCGAGCACGGTTATTATCGGTATGCCGAGAACCTTTTTCCTCACTACGGACGGAGCTTGCTCCCATATCGGTCGTGCTTTCTTGCTGTACGGAAAATACGCTGCTGCTACTCCGACAAAGATGAAACATGAAACCACTCCCAATGTTATGTTGAACGCCAATCCGACTATGGTCGTGTAGAGGGCCAACGCTGCGAAGATGGATGACAGAACACCCATCAGCAGGATGGATTTCATCGGTACGTGATATCTGTCGTTGATATCTGCTAGGAACGTTGGAACTATTCTGTCGAAGCTCCATGCGAAAAAGGCTCTAGTGCCGATAACAAAGAAGGCGGGCAGCAGGATTATGCTCCATATGAGGAAGCTGAATCCAAGTAGGAAGATCAACGCGGGGTTGTTCGATAGTATTCCAGTCAGATACTGTAGATAGGCTCCGACTGGCAGCGGATAGGTCGTACAACCACAATTGCCTACGTACGCGATCGCTTTGGCGAACTCGTCTCCTACGACGTTATAGAACAACACCGCCGTGAGCCATAGGATTATTCCCGACACTGCGATGGCCAGAACTGTGCCGTATAGCATGGATTTCTCAGGCCGCTTAGCCTCGCCAGCTGGGATGACCGGCCACACTGTGGCCAAGCTCAACAGCAAGAAAGGCAAAGCAAGCATGGTTTGACTTATGTTGAAGCTTTGAGGCGTCCATCCGGCGCTCTTTGCTTGCTCTATTATGCCAGAATAACTGGTGTTGTATTGCGACGCGTAGCTGTTGAAAGCAGCTTGGAAACTCGCATTACTACTGACTCCGAGCAATGCTATCAACACGACGATTCCGAGCATTGCGATGACGAACATTACTGCTTGGACCCTTGCAAATGTGCGGATACCAAGTATGTTTATGAGGGCACTAATCCAGATCGCCGCAAGAGCAATCAACAGTGCTCCGTTGATACTTGATGCTGCCGCAGCCCAGTTCAACAGAACAGGGCTCTGATAGAAGTTGCCGAGCATAGCGAAGAAGACGGCAACGTAGCTTCCTCCGACAGTTGAAGCGTAGAACCCAAGTGCCGAAACTGTCACGTAAGTATACATGAAGCTGGGAAGGAAGCCCCAAAGGGGGTGTATTATTCTGCTTCCGTAAATGTAGTCGCCCCCTGTCCTAGGCATCGCGACTGCTAGAAGCCAATAGGTAGCTCCAAAGATCAAACTGATTGGAATTGCTCCTATGACACCCCAGCCCACGTTCGCACCAGGATAGAGAAAGGCAATGTAAAGGTAGAACAACGTCATGTTTGCGCCCGGCGTGATTCCGACTATGCCGAGCATCAGAGCATCGATAGGGGATAGGTTTCTTACAAGTCCGGTAGCTTCTCTCACGAAAACCCTTGGCGAAGTCAATGCTACTCAAGACGCGTAGCGTCCCGCATATTTTAAAAGACTTTCGTACCGATTGAGCACGAAGCCACTGTCACTGGAACTCGATAACTATATGCGCTACGCCACCAGCTCATGCTTGAAGCGAATGAAGCCTCTTCAACCGAAGATCGGTCTTGCAACTGTTGTCAGTCCAAATGAGGTTGGAGCTGACAAAGCCGAGGAACTTCACAGGAATGCAGTGAAAGCGTTAAGCAATCTGGGTCTGCAGATAATTGCAGCTCGAGAAATTATTGACAGCGATGAAGATGGGGCTCGCATCGGCCACGAGATTGCAGGTCAGGAACCTGATGCGATCTGCGTATTGTACGGTACGTACGCGGATGACACGTACGCGACGACCGTGTTGGAGCAATGCAACATTCCCGCAATTATCTGGGGAACAAACCAGTTTGACAGCGGTTCAATCGCCGGGGCTCAACAAGTTTCGGCAGTCCTCACAGAGATGGATCGATACTACAAGTTGGTTTTTGGAAATGTTGACGATGAACACGCCATTAATGAAATCGCTCTGAGTGCAAGAGTCGCAACCGCTAGGAGAGTGTTGCGCGAATCCCGGATTGGTGTGATAGGATATCAAAGGATAAGGGGCCAAACCCAAGCGGCGTTTGATGAGATTGAACTTCACAACAAGATCGGATGCCGAGTCGTTGGTGTTAGCATGCATCTGTTCAGAGAGTTAACGAAACAGGTGAGCGACTCCGAAGCCCGATCGAAGTGGCACGGGATCTCTGAGGGGGTGAAGAGCATTTCCGTCAACGACGCGCAGATAATTGAGGGAGTCAGAGCCTACTTAGCAATGAAGAAGATCGTTCACGATATGAGACTAGATGCCATCGCAATTGAGGATTGGTTTGAGATCATAGGCATCCCGAACCTTGGCTTGTCTCTTCTGAATGAAGAAGGCGTACCCGCAGGCTGTGAATCTGATGTTCACTCGACGTTGACTCTTTACCTGCTAAACCTCCTGACGGGAAAACCGGCATTCCACGGCGAATTGCTGGGAATCTTGGAAGAAGAAGATGCCCTGCTAGTCGCTCACTACGGAGCCGGCGCACCCAGTCTGGCAAAGTCAAGAGACGCAATCCGTCTTGAACCTGACCGCTCCTCAGGGCGGGGAGTCAGCGTGGTTTACCAAGTCAAGCCTGGTCCCGTGACCGTGGCGAGTCTTACGGGTAGAAGAGGGTCGTATAGGATGTTTATCGCGCCCGGACAAAGCATTCGAGCCGAAGAGGTATTTCACGGTGGTGTAGTTGCCAATGTCAAGTTCAGAGCCCCCTACCGTGAGGTCCTTGAGAAGGCAAGGGGAATGAGCCACCACTGGCTCCTAGGAATTGGCGATGTCTCGAGAGAACTCATTGAATACTGTGAGATCGCGGGAATCAAGACCGTTGTAGTTTAGTTCACACCCAATGCCAGCGGTGAAACAGGTTCAGACGTGGCGAAGCCACAAATAGTTTCAGTTATGTCTCGTACTCATATCGAAGCCACCTCAATAATCTCCTGAATAGTAATGGAGAAGAGTTCAGGAAATCAGTGCCCGAGATGCCTCAGGGACTCGCTGAATGTCTACTACGAGGAAGGCTCAGGGTTCCGACTAGGCGCCGCCTGTCAAATATGCGGCTTGAAAGGATACTTCTCTCAAGGCAAACTCATGACTATGCCTACAGCGTAGCAAGATCGCGAGGTCAATTACTGTAATATCTTCTAACCGGCACATACGACCTCCGATAACGCAATGGCTTCCCTAGATGGTCTGCATGTCTTAGACTTGAGCAGATTGCTGCCTGGTCCACTTTGCACATTGATACTTGGTGATCTTGGTGCCGATGTAGTGAAGGTTGAGCAACCCGAAATTGGTGACTATGCACGCTTCGCGCCGCCCTTAATCGGAGACACCGGTTCTGCTTTCCTGATGCTGAACCGAAACAAGCGAAGTATCACACTCAACCTCAAGAAGGCTGAGGCAAAGGAGATTCTCCTTAAGCTTGCGACGAAGGCTGATGTGTTTGTTGAGAGCTACCAGCCAGGGGTGGCTGAGAGGCTCGGCGTCGGATATTCTGCGATCCGCAAAGTGAACGAACACATAATCTATTGCTCGATCTCAGGCTATGGGCAGACCGGACCTTATCGCAACCTCGTGGGTCATGATCTCAACTATGCCGCGTACAGTGGGGCAATCGGAGCTACAGGCCTCAAAGGAGGCCCACCAGTCATTCCCGCTGTACAAATCGCCGATATTCAAAGCGCAATCTACGCTGCCGCCGCGATTACGGCGGCACTCTACAGAAGAGAGAAGACCGGCGAAGGCGAGTTCATCGATGTCTCAATGATGGATACGGCTGTCGCTTCAATGATCATGCCCTTAAGCTTCCACTTCGCAGGAGCATCAGTTGAACGAGGGGAATCATTTCTATCAGGCGGGGCACCGTTCTACAATGTCTACGAAACCAAGGACCGAAGATTCATCTCGATAGCATCGCTTGAGCCGAAATTCTGGGTCGAATTATGCAATGCACTGGGATTGGAGGAATACCAAGATCAGCAGATTGTTTCTGCCGAAGTCTCCCAACAAATTCGAGCGGCCCTTGCAGAGAAGTTCCGTGAAAAGAAGCGAGATGAATGGGTCAAGATCCTGAACGAACGAGAGATCCCCTGCGCTCCCGTCTACGATGTTAGTGAAGTCCCAGCAGATCCGCAAGTGAGAGCGAGGAAGATGATCTTCGAGATGGAAACGGAAGCATTTGGTAAGTTGAACCAGCTCGCAACCCCGATTCGGATTTCACACAATCCACTTGTTGTGAGATCGGGTCCGCCGAAACTCGGCCAGCATACATTTGAGATACTGCGGGGACTTGGATATTCAACCAAGGATGTAGAAAGACTCAAAACGGAAGGCGCGATTTAGGAGGACACGAGTGCAGAATCGCGCGCATCGAGCTGTATGTATCGTCCATAATCTACAATAGACGCGTTGATCGCGTGACTCGAATTGAGGTGAAAGATTCTGGTTGGTCCCCTCTGGTTCGTCGGCATCGATAGCTTCATGAAGCTCGTGGCTTTCGTAATCGCTCTTGCCATAGCCTATCAGGCTTTGAAAGGATACAGGCTCACGAAACAGAAGACACTATGGTATGTCCACTTCAGTTTTGCAGTGTTGTCGGCAGGACTTCTAGTCGACTCCCTAGCAGGTTTCGTTGGGATAGTGGCGCGCACGTTCAGAGGAACGGTAGCTTTCACGTCGATTGGATACTCGATCTACTTCTTCGCGCAACTCCTCGCATATTCCATTCTCATCTACGCATACGTTTCCCAAACGAGAACACTGAACACTCCAACCTCCCCGGTTCTGGTCGCTTCCCTGTTTGGCTTCGCAACGCTCCAAGCCGCGCCGGGTATCGTGGCGAGGCTGCTTGGCTCTATGGTTGAGTACCATCCGGCCTCAGAGATTCTGCTACTCTTCCTCGTCTTCTACGTCGCCGTCCAGACTGGCACGAACTACTCAGCCACGAAGGATCGAAATGCCCTTCTCGTGTTTCTGGCCTTCCTGCTGCTGGCGCTCAGTCACCTGTTCTTCATTCTACAGCCCATCAGCCCACTACTCTTCGTGATCGGGCATCTGCTACAGCTCTCAGGCTTCGTCTCGTTCCTCGCGATGCTTCTCCGGGTGACCCGCAACCAATGACGCAGAAGACTCCAAAGTACCGGTCACAGATGAAGATCTACGTTGACATCATGCGAGTCATCCAGCGTGAAGAGAATCGTGCGAAACCCACTCGCATATTGTATGGTGCCAACCTGTCCTATGACCGACTATTGAAACATCTAGACGAGCTCAAGACGCTTGGCGTGATAGAGGAGATCGTCGAGAGCGACGACCGATTCTACAAGCTTACGCAGAAAGGGATAGAGTTCCTGAACCAGTTCAGAGCAGTTGAGAGATTCGCGACCGCCTTTGGTTTCGCCATCTGACCTCGACGCATGGATTCGTGTTGGCTAAGCAGTAGATGCAAGGCACCCGTCGAGATCAAGTCTAGTGATGTGTGCGATGCCCGAGGCTTCAGGTCCTCTCCCGTTACACAGTAAACTCAGAGTAGTCGAAAGTCCTCTCCAATCGTGGTCAAGACGAGATGCGTGTTCATCCGGTCAACGAAAGGCATAGCCAGCATGGCTTTGGTGAACTTGCCTAACTCATCACGAGTCCGAAACTTCGCAATAACGAAAACATCTGTCGTTCCAGTGATGTCGTAGGCCGCGCAGACGTTTGGATGTTCGTTGATGGCTCGTTCCATCTCTAGGAATTTTCCTTTGGACACCATGATTTCAACGATCGCAGTCAATTGATAACCCAGCTTCTCGTGGTCCAGAACGGCTGTGTATCCTCTAATTACCTTGGCCCGTTCCAAGCGTCTAATTCGAGTAAGGATCGTTCCCACTGAGACTTTGCATCGTTGAGCTATCTTCCGACAAGAAACTCTGGAATCGTCACACAGGATCGAAAGTATCCTCCGGTCGAGCTCATCAATCTCCAACTGTTCAGCGTCGGTCATGCCTTTAGCTGTCAGCTGGACAAGATTTGGGTCTTTCTGAGACTTCCCGAACATTCGTCCAGTTCAATGGGAAGAGAGGTTATATTCGTTCGGGGGCATGGGCATTTCTGGTGTCGTTAATGTCGATAAAGTTCTTTTCACGCAAAGAAGTGCCGGTCGAGATGCACAAGACTCGAATGGTGCAGAGAATCTCTCTGGTCCCGGTGGAGGAACGCCTTCGAGCGATAGCTGAGGCCGGCTACAACACGTTCTTGCTCAAGACCAAGGACGTGTTTCTTGACATGCTGACCGACAGCGGCGTAAACGCAATGAGTGATAACCAGTTTGCTGGCATGCTAAATGCCGATGACGCTTACGCCGGCAGCATGACGTTCTATGAATTTGCGGAAGCCGTCGAGGACGTTCTTGGTTACAAGTACGTAATGAATGCACACCAGGGCAGGGCCGCTGAGCACCTGTTGACGAAAGTTTTCGCGAAGGCAGGCGACGCTATCCCGACGAACTATCACTTCACGACCACCAAAGCCCACATCGAACTCGCAGGAGCCACATGCCTAGAGATCTACTACGACGACGCGTTGAAGACTGAAAGTTCGAACCTTTTCAAAGGAAACATGGACCCGGACAAACTGAGGAAGGTCATAGAGAAGTATGGGAAGGCAAAAGTTGCGTTCGTCAGAATGGAAGCAACCACAAACCTGATCGGCGGACAACCCTTCTCCATGTCAAATCTCAGACAAATAAGACAGATCTGCGACAAGCACCACCTGCTACTCGTTTTGGACGGCAGCCTAGTCTGCGAGAATGCCTACCTGATAAGACAACGAGAGAAGGGATACGCAAACAAGACCGTTGCCGCAATTGTACGGGAAATATGCAGTCTCGCAGACATATACTACATGAGCGGCAGGAAGAACACGTCAGTCAGAGGAGGCATGATAGCGACAAACAACAAAGCACTGTTCGACAAGATCAGGCCGTGGCTTCCAGTCTACGAAGGCTTCTACACGTACGGCGGCATGTCGATGAGAGAAATCGGCGCAATGACCGTCGGAATTAGAGAAATGGTTGATCCCGCGGTCGCAGGTTGCTCAGTGGAACAGATAAAATACTTTGTTGGAAGACTTATTGAAACTGGAATTCCGGTCGTCACGCCGCCAGGCGGGTTGGCATGTCACCTGGATGCGATGAAGTTCTTGCCTCGCGTTCCCCAATCCCAATATCCGGCGGGCTCATTGGCGGCTGCTCTCTACATATCTTCCGGGATAAGAAGCATGGAAAGAGGATCCGTATCGATGGACAGAGACAGGGAGGGCAAGGAAGTCATGGCGGACATAGAATTGACGAGAATCGCGCTTCCAAGGAGAGTCTATTCAATATCGCACATCGAATACGCTGTCGACAGAATAAACTGGCTATACAAGCATCGAGACGTGGTGAAAGGCCTAAAGTTCGTGTTCGAGCCACCCGTGCTCAGGTTCTTCGACGGAAGGTTGAAACCCATTGACGACTGGGGAAGAAACCTTACGAAGGCCTTCAAAGGAGAAATAGGCACCTACTGATCCGTCTCTAGTGTGGACACAATTTGATGGCTAGCCGTTAAATCCCCATGGTGACTATGGTACAGGGATTTCCTATCCGATGCGATCGCATCGGGAAAAAGGAATTCAGCAATGAGCCGAAAGAATACTGAGATATTTCGCACCACAACCTGGTCTGCTGGTCCTGGCTGCCACGGCGGCTGCGGCGTGCTGGCGCACGTCGAGGACGGCAAACTGGTCAAGATCGAAGGTGATCCAGATCACCCTTGGAATCAGGGTCGCCTTTGTGCAAGAGCCCTAGCTATGACTCAATACGTGTACCACCCAAACCGCCTCAGGCATCCATTGAAACGCGTTGGAGAGCGCGGTGAAGGAAAGTGGGAGGAGATCTCTTGGGATGAGGCCTTCGACCTCATAGAGGGAAGAATGAAGAAGATACGTCAGGATCATGGCCCGGAGAGCTTCATCTTCTCCATGGGAACCGGCAGGGATATCGGGCCTTGGATATGCATGCTCGCATATGCGTATGGTAGCCCCAACGTCATGTTTAGCCTCAGTGGGATAGCCTGCTACAGTCCAAGGATCTCAGCTGTGGAAACCGTTCAAGGCGATTACTGCATAATCGACGCCGGTCAGTGGATGGCTGACCGCTACAGGAGTCCAGCGTACAAGATTCCCGAGTGCATCGTGATCTGGGGATACAACATCCCGGCCACATGCCCTGACAACGTATTTGGTCATTGGATAATCGACCTCATGAAAAGAGGCGCGAAGATCATTGCGATCGATCCGCGGTTATCTTGGTTCGCCTCAAGAGCCGAGAAATGGCTCAGACTAAGACCTGGAACAGATGGCGCTCTAGCCATGGGCTTCTTGAACGTCATAATCAACGAAGGGCTATACGATGAGAGTTTCGTTGAAAAATGGACCAATGGACATCATCTGGTTCGACGTGATACAGGGAAACTGCTTCGAGAGAGTGACTTGGTTCATGGTGGGTCTCAGAGCAACTTTGTCGTCTGGGACGCCAAGAACGAAGTGCCGGCTATCTGGGATTCGAGCAGGGCTGCATACCAGTCACCCGACGTAAAGCCGGTACTCACGGGAGATTTTGAAGTCGGCCTTGAAGATGGGGCTCGAGTTCAAGTCAGAAGCGTCTGGGATGTGTTTTGCGAGGAAGTCAACAAGTATCCGCTTGAGCGAGTAGCCGAAATCACTTTGGTCCCTGAGGAAGACATCAGAGACGCAGCTATTCTGTACGCGAAGAGCAAGCCTGCATCCATACATTGGGGTGTCCCTATCGATATGACCCCTGCAATCACTCCTACCGCTCAAGCGATAGCCTGCCTCTGGTGTCTAACCGGAAACTTGGACGTGCCCGGCGGGAACGTGATTTCCCGCTATGCGTTCGACGCGGTTGCGTATGCTCTCCCCGGAGCTGAAGGTGTAATCAAACTCAAGTCTAAGGAAGTTGACAAGAAGAGAATTGGGGCAGATCGATATGGGCCTCTCAACAAATTCATCTGGCGGGCCCAGACAGACCTGGCTCTTGAACAGATATTCACAGGCGACCCCTATCCCATCAAGGGCATGTGGATACAGACATGCAACCCTGTTGCAGGCATAGGCTTGGACCCCAAGAGATGGGTCGAAGCAATCAAGAAGCTTGAATTCGTAGTCGCCGTCGACTTGTTTCATACCCCCACCACCGAGCTGGCTGATATCGTTCTTCCGGCAGCGACCTTCCTAGAGAAGGACGGAGTGAGGACCTGGTGGGTCCCCCTTCAGACCATCAACAAGATCATTACTGTAAGCGACTGCAAGCCAGATGTCGAGATAAACTTCGAGCTAGCAAAGAGATTTGACCCTGATTTCAAATGGGATACGATTCACGATCTCTTCGATGAGATCCTAAAGCCGTCTGGCATGACATTTCGTGAACTACAGAAGAGAGGCGGCTGGGCTCTCCCGCCGGAAGGCCATCCTAGTGCTCCATATCACAGATTCGAGAAAGGACTACTACGCAAGGATAGAAGACCCGGATTCCAAACCCCAAGCGGAAAGGTCGAGCTATACTCATCCATCCGTGAAGAGTGGGGACTCGAGCCTCTGCCCCACTACGAGGAGCCTCCATTCACGCCTGTCAGCCAGCCGGAGTTGGCGAAGAAGTATCCGCTGATATTGTCCACCGGGAGGCGCTCTCCGGTCTATTTCCATTCGGAACACAGGAACATTCCTTGGCTAAGGCAGATCCATCCGCATCCTCTTGTTGAGATACACCCGGAGACGGCAAGGTCGTTGGGAATCACGAGTGGGGAGTGGGTCTGGGTCGAGAATTGGCTTGGGAGATGTAGATTCAAAGCGAAAGTCACCCCAGTGGTGCCCGAATGGATGGTGATGGCGGAACACGGCTGGTGGTTCCCCGAGAAGGAGGCGGCAGAGCCAACACTCTTCGACGTCTGGAGATCGAACATCAACCAACTGATTCCCATGGGATACCAAGGAAAAGACGGCTTAGGAGCACCCATCAAGCATCTGCTCTGCAAAGTCTACAAGGCTTCAGCGGAGGACGCCCATCATGAGTAAGGGAACCAAGTACGGCCTCCTGATAGACTATGAGTACTGCACGGGCTGCTTCACCTGTCAAGTTGCCTGCGCTCAGGAATACCGCAGACCAAAGGAGATCGTGGGAATGCAGATAACCGAGATGGTCCAGATGCTGCCGAATGGCAGACCGTATCTCTCCTTCATCCC
>CAZRNA010000053.1:0-12893 GCA_964601325.1 uncultured Candidatus Bathyarchaeia archaeon
CAAGGTCGGTTGGCAGAAACGAGGGAGTCACTCGCATTGCTCCCTCTCCAAAAGGCAAGAGTTGAATCAGAACATATGCTCCAGCAATTCCGAACGCCAGTCCCAACAGTCCGCCTAGGAGTCCGATCGTGAATGATTCTGCGAGAAACATGAGGAGGACAGTTTCCCTAGTGTAGCCTATCGCCTTCAGCAGTCCTATCTCGCGAGTCCTCTCCATGACTGAAGTGTACAGCGTAGTGATAATGCCAACAGCCCCAACGAACATGGAGACGGTGGCGATCGCGGAAAGGAATCCTAGGAACGTGCCCATGATCTCCTGTATGGTGCTTGCCATGGCTTTGGGCGATATCACGCCGATGTTCTTGCCATAGACCTTCGTGATACTCGTCTCGACTTTGTCGTTCATGTCGGGACTGCTCGTGATCACATAGATGGTGTCGTACACGCTACCCTTCTCGAAGAATGTGTTGGCCGCTGCGAGCGTAATGAAGGCCACGCTATCAATCGATTGGCTACCTAGTTCGTTGAGGACGCCCCTAACTTGGAAGGCTTTCCTCTTCGTAACGAGCTTCTCGACTCCTCCTTGATTCTCAACCTTTGAGAACTCAACAAATACCGCCTGTCCTATGCTGGCAAACGGCTTGGCAAGATTCGATGGGTGAGCAATACTGTATCCCAGTACAATTCCGCCAGAGTCACCGGAAGAAACGAATGAGCCGGATTCAAAACTCACTTTCGGGGCAATATACAAAGTCTTACTTTGATCCATCCCCAGAATCGATACGGTCTTGGTTTCGCTTCCTGACTTCAACGTTCCCCCACCGGTGAAAGACGGGATGACATATTTCGCCCCGTGGATTCTCTCGATGGTGCGTACAGTTTGTGGTGTCAGCTTTGTTTGCAGGCCGGATTGTGCTCCGGGTCCAAAGGTGTTGGCGGAAGGAGTGACTATTAGGACGTTGGCGCCCAGAGTGCCCAGTTGCTCGCTGATGTAGTTGTTCATTCCTCCGCCGAGTCCGTTGATGGAGGTCATGAGGGCCACGCCTATGACTACCATCAGCACTGTTAGGCCTGATCGCAGTTTTCGCTCTTTCAAGGCTCCGAAGGAAAGTCCAACCAAATCAAGCACTGTCATTGTCCTCAGCTCCTCCCTTCTGTCATGACATCCCAGCCGGAGTCTCTGACTTCGCCTTGCGAAAGGAGTCCAACTCTCTCCTTTTCCACAACACCGTCTCTCAGGTGGAGGATCCTTCCCGTTCTCTCAGCCAATTCCAGGTTATGTGTGACGACAACTATGGTTGCGTTTTTCTCTTGGTTCACGCGAATTAGGAGATTCTGTATCTCTTCCCCGGTCTTGGAGTCAAGATTCCCGGTCGGCTCGTCTGCGAGAATGAAGGCTGGATTGTTTATGAGTGCTCGTGCTATCGCGACCCGTTGTTGTTCTCCGCCGCTGAGCGCATTTGGTCTACGATTCGCCTTGTCACCCAAACCTACAAGGTCCAGGAGTTCATGCACTCGTCTGTCCCTGAGCTTCTTCGGCATATCTGCAACTATGGCAGGCAACTCGACGTTCTTCGTGACCTTTGATCTGTCGATGAGGTTGTAAGACTGGAAGATGAAACCGATCTTTCTGTTGCGGAATCTGGCGAGTGCCCTTTCTCCCATTAGGCTTATGTCAAAACCATCAATGAGTATCTTGCCACTTGTTGGTGTATCGAGAGCGCCTAACATGTTCAGCAAGGTCGATTTTCCGCTGCCAGACGGCCCAACCACAGAAATCATCTCGCCATGCCGAATTTTCAAGTTCACTCCACGAAGCGCATGTACCGTGATGAGTCCCATTTTGTAGGACTTCTTGAGATCCAATGTTTCGATGGCGGATTTCTCGCCTTGGTCTGTCATGCGGATCCTCTTTTGAATGGTTCCTCATGCTAGACAGCGACAGACTTAATCGTTCCTCATTCATCCTGTCGTGCGAGCCTTCGATGCGATCCTTTGGAGAGGTTCCCCCCCAGGTCAGCAGGGTTGTTTTAGGGGCTGGTCCTCTTGCAGCAGGCCTCGGGTTCTACGAGGTAGCGATCGCAGTCTTTCTTCCTCTGGAAGGAGTCTCCATCACCAACGTCGGAGCGATACTGACCACGTTTGGGCTCGCAGCGGTGGTCTGCAGTATTCCATTTTCGATTCTCTCGGATCGTTATGGGCGAAAGCTACTGATGTTTGTTGGTGCACTTCTCTCCGTGCCCGTAACTATGGTTCCCGGATTGACATCAGACATCTTCGTTCTTGAGTTGTCAGCTCTGGTGGGCGGTGCAGCGGAGGCCATGTATATTTCGACATGGAACGCTTACCTTGCGGACGCTACTTCCGTCTCCACCAGACCCGCAACGTTCAGTCTGTCATTCGTAGTCTTCACGATGGCCGCGGGCCTGGGCAGTTTTCTTCCAGCCCTCTTTCCGCTATTGCCCTTGGATTTCCTGGAAGCCCACCGGATCACCTTTATCGCGTTGGGCCTCTTGGGGTTGTTGACTCCTCTTGCAGTGTCGCGCTGGGCTGTTGACATCAAACCTGTGCGGTCTCGTCGTGGGATACTGCCTCGCAAGTCTCTGAGAATCCTAGCCAAGTTCTCGACCGCGAATCTGATGATAGCTCTCGGCGCGGGGCTCATAATTCCTCTCATACCTACGTGGTTCTATCTTCGATTCAATGTGACCGACGCATTCTCAGGCCCCGTAGTGGCAGTTTCAAGCATACTCATGGGAATCGCGGCGATCGCGTCGCCGAGCATAGCAAAGAAGACCGGCCTAGTCGTCGGCATTGCAGCAACACAACTCACCTCAACATTGTTCTTGCTGGCTACACCGTTCAGCCCAACAGCGCCGATCGCAGCTATTTTCTACGTCGTCCGCTCGATGCTCATGAACATGTCCAGTCCGCTCGCTGATTCGCTCCTAATGAATCTGGTCGCACAGGACGAACGAGCCACAGCATCCGCGCTCAACGCTGTAGTTTGGCGAATACCAAATGCTGCAACCACAGTTGTGGGAGCAGCCGCCCTGAGCGGCGGTGACCTGAGCCTCCCATTCTATCTCTGCACTGTGCTCTACGTCGCCTCGATCACCCTATTCTATACGCTATTTCGGAACGTGGAGCATGCTAAGGCATCTGAGTAGTCTGCTGACAACTCCGTTTGGGAGTGTCGTCGAGAGGTTATCCAAAGCCGCGATTTCTTCAGTCAGCGGCGAATTTGGACAATATATCTGACCTGTCTTTCTGGGTCTTCTCGTATCTCCACTCTATCTTTGGGTCTCAATCCTTTCCAACGAATGAAATAGTGCTCGTGGGGTAGATCAGGGCCTCTGCACGTACATCGATAGGATTCCACTCTTGCCTTATCGACCACATCATTCTGGACGAGGTCGAACCTCTTTCCAAGAGGAGGGAAGAGCTGGAGCTTGTTCTTGAGAACCAGAAGATATCCTTCCCGGGCCTCTTCGGAAGACACCTTCCTTGAGTAGGCGCCTCTTACTTTCACAGTATGCTGTCCCTCCGACTTGCTCTCTCAAGCTTTCGGCAAGGCGTCATTGGAGCACTGATCAAAATGACCGTCGCCGGTCCCTACAGGAACGGCCAATTGTCATCACCTGCTTATATAGTCGAAGTTGCCTTGACGAACCACTGGGTGTGTCGTTATGGATTTGTCTGACAATCTGAACAACAGCTTCGCATTTGCCAGAAAGTTGTTCAGCGATTTTGGTAGACTAGTAATACTGATCGTGCTGGACATCATCCCTATTGTGAACTTCATCGTGACGGGTTATGCTTCCAGAGTGCTCAAGGAGTCCCCTGGAGCTGACTCGCCTCCGAAACTGGAGAACTACGGCGACTTGTTCGTCGCCGGTCTGAAAATCGTGATCGCATCCATCATCTACATGCTTATTCCATTGATTCTTATTGCGGCAGGTTTCGGGTCATTCTTCGCCGCCATGGTCACGGGGGGCGGTCCTAATTTCATGTGGGGTGGGTTCACGCCAGCCTACATGGGCCTATTGGGCGGCACAGGGGTTGTGCTCGTCCTCGTTGGACTGCTCGTCGCATTTGTGATGCTGATACTTCTCGCCGCTGGCATTGCTCACATGATCAAGACTGGCAAATTTGGAAAGGCTTTCGCGTTCGGCGAAATCCTAAACGTAATTGGAAAGATCGGATGGGGCAAATACATCGCTTGGCTGATCCTGATCGTAGTACTCGCCGCAATCGTCGGCGCAATAGCTGGCGCCATACCCTATGTGGGATGGATCATAGCTGCGATCATCGGACCAGCTCTGACAGTGTTCTACTTCAGATCACTAGGGCTACTCTACAGCGAGTGAACCAAGAGACAGCATGATACCCGATGTGTCATCGGGCCCCTAGCGAACAGAGCACTTTACGTGCGTAAGGGTTTGGAGAGCAAGATCTCTCCTACGCATGATGCAAATGGACACGTGCTTGACAGCAGACTAGGGCTATTCTTTAGACAGGCGGGCGGGGCTAGCACGAACTGTGAATACAAGTGGAATCACGCAGAGAATTGATCGATCTCGTGCGAGAACAGGTTCAGATCGAGAAGGAAAGCGCTGCCAGGCTTAGCGAGACCGAACAAAAGGTGGGCACGGGAGCCGCAAAGCTTCTGCTGGTAGAGATGAGATGTGACTCGCAGAAGCACGCAGCGGTCCTGGAGGCAGTTGTTGAGGCACTGAAAGGCGCTCAATCTTCCAAGCCTCTCTGGCAACAGGCGTTCAGCGGATTCGCTGATCCTATCATAGTGAAAAGAGAGATCGAAAGCCACAAGACCTTGGGCAAATCGATGGTAGCTCACATACAGAAGGAAATGAGCAAGACAGATGACGAGGCAGTTCGAACACTGCTTCAACATCTCACTGAAGACGAGAAAAGGCACAGTGAAATCTTGGCTACTATAGCGCAAAGATGCTACAGCATGATTCGGTAGGTCAGTTGGAAATCCCTCACTCGCATTGCTACCGTTGCAACTTCGGCATTAGCCAGAACACGTTACCGTCGGGATCCTTGAACATAGCGTAAGTCGTCTTCTCATCCCATTCGGCCTTGCCCAAATCGCGGGTGAACTCTACACCTTCTTTCTTGAGTTCTCTGCACGTGCTCTCGATGTCTCCGGCAAGCAACAGGATGCCGGTGTTGCCGGGTTCAAGTGGTTCGCCTTGACACAGGTGAATACCGAACAATGATCCGTGTGGGGCAACCACAACCCAGTGTTCTTCATCGCTTTGCACCTCGAATCCCAGTTTGTTCTTGTACCATTCCTTCGCCTTCTTCTCGTCCGACACCACGACTGCGACGCTGTGGATTTGCTCGATCATTCGCTATTTCGCCTCCTAATCAGTCTCGGCAGCCCGATTGGTATTTAACATGCGGAGATGTGCAAAAGTGATCACCGGGGCATCTCTCATGTTTCATCTCACTGGGGAGATGCTTCCGTGAAGAGTGAGTTCGATGCACGTCCTTCTCTTTGACATTGACGGCACGCTCGTGTTGAAACAGAGCAGAGATGCGAACGAACTAGAACGCTTCAGACGTGCGATTGCTAATGAAGTGGGGAGATCCCCGCCGACTCAGCCTTGGCGATATGACGGCATGGTGGACCCTCAAATCTGCAGACTCCTTCTCATCGATGTCGGTCTCAGCGCCAGCGCCGCAGACAAACATCTTCGAAGAGTGATCGAACGAGTTGGAGAAATCTACATGGCGATGGAGAAGCATCCGATCCTAAATGACGGCGTCAATGAACTGCTGAAGACACTGAGCGTCTCGTCGAAGCACAAGCTTGGGGTTCTTACTGGGAACCTTTTCGTTGTCGGAGAGGAGAAGCTTCGACTCACTGGTATTCGAGCATACTTCGGTGAAACGTTCTACAGCGACGGATACTTTGAAAGACGTGACTTGGTCAGGGAGGCCGTCGACGCATGTGTTACGAAGTACCAACTACGTGGCAGGGAGTCCGTAACGATCATCGGGGACACGCCGCGCGACGTGGAAGCTGCGAAATCCAGCGGTGCCAGGGCCATCGCTGTTGCTACAGGATTCTTCTCCGAGAGCGAGCTTGCCTCCGCTGGGCCCGACGCAGTTTTCCGTGACTTGAATCCCCGCAGTGATCTGCTCAAGGCCCTTGGCTTCGAAATCGTATAGTTCCATTGATCCTTGCCTGTCTCTTGGAAAGCACGGCTCGATGACCGAGTGGATCCGATCTCAGCCCATGCAACTTCGCAGTCTCTTCAAAGCTTAACGACTCGGACGCAGACCTTGAGCGTTCTCATGAACATATCACCGAGTGCCGCGCATCCTTCATCGTTAATATGGATGTTGTGTCAAGTAAAAGATAGGTTTTATTAGTTCGTGCTAATGTAAACTTGCGTGATGCAAAGATGCATTTGAATAAGTCTACGAGCCGGTTCAAGCTGCGAAGGCCGGCAGCGAGGCTCCGCTCAACAGTTTGCGAAATAGTCGAATGAAGACGATCTCAGGGAATGAAAGGTTTGCAGATCCTGCGAGCATTCGAGGGAATCGGAAGAGACGCCAGACTGCTGCTCGCTTCATCCTTCATAGGAGGTGTAACCTATGCGTTCTATTTCCTGATACTGCCCTTCTACCTGATCTCTGCGGGCTACGATGCAACGTGGATCGGCATTGCTAACGCAACTTTCGGCGTGTCTATGACCCTATTCATAATCCCGGCGGGAATACTTGCAGACTCGTTCGGCAGAAAGCGGTTCAATCTAGTTGGCTACGTGATCATGAGCCTTGGAATGATTGTCGTGGCTCTGAGTCCGTCCGTGCCCACGATCATTGGAGGAGCGGCTCTTTCAGGATTCGGCGGATCATTGATCTTTGCCTCTTCGGGTGCGCTCCTCGCGGGTTCAGTGTCCGAAGGGCGACTAACAACGATTTTCAGCTATTCCTACTTTCTGAGCACGTTCGCTTCGTCGCTAGGCTCCGCGGCGGGTTGGCTTCCGACGATTCTGATTGACCTATTGAGGGTCAGCCGTTTGGAGGCTCTCCAAGGCACGATGGGAATCGGGGGAGCCATTACACTTCTAGCAGGCATTCCATTACTCTTCGTCCACGAACCTCGGACTGACCAGAAACGTGGAGCAAGGTTCAGTCTGAAATCTCGCGGGATTATCGCCAAATTCATGATCGTCAACATATTCATCGGATTCGGTGCCGGACTCACGATACCATTGTTCCCGGTTTACTTCTGGAAGAAGTTTGGCGTTGACAGTGGCCCCATGGGAACGCTGCAAGCAGCGTCGAACCTTGTTGCTGCACTGGCGTTCCTGGCGGCGCCTAGAGTGGCCTCATGGTTAGGTAGAGTTCGAGGGATAGTCATCACGACTGGGATCTCAGTTCCCCTGTTGGTGTTGATCCCTCTGGCGCCGAGTTTTCTGCTCTCGACGCCTCTCTTCGTTGCGCGTCAGGCTTTGATCAACATGAATTCCCCGCTTATTGACAGCCTCATAATGCGCTTGGTTGATGAGAAGGAACGTGCTACCGCGTCCGGTGTCGCGCAGCTCTTCTGGAACCTACCCAACTCGTTTGGGCAGCCTGTCGGCGGCTACATGATCGACAAGATTTGGATTGATGCGCCTCCGTTTTCCACGGCGGCTTTCTACGCTATCTATACGACGATGTTCTGGTTCATGTTCAGGAACGTTAAGGACTCGCGTGCGCCGTAGCGCCCTTACTACTTAGCTTGCTTAGAGGTCTCAACCTGCAGAGTCTTCTGGAGAAGATCCAGCTCCTTCTCTGCTATGCTCTGTTGCCAAGGTTCGAAGCAACCTATCTCACAAAGACTCTTGACGAGTCGGACACTGTTGTTCAGGTGACCCACAATGTCGCCTGGCTCATAGGACACTCCATTGAAGAGGTTGCGCTGTCTGGCAGACCAGTCCCCTGGCTGATCCGAACCCGGGACGAAGTATGGCAAGTATTCCTCCAGGCTGGTTCTGTCAATGATGCTTCCAATCTTTCGAATTGTGTGAGTCTTCTGCCAGTGTGCTTCATCAGCCCCATACAGCGGCATGTCATAGTTGTTGCTTGATAGCGCGGTCAGGTTGCCCATCGCGAACGCGATCATGGCAATATCGTTTTGCTTCGCAATGCGATGAAGTATTTCGAGCCCGTATTCGGAAATGAACCCGTAGAGAATCCATTTCTCGATCTTGCATCCAGATTTTTCGCATTGCTTCAAGGTAGCGTCGATACTGATTTCCCCTGAGCGTCCACTTGCGACCGTATCCTGCATGACGAGAACGATCTTCTTCCCCTTGGGGAATTCGGAGAATTCCTGATGAACGATCTCGATCTCTCGCTGAACTACTCCGTCATGATCACGATAGGACTTGTGTGTGTATCTTGGGCGAATGTAGACCGTCCTGTACGCACTTCCTAAGACTTTGGGGGCAATCTCTTGGAGTTTGTACCCGGGAGCTGCCCGCAGGATCTGTTCGAAAACGATCTCGGAGCCCTCGGGGGTCTTTCCGACATCGGACAATTCCAGGATTGTAGGAAGCGCTTCTGCAGCAGCCTCACGGGATCTTTGCTCCAGTAATTCGCCAACCAAGTGCGGATAGCACGCGATCTCCCGGGCCATCGGCGTATCAATAATGAATGTGGGTGGTTCTGTGCAGGTCACTTTGTATATTCTTGTGTTCTTTCCGACTTTGGCTCTTCTGGTCTTGACAAGTCTCGTCGAGCCGGTGTTAATCCTGTACCTCTCAATCATTTGATCAATGGTCTTGCTGCTAGGTTCCTTCATTCTCGCACCAGGTCAACTAGTCGAACTGTGATCTGGATGATTTGAATGTGCGTTTTTCGGCCCCAAAAAGTCGTCGGATGCTGTTCGAGGTCCTGAGCAAAACTATAATACCGATTCGTTCTACGTGACAGGCCTAAGCCGATTCAAGACGTGAAAAGAATGAGCATGCCTGAAGAAGAAATCGTCAAACGTGCACTGGATGAACTTCACCTGAGAGTATCAGAGTCCGCCAAGGGTGAGCTTGTGCCTCCGGTCAAGTCGCTTCCGAATGGGAATAATGTTGTTACCCTGAAGTGCACTCAGGGATCGACCTCCTATGAGGTCGAGATAGAATTGACGAAGAGAGGGAAATTCGTAGACCTCAGAACGAAATAGTAATCCCCGACCGCTTGCAGTTCCTTTCTTAGGAATTGCGCGGGAAGAAGCAAGCGGCGTAGCGTTGTGGTTTGATCTCTTCCAGTTGTGGCTCTCGTTCCGAGCAGATATCCTGCGCGTAGGGACATCTGGGGTGGAATCGGCAGCCCTTGGGCGGGTTTATCGGGCTGGGGATCTCTCCTTTTGGAATAATGCGTTGCAACTTTGCCTTGGGGTCTGGCACAGGAATCGAGGACAGTAAAGCCAGTGTGTAAGGGTGCAGGGGGCGGCCGAACACGTCCTCCTTCGAGCCCGTTTCCACAATCTTTCCCAGATACATGATTGCGATGCTGTGGCAAACGTAGTTGGCCATCGCAAGATCATGAGTTATGAACAGGTAGGTTAGATCGAATTCCTTCTTCAGTTCGAGCATCAGCTCAAGTATCTGAGCCCTGACTGAGACGTCGACCATTGCGATCGGCTCATCCGCCACAACGAACTTGGGATTCAACACCAGTGCTCTGGCAATAACCACCCGTTGCCGTTGCCCTCCACTAAGCTGGTGGGGATAACGATCATAGAAGTTGCTCCAAGGCTTCAGGCCAACTCGTTCAAGAATCGCTCGCGTTCTTTCGGTCTGTTCGCTCGCTGTGCCCACTCCCTGAAATGACAGCGCATGTTTTACAGCGTCACCTACTCTGATACGCGGGCTCAATGACGACATCGGATCTTGGAAGATCAGTTGCATGTTCTTCCTGAATCTGCGCAGGTCTTCTCCGTGGAGCTTCGCGAGATCCACTCCTTCAAACATGATGCTACCAGTCGTCGGCTCGATTAGCTTGAGGCAAAGTCTTCCCGTCGTGCTCTTTCCTGATCCGCTCTCACCGACTAGTCCAAGGATGTCTCCCCGGTTCACCGAAAATGACACGTCGTCTACGGCGTGTACGAAGCTCTTCCGTGAAGTCAGAAGTCTGTCTAAGAACCCCTTCTCAACTGGGAAGTACTTCTTCAAATTCGTGACTGCAAGAAAGTTATCCAACATGTTCTACCTCTTGTCGTAAAGATGGCAAGCAACCTGTGATCCGTTGCGCTTCGTGAGCAATGGTTCCTCTTTCTTGCACCGATCGAAGGCGTGGGGGCATCGCGGGTGGTAGAGGCAACCGGGGGGCGGTTCAGCTAGGTCCGGAGGTGCCCCAGGAATCCAAGACAGCACCTGTCCCTTCTTTGTGATGTTTGGAACAGAATTCAGCAGTGCTTGCGTGTACGGGTGCATGGGTTTCTCGAAAAGATCGCCCGTTTGGCCCAGTTCCGCGATTCTTCCCGCGTACATCACAGCAACACGGTCTGCCGTCTCAGCCACAATCCCAATGTTGTGTGTGATCAGGATCAGCGTGAGCTTGAGGCTTTCCTTGAGTTCCTTGAGCAGCTCGATGATTTGGGCCTCGACTATCACATCGAGAGATGTTGTTGGTTCATCTGCAATCAACAGGTCAGGGCCGAGAGCAAGGGCCAGCCCTATCATGACTCTCTGTCTCATTCCGCCGCTGAACTGATGAGGGAAGTCATCAATCCTCTCGGGGAGTATGCCCAGACGTTCCAACACGTCCTTGCCCCGTTTCAACGCATCTTGTTCGCTCACTTCGGGTTCATGAGTATGAATCATTTCCACAAAGTGGGCGCCAATTCTCTTAACTGGGTTGAGTGATGTCATTGGATCCTGAAAGATGTAGCCAACTCGTTTTCCTCTTACCTTACGTATGTCCTCATCAGAACAATTGACTATGTCAGTTTCACCAAGGACTATGTGGCCGCTAGCGATCTTGCCCGGAGGAGGCACTAGGCGGATTGTCGATAGACCAAGGGTCGACTTCCCACATCCGGACTCGCCGACTAGGCCAAGCGTATGTCCTTTGTCCATCGACAGGGAGACCCGGTCAACTGCTTTCACGTTGGCTCTGAGAGTGTGATATTCAACGACTAATGATTCAATGTCAAGCAGCGGCATGGTTTTCCACTCACTTCTGTAAGCGTGGGTTGAAGAGTTCGCTCAAGCCTTCTCCCATCATTGTGAAGCCCAGGGCAAGCAACACAACCATCAGGCCCGGAAATGCTATCACCCACCAAGCTCCACTGGGAAGCAATCTTCTTCCATAGGTCAGATCCCATCCCCAGTCTGGTGTGGAGACAGGCAGACCCAGACCTACGAATGTGAGGCCTGCAGAAGTAAGAACGGCGTCGGCGAAGTTGATCGTGGCAACCGCAACTATGGATGGGATGACATTTGGAAGGATGTATCTGAACAGTGTGGTTCTCGACTTGGCCCCCATGATGGTAGCCGCCTCCACGTAAGGAAGCTCCTTGATGGTGAGGACCTGACTACGGATTATGCGGAAGTATGACGGCACATACACGACGGCGATCGAGAGTGCCATATTGACGACCCCGGGGCCAAGCATCGCAGCAATTGCAATAGCCAGCACTAGGCCCGGAAAAGCGTAGATACTGTCCATGACCAATGAAGCGACTTTGTCAGTGTATCCACCGAGGTACGAGGCGAAGAGACCGATCGGTACGCCGACCACAAGACAGACAATTACGGACAGTACGGCGACTTGAAACATTATTGCGCCGCCTGAGTAGACTCTGCTGAGCATGTCTTGGCCTAGATGATTTGTGCCAAGCGGGAACTGGGGGGAAGGAGGAGAAAGGATCGGGCCGACGTTTATGAGGATCGGGTCGTAGGGTCGGATCCAAGGGGAGGCCACCGTCATTATGGCCATAGCCGCGACAATTGCTGCTCCAATAAGGATTGCCCAACCAGCGAGTCCCCTTTGCCTCAGATTCCTTAGTTGGGGAAGTAGCTGTACGACTATTCTTCCTTGGGGTTTCTCATTCTTCACATCAATTCCTCCTAGAACCTGATTCGTGGGTCGAGGTATGCGTAGATGATGTCGACCGCCAGACTGACCATTGCAACTAGGATTCCAAAGAAGACCACAACTCCCTGGATTGCTGTGTAGTCTCGGAAAGATATCCTATCCACCAAGTATCGACCCAAGCCAGGCCATGAGAACGTGGTTTCGGTGAGGACCGCTCCAGCTAGCAAGGCTGCGAACTGAAGCCCCATCATAGTCAGGATCGGGAGGAATGCGTTTCGGAGTGCATACCCGTACACTACGGTTGTTTCCTTGATTCCTCGTGCCCTTGCTGCGGTGACAAAGTCCAGCTGCAGGGTTTCAAGCATGTTCCCTCTTGTCAGTCTGATGAAGATTCCACATAGGACCGTTCCTAGCGTTAGCGAGGGCAGAAACAGATAGCGAAGGGACACTCCGAGCTTCGTTGGGTTGCCTTCAAGAATGCTGTCCAGAACAAAGAGGCCACTGCTCCAGTGCAGTCCGCCAATCGTCAGGCCTGTTGGAGCCATTCCAGGGTAGATGCGATCCCCGGCAGGGAACAGGTGGAAGTAGATCGCTAAGATCATAATAACGACCTCACCAAGGAAGAAAACCGGGATCGCATACGACGCTATCCCGAAGACACGAATTGAGTGATCCCGGGCCGAATTGTACGAGCGTGAGGCCTGCACTCCGAGGACAACCCCGACCGAGACCATGATCATCGATGAGAAGATAGCGAGCTCAAGTGTTGCAGGAAAGGCTGAGAAGATCTGCTGGGAGACCGGAGAGAAATCTTGCATCGATTTCCC
>CAZRNA010000054.1:0-12875 GCA_964601325.1 uncultured Candidatus Bathyarchaeia archaeon
ATTGTGTATGCTGCAGCGGGAGCCGAAGGAGCCAGGTACCTGCTCGCAATGGGTGCAGCTGTCGCGGGAGGATTCGACAATCTTGCTCGCCGGCCAATCGTCACACTCTTCAGCGAACCGATTACTCCGCTTGTGATGCCTTCGATAAACGAAGCCGTTATCGAGTTTGCCAAGGCACGCGTGCCCGTGGCCTACGCTCCCGGACCCATGCCAGGTGCTTCAACCCCCATAACCTTGGCTGGAGAGCACGCAGTGTGCAACGCAGAATGCCTAGCAGGCGTCGTACTGGTTCAGTTGGTTTCTCCGGGTGCCCCGGTCCTATACGGAATTCATACGTCTGTGCTGGACATGCGGACCGGGAGCGTGTGTTACGGTGCTCCTGAGTGGGGCCTGGGTTGGCTGATTGTCGGACAGCTCGCTGAGTACTATGGTATTCCGACATTCGGCTCGGGTGGTGCGACAGACTCTAAGTGCCCAGACGCGCAGGCCGGGGCCGAGGCCTTCATGAATGCCTTCCTCAACACAGTGGCGGGCATTAATCTGATTCATAACTGTGGAACAATTGCACATGGTTCGTCGGGTAGCCTTGAGATGGGCGTAATCTGCGATGAAATCATCAATTACATCCAGCGGCTGCTGATGGAGATCGAGATCAGTGACGAGACATTGGCTGTTGATCTAATTCGACGAATAGGCCCCGCCGGGAGTTTCATGGCTGAGAAACACACCAGAACCCACTTGGACAAAGGTGCGATCCTTCACCCGAAGTTGTTCAACCGCCAAGCAATAGGCGACTGGAAAGCGAAAGGTCAGTTGAGCACACGAGATGAAGCAAGACTGAAAGTGAAGACCATTCTGCAAGAGCACAAGGCTTCGGCATTGCCTAGCGAAGTTCTTCAGCAAATCGACGAGATTCTAAGACAAGCGTCCCGGACGATGACGAAGTAGCACAGTCAGCGCGCACATCTTCGGAGAATAATGCATTAACGTTAGCGAATGCAACAATGGCCGCACACGGGGTGGATCAGTGTGCATTTCAAACTCCCATTCGGGCATCATCAGAACGTCGAGTTCGACGTACCAGACAAGAACCTTACTTACTACGTAGAGAGGAAGAAACTGCCGTCAGTCCCAGATGTGCGTGATTCGGTCGCTGAAGCGGTTAAGAAACCGATCGGAATGCTTCCTCTGAGTAAGCTCGCAAAGAGAGGCGACAAAGTGGTCGTCCTTGTTGATGACCTAACCCGTCCGACTCCCCAGGACGAGGTACTCCCGCCGGTCTTGGAAGAGCTCTGCGCTGGCGGTCTCAGTGCCGACAACGTGCAGATCATGATCGCTTTGGGAACTCATAGGCCGATGACGGATGCCGAAATTGTAGATCACCTCGGTCCGGAGATGGCTGAGCGATTCGAGGTAACCAACTCAGACTACAAGGACGAGAAGAGGCTAGTGAATCTCGGAACGACCGAACTCGGGATACCGGCTCTTGTGAACAAGACAGTGGTTAACGCAGACTTGGTGCTCGGTGTGGGGAACATTGTCCCTCACAACGCAGCGGGGTGGGGCGGAGGAGGAAAAATCATCCTGCCCGGCGTCTGCGGTGAAGATTCGGTCGGGATGCTCCACATCGCAGCAGGGAAAGTCAAACCGATTGGGAAACTAGTCGCGGCGCTTGACAACCCAATGAGGCGAGATATTAACATAGTCGCCAGAAAAGCCGGTCTGAAAGCGATAGTGAATACAGTCCTCAACAATGAAGACAAAGTGGTACGAGTGCTCGCAGGCGATCCGGAGCAGGCCTTTAGTGAAGGCGTCGCAACGGCACGCCAAGTGTACTGCAAAGACGTGCCCGAACTTGCGGACATAGTTGTCTTCTCGACTTATCCGGCAGACATCGACTACTGGCAGGCCATGAAAGCTCTGGATTTCGCCCACGTTGGCGTCAGAAAAGGCGGAACGATTGTATTGCTCACACCTTGCACCGAACGAATCTCACCAACTCATCCAAGCTTCAAGGCTAGAGCCACGGAAAGCTACTCCAAGCTACTGGAGGCAGTAGACAGAAAAGAGTTTGAAGATCTTCCAGCTGCTGGGGCACTCTTGATGCACTCGCAGATGCTTGAACGCGCGAAGATCATCTGCTATTCAACCGGTTTCACAGAGGAGGACAAGGAAGCACTTGGCTTCGAGCATGCCTCAACCGCTGACGAAGCTGTCAGAATGGCATTCAAGAGACATGGAGAGCGCGCAAAAGTGGGAGTCATCGAGTGCGGAGAAGTCGTTCCCGTTGCCCCACGCTCGGACATCCGGGACGGCTAGAGTCTTCCCATAACCTTGAGAATTGCTTCCTCCGGCCCCGGAGGAACAAGTATCCAGTAGGCATGCAGCGTTTCCTTTCCAGTATTGATTATCTGATGCGCGGACTTAGCTGGGCCGTAGGCGATCGAGCCAGGCTCGATATCCGCTTCCCCCCCACCAACGATGACCTTTCCGTGGCCTCTAGTAACTATCCAGAACTCGTCTGTTTGTTCATGCATATGCAGGTCGCTCTTGCCTGTCGGCGGGATGGTGACTGTTCCGATCGAGGCTGAGCTTACTCCTTGGATCTTCGGTGAGAATAGGACCTGCCTGTGCCTCTCATAAGGTGGAGGAGTAGCCAAATAGTCGCTCTCCCAAGATTTCGCAACCAAAGGTTTCATGTCATCCTCGACCTTCATTGGATCTGTTTTGCGGGAATGTTTGCGGTATTGCGATCCGTCTGCATAAGAAGACTTCTATATGGGTTCGCGGTCTACGTGCGAAATGCGGTGTCCAACAAATGGTCTCAGAGAAGAAATCTGAAGCCCTGTTTGAAAAGGCAAAATCTGTAACTGTTGGCGGGGTCCACGACGAACTCCGCTACACAGAACCTTACATGATGTTCTTCAAGCGGGCAGCCGGATCGAAACTATACGACATCGAGGGCCGGACCTACACGGATTTCCTGCTCGGCTACGGACCATTGATCCTAGGTCATTGTCATCCGAAAGTCGTGCAGGCTGTGAAGAAGGCGGCCGCGAGCAGCGATCTCTGGGGAATTGGAACCACAGAAATGGAATACAAACTCGCGGAGAGAGTGACTCATCACATCCCTTCAGCCGAGAAAGTACGCTTCTGTAATGCAGGTAGTGACGCTACCTTCCACGCAATAAGACTCTCCCGTGCATTCACAGGGCGGAAGAAGATCCTCAAGTTCGAGGGAGGCTACCATGGCTGGCACGATTATGTCGACATAAGCGTGATGCCTCCTGCTGACAAGGTTGGAACTCCTTTTGCACAGTCAGCAGGGATCTTGCCGGAGGCCATGGCACAGACTATTGTGATTCCCTGGAATGATGTTGATGCGCTTGAGAAGACGATCTCGAAGCACAAGGATGAGCTCGCTGCGGTGATCACCGAACCGATTCTTCACAACATCGGGGTTGTCATGCCAAAGGAAGGATTCCTACAGACCATAAGAGAACTGACCGAACGAAACGGCATCGTATTCATCCTAGACGAAGTCATAACTGCGTTTAGACACAGCCTTGGTGGAGCCCAGAAGCTCTTCGGCATCAAACCCGATCTCACGGCATTTGCGAAAGCAATGGCCAACGGATACCCAATGGGTGGATTGGCCGGACGAGCAGATATCATGAACCGACTGAGACCGTTGGGAAACGTCCACATGGCTGCAACATACTACTCTCATCCGATCTCTGTCGCCGCAAGCCTCGCCACCATAGGCGAACTGGAAAGCGGCAGGGTGCATGAACGTATGGACGGATTGGTGGACACGATATCAAAAGGACTAACCCAACTGATTCAGGACTTCAACTTGAAGGCACAGGTGAAGCACTTCCACTCGATATTCACTCTCTATTTCACGGACGCTGAGATCAGCAACTATCCATCAGTCCTAGGCAACGACATGGAGATGTACAAGAAATACTGGCACGCAATGAACGATCAAGGAATCATCCTAAGCACACATCACCTGAAACGATGTCACCTTTCAGCGGCGCATACGAAAGTAGACGCGAACAAGTTCCTGGCATCCGCCAAGAAAGCATTCGAGAAAATCAAGTAGGATGCAATAGGCGTCGAGGCTTAACGCAAAGCACGAGGGAAGGTGAATTCCCTTCGTGGCAGAGAAGAGACAAAGCCTGAGATTGCAGGAAAAGGGTTCTACAATCTGGGTCACGATAGATACAGAAACGGCCTCAGAAGCAGTTGCAATAGGGCGCAGAGCATTGGCAGCGGGGGCTCACTGGCTCGAGGCAGGCACTCCCCTAATCTCTTCGGAAGGAATCAAAGCGATAGAAGCGCTTGTAAAAACCTTCGGTGGTTTAACAATCGTGGCTGACTTCAAGACAGTGGACGGAGGCGACTTGGACGTAGAAATGGCCGCTAGAGCTGGCGCGCATATAGTCACGGTCATGGCCGTCGCAGAAGACGCAACCATCATGAAGACCGTTGAAACTGCACGAAAGCATTCGCTTGGTGTAATCGCAGATCTCCTTGGGGCGAAGGAGAAGCCCAAGAGGGCTAGAGAAGTCGCGGAACTGGGAGTTGACGGGGTATTCGTTCACACCGGGTTTGACGAGAGAAGACTTGACCCTTCAAGGAATCCGTTGATCGATCTTGCTGGCGTTCTCAGGTCTGTTCAAGTCCCTGTTGCGGTTGGCGGAGGAATAACAAGCGAGGTTGCAAACAAGGCTGTTGAAATGGGCGCACAGATCGTGGTTGTCTCAACAACAACAGCCGTATCTCCATTCGAGATGGTGATCAAGAGCGTTCTTGATCGGCACAGAGGAATCTCTTTCCGAAGAATCTAGCTTTGATCCCCAGCGCCGTTGGCGGGCTTGAAAAGTTGCTTTTGTGCATGGCAGAGAGCGTTGACTATTCACTCTAGTGCTTGCTGGCCTTATTGGTCATCTGAAGCTGCCCCCAAGCCTGTCTCCAGACACGCTTCGTGCCTGCGAGTACAGCCTCGGAACTCTCGGCGGGTAGTGGTTTGATTTCGAATCCCACGATTGGAAGCTTTTCGTTCCGTCGTGTCTTCTTTCCAAGGTATCCGATGTCGAATAGTATCTTGAGGAATCGTGCCAAGTCATCCACATCATGTAATCCCCCGTTAACGCCGAATCTGGGGTGTTTGTCCCCGTATGCGGGGTTACCCGTCACCTTCACACAGTTGCCGACATGGATGTGGACGAGATAATCCCGAAGGAGAGTAAGAGCGTGTTTGGGATCCTCGTCGAGTAATGGACCATGAGCCATATCGTACAGTATGCCGAAATCCCGAAAGTCTTTCCTGACCGTTCGCGCCAGCGCAGCCGCCTCTCTCGCTGGCCCGATCAGGCGCTTCTTCTCAACATCTCGATCAAAGGCCTCCAACGTGATTGCCAAGCCTTTCTGCTCGCCGTAAGCACAGATCTCTTTCAACGAGTCTGCGAGCGCTTGGGTTGCGTCGCTGCGCTGCCGTGCTCCGGGGTCAGGGCCGCTCAGAAGGCTCACACGCTCTGCGTCTAGTTCAGACGCTTCGTCAATGCATGACTTGACTTTCTCGATCGCTCTGCTCCTCTCTGATTCATCTAATGAGTTCACATCAAGCTTCTGCCCTAGCAGCACAGGTTGTGCAGCATACGTGATCGAAAGGTGGGAAGTCTCCGCGAGTTGTCTAATGGTTCTCCGTTGTGCTTGGTCTCTGACCAGTGCCAACTCAAGGAGCGAGAAGAAATCGTCTTCTGCGAGAGTCGTCACCGTATCCAGGAAGCGCTGCTCTCCAGATTGCACGTCCGGATACGCCATTATGTGGACAATACCTAGTCGGAGACTGTTCTCCCAAGGAATATTCAATCAGCATCCTACCTCTGGCACAGCGTTGCCGATCCCAAAAGGCAGTAGATATGACTTTCTCGGCTTAGACAGAATCGGCCCATGCTGTGTGCTCACTTCTTCAAGACTTCGGGGTTTGCAAGAAAACGCATATGCTCGCCCTTGATGAATCTGATGACATCCTCCTGAACCACGCGGTCACAGTATGCTTGTGCGTCTCTGGTGTACGAGGCGATGTGGGGAGAGACGATTACATTGTCTAGGTCTAGAAGCGAGCTGTCACTGCGTAGAGGTTCGTTCACCTGAACATCTAGGGCTGCTCCCGCGATTCTCCGTTCTCTCAGGGCGTCAATTAGGGCAGGTTCATTGACAATCTTGCCTCTCGCGGTGTTCACGAAAAACGTCGTGTTCTTCATTAGTCTGAAATGTTCTGGACCTAGCATGCCTCTAGTCTGGTCTGTCAAGGGAGCATGAACAGAGACGAAGTCTGAGGCCCTCAGCAACTCGTCGAGCTCAACGGCCTTACCGAATTGCTCAAGACGTGTAGGAAGGATGCCCGGGTCAAAGAGGAGAACATTCATGCCGAAAGCTCTTGCAATCATGGCAACGCGAGATCCGATGCTACCCACTCCGATTATGCCAATGGTCTTTCCCTTGAGCTGGATTCCCATGAGAGGTTTGTATGACTCAACCTTGGGCGACAGTCCTTTCCTTAGTAAAGCGTCGGCGTCCAGAATTCTCTTGGAGATACTCAGCATCAGTGCGAAGGTATATTCGGCAACGGAGTCAGCATTTCCTCCCGGTGAGTAAACTACGGGAATTCCTCGCTCGGTTGCTGCTTGCACATCGATGTGGTCAATGCCGGCTGACGGTGTCCCGATGAGTCTTAAGTTGCTGTTCCCATCCATAGCCTCAGCATTGACTCTGTCCTCATTTGTGATGAAGACTTCCTCTCCCTGCATCCGATCCGAAAGCGCTCTTCCAGTGAGAAAAGGGAAGTCCGCGAACTCCAGCCTCACATCCATAACTTTCGGCAGCAGATTCCAAGAATCGAGGAGCCATGTGGCACGAACGAACGCCTTCACGAGAGAAACCTCGCATCGAGCACCCTGACCGAGCAGTATTTTAGGATTCTCAATCATCGTGAAGGGCTATCTGGAAAATCGCTTGGTCCTTTCGATTTGAATCCTTAAATTCGCGGGGGTAAGTCGTACGGGGTCGTGTGGCAGCAGACATGGAAAACGAAATCAAAGTAATCCTCTTTGGAGTCGGGCCCCTGGGAGTGGCTATCGCAAAGGGAATGCTTGAGAAGAAAGGAATGAAGATTGTCGGCGCAGTGGACAACGCGAAAGAACTTGTCGGAAAGGATCTCGGTGAGATTCTCAAAGCCGGCAAGACTCTAGGCATCACGGTAACAGACGACGCGAAGAGTCTACTCTCAAGAACTAAGCCCAACATATCAATCATAGCAACGAGATCTTCTGTCAAGAGCATTTACCCTGAGTTGGAGATGTGCATCAATGCAGGTGTTCACGTGGTTTCGACCTGCGAGGAATTGTCATACCCGTACTACAAGGAGCCGCGCCTATCAGCCGAAATCGATAGACTTGCCAAGAAGCATGGCGTTGTGGTCCTCGGAACTGGCATAAACCCTGGCTATCTCATGGATGCGTTGCCGATAACGCTCACAGGACCTTGCCTGCGTGTAGACGCCATCAAAGTAACAAGAATGATGGATTCCTCCAAGCGAAGGATTCCATTTCAGAAGAAAATCGGAACGGGGCTCACGCCCGAGCAGTTCGAGAAGAGTATTCGTGACAAGGTGATAACCGGTCACGTAGGTCTTGCTGAGTCAATAGCCATGATCGCAGCTGCCCTCGGATGGAAACTCGAAGCAATAACAGAATTCCCGCCTGAGCCAGTCATAGCCAAGAAGGAAGTCACGACTCCCTACACCACCATCAAGCCTGGCTACGTCGCAGGTCTGAAGAGCGTTGCACATGGAATCAAGAACGGGAAGCCTGTTGTGGTGCTTGAGTTCGTCGCTAACGCCTTGGTACAGGAAGAGTACGATGCTATTTCGATCGAAGGCGTTCCGAACTTGAACCAGAAGATCATCGGCGGAGTTCATGGCGATATTGGAACAGTCGCAGTAATTCTGAACATGATCCCCAAAGTGCTCAACGCTGGGCCGGGTCTGGCAACGATGAAGGACCTGCCGCTCCCTTCAGTCCTCAACGAAGATATCAGGGTCTACCTTCGCTCTTCGTGATCGCTACAACATACGTTTGCTCGAGAAGGAGAAAAGGTATCCACTCAGCCTGTGCCGGAAGCCTTCGATCATGGATCATCCTCACAAGCGCGAATCTGATGAGTATCTCTATTGGGGTTGGCATTCTAGATAGGGAATCTTTCTCTTCACGGTTGTCGATTTAGTGGCTTCCGTAACACTATGTGTACTGCACCGATTCTTGGCCAGCCTTTATTGTGATGTTCGACGTCAAGCCTCCGTCCACCACAAGTACGTGTCCCATTACGTAGTCGGAGAGCGGTGAAGCTAGGAAAAGTGCTGCGCCTGCGATCTGTTCGGGTTTAGCCATATAGCCCGCGGGGATTCTTCTGCCCAGCTCCTTGTAGAGTTCGTCGGTCATGTATGGGATACTCATGTCTGTCGCCACCCAGCCCGGAGCGATCGCGTTGACGTTGATCTTGTTCCGCGCGAGTTCGACGGCCATACATTTTGTCATGAGCGTGAGGGCTGCCTTGCTTGCAGAATATGCGACGATTCCCTCCTCTGCCTCCAAACCATCCACCGAGGCAATCACCACGATCTTGCCCCCGGAGCCCTGCTTGATCATCTGCTTTGCTGCAAGCTGACAGCAGTAGAAGCAACCTTTCACGTTCACATCGAAATGCTCCTGAAGGTTTGTGTCGTTCATGTCGACGAGGGCGCCGCCTTTCATGATCGCAGCGTTGTTTACGAATATGTCGACCCGGCCAAAACTGTCTACGGCAGTCTGGAACATTTTCTCGACTTGCGCCTTGTCAGATACGTCGACTTTCATTGCCAAGGCGCGGCCGCCGTTCTTGGCGATAGCTTCTGCAGTTGCTTGAGCGCGTTGCTGACCGTCAGGCCGTCTCATCCTGTCAGCAACCAGAACGCTGCACCTGTGCGATCCGAAAGCTCGTGCGATAGCTTCTCCTATGCCCCGGGCTGCCCCTGTTACGACTACGACTCTTCCCTCAAGCCCGAGCTGGGAATAAGTGTTGTCGCTCAATCGCTTAATCTCCTCTCAATGCTTTTCCGCAAATGTGAGTGCGTCATCGACGGTTAGTAGCCCGAAGTCCAGTTGCTCTTCTGTGATCACCAAAGGCGGTGACATCTTCAGTACATTGGCGAACCGGCCGCCGGGTGGTTGAAGGATCACGCCGTGTTTCAATCCGTATTCGACGACTTTGTTCGTCTCTTCCACTGCAGGTGTCTTCTTTGAGTCCTTGACGAGTTCGAGGCCGCACATCATGCCTAGTCCTCGCACGTCGCCGACAAGTCTGTGCTTCTCCTTCATTTCTTCCAGACGTTTTAAGAACTCACGGCCCATGCTTGCCGATTTCTCAACGAGTCTCTCTTTCTCTATGACATCCAGGCTCGCGAGAGCCGCCGCACAACCGAGCGGGTTTGCCGAGAATGTGCTCGTGTGCTGGAAGTCACCCCAAGAGTTCATGATCTCGTCTGTGGAGACTACCAACGAGATTGGGAAGCCGCTTGCCACGCCCTTGGCGCCTACAAGTATGTCTGGAACGATTCCATAATGCTCGAAACAGAACATCTTGCCGGTTCTTCCAAATCCCGTGATGATCTCATCCAGCATCAGGAGTATGTTGTTCTCATCGCAGATTCTATTTAGTCCCGGCAGGAAATCCTTCGGCGGGATAATCCATCCCTCATGGCCTTGCACTGGCTCGAGGAGCATTGCAGCTACTTCCGTAATACCCGAGGCGGGATCTTTGATCATGTGCTCGATGTAGTTCAGGCATTGGGTCGAGCAGTCACCACATGAAACACTTTCTCCGAATGGGCATCGGTAGCAATAGGGAAATGGCGCGTGGAAGACTCCCGGCACGAGCGGCAAGAATCCAGCACGGTAGTGTCGACGTGCAGTTGCTGAGAGCGCAAAGAGGGTTTTGCCATGGAAGCCTCCCTGAAATGCCATTACCTCCATCTTGCGGGTGTGAAGACGTGCCAGTTTGAGGCCGACGTCGATCGCTTCGCCGCCACTTGTGAGCAGATGAGTCCGTTTCAGCGGTCTGGGAACGATCTGAGCAATCTTCTTGACCAGTTCAGCTCTAAGAGGGTTGGGGGCTTGGGCTGCCGGTGCATGCGTCATGATGCCTGCTTGCGTCTTGATTGCCTCGACGACTTTGGGGTGACAGTGTCCCACAATTCCGACGCAGAAGGCTGCGGTCATGTCAATGTATAAGTTGTCGTCAACGTCGACAACATTTGCACCCCGTGCCTGTTTCCAAGCGGTGGGGGTTTCTCCCATTCGAACTGAAGAGAGAGTTGGTGTCTCGAACTCGCCCAAGACAAGTGCAATCGCCTTTGAGTTCGCTCCAGGCGGATCAGTTTTCATCCGGGGGAGAAGTGATCCAAGTTGTTCGTGTACCTGCAATGCCAAATCTACTTCAGACAATACGGCTCTTTCGCGTCCGCAAAAAGGGTTTCCCCATGTCGAGCCTACACGCACGAGACTGATAGGTGGTCAGTCACACCCGTACAAGTCTCGTAAGGAGTTCCTAAATAGGAAGCGTCTCTTGCTAGCAGCCGGAACGAGCGGGGAAGATTGTACACAGTTCTTGATTCGAAACAGCTTGACGAGATTCATCTTGCAACTCTGAATGTGCTCGAGCGAGTCGGAATCATGGTACACGAGAATAGTGTTCTTCAGTTGCTCAAATCGGCTGGATGCGAGGTCGATCAGAAAAGGAATGTTGCAAGGTTCCCGGAAAAAGTCATCCATGACACGATCAAGAAGACTCCCCACAACCTCGTCCTTGGTGGCCGAGACAAAGAACATGACTTGCTGATCGAGCGGGGAAAGACCTTCACCCGGCCAGGGAGTGCGTACACAAGAGTTCTCGACATAGACACAGGGCAGTGCCGAAACGGAACCCTCAAGGATACCGAGATCGCAGCCAAGCTTGTTGATGCCTTGGAGAACATCTCGTTCTGTGCGACACACATATCTCCGAGCGATGTTCCCCAAAATGTGGCCGACATATATGCCGTCAAGGTCTGCCTTGAGACGACAAGAAAGCACCTCTTCTTCTCCCCATTGACACACGAGACTTTTCGTACAATCATAGAGGCGGCACAAGTTGTCAGAGGAAGCAAGGATGAATTTCAGAAGCGCCCTTTGGTAAGCTTCCTGGCAGCCACTTCGACTCCACTCAAGATCGCTCAAGACTGTGCCAGACAGCTGATCGACTGTGCAAAGCTTGGAGTCCCGGTAATGCTTGACTCGAGCCCTATGCTTGGCGCTACAGGCCCGGTAACACTCGCAGGTTCACTTGTGCTACAAAACGCAGAAGACCTCGCGATGAACACGATAATCCAACTGAGTAACCCCAACTCACCCGTGATCTATGGTGCTCGATGCGCGCCGATTGACATGAGGACAGGATTCCTGTCGTGGGGATCCGCCGAGACTGCGCTAATGTCCGCCGCAGCGGTTCAGATTGCTCACTACTACAACATGCCAGTGGATGGTCACGGGCCGTGTACCGACTCGAAGACGTTTGATGAGCAGGTCGGATTTGAGAAATCCATGACCGGTCTTCTTCCCGCCATGGCCGGTGCGGAGATCATCTCGGCAGCCGGAATCGTTGACAGTCTGGTGGTCACTAGCCCGCTTCAGCTAGTAGTCGATGACGAATTCTTTGGAATAATGTTCCGGATTCTGAATGGAATAAAGGTTGACCACGAAACGCTGGCAACGGAATTGATCTCGCAAGTTGGATACGACGCATCGTACCTCAAATTCCCACACACTCTGAGGAACTACGAGAAGGAGCACTACTTGGCACAGACCTTTGACAAGCGTTTTCGCGGACCGTGGGAGACGGCGGGTGCAGAAAGCATTGATCGAGTCGCAAAGAAGCGGGTTCAATCAATACTATCAAAGCATGAGATTACTCCTCTCGATAGAGATATCCAGAAGAAGCTGGACGAGATCTTCCACCGGGAAGAGAAACGGGCGACTACCTAAATCTGTAGCTATGCGCCTGGCGGATCCATTACGCAATATCGCTCATGACGGCGAGGTTTGTTTCTTTTCGAGGGGTTCGGAGGTCACGCGAGTCTGATCTTCTGTGCCCAGGTAGCCCCCACTCCCTTTTTGTGTTCTGTTCTCTGGGCTGTGGAAGGTTAATCGGTCTCTTTCATGCTTGGGCTTGGAGGGGTAGCGGTGCAGGGTTGCCGCTGCGATGCCTCAAACCGCTAAGCCCGCACGCTACGATCGCTCATCCGACACGTGATGCCCAGGAAAAGTCGAGGGGACAGAGACTGGCAGAGGTATGAGCGTGACTGGAGAGGCTACGAGCGGTACCGACGCGACGAGGTGAACCTCTACCTCACCAAAGCCAGAAGCCTCGTCGAATCCAACCCAGCCCCCTGGACACCTCAGAAGCGTGGACAGCCACCCTACCCACCAAAAGCGATGGTCATCCTCCTCCTACTGAAGACGTGGCTCGGCATGGACTACCGAAGCATCAGCGCCTACCTACGCGCCTTCCCCGAACAACGCAACAAGATAGGCCTAGAGGAGACACCCAGCCACACAACCATCCGAAGCCACATGCTCCGCCTACCCGAAACATACCTCCGCAAACTCAACACGCAGCTCACGAGGCCCTACCAAAAAGGGGCCTAGCCGCGGACAGTTCAGGCTTCGGCGTCCTCCGGTACGAGACATGGCTGACCGTCAAGAAGCAGAAGAAACATAGACGACGCAGAGGAT
>CAZRNA010000055.1:0-12454 GCA_964601325.1 uncultured Candidatus Bathyarchaeia archaeon
CACGCCAAACCCGCTCACCCGTTCAACAAGATCCGAACGCTGGTACTCGAACCAGGCGCTGAGAGGCACCGCGTCGACCGAAATGTTCGAGCACTTCAGCTTCCAGCACCGGTGCTACCTGACGATGAAAATGGATCCCGAAGGCAAAAGCATCGGACATATTGCTCCTGAATCAGGCTGGCAAAATGCTGAAACGAGCGCTCGCGGCTTCTCGAAAGAGGATGCCGTGGGGACGATTCAAGCCGCTAGGAACGGCGGGCGTCTCTTTCCTTCTTGGCGCGGTCGCGTTCGGCGGATGCCTCGCTCATCGCGTCTGCGACCTTCTTGAGATCTTGAGCGAACTGCTCGAGGTCGATCTCTTCCCCATGGACCATGGGCGGCCTGTAATCGATTGCACCTTTGGCGGAGAAGTCGTCTTCGGAAACCAGTAGCCCGAAGGTGCGTCCTATCGTTGGTTCGATCACGTCGTCCAGTGAATGCTCCAGTCTTTCTTTGACGTCGATCTTCAATCCCGCCATTAGGTTGTCAACGGTTGTTTCTGTGAAACCTATGACGATGATCTCCCGCGGGTCGAACGCATTGATGACGGTGTACATTCTGTTACCGGTTCCGAATCCCACCGTGTGGTACCAAGCCCTGCGGAAATCCTCGTAAGTCTTGCCCTCTTTGAGCCTCCGCGAAAGTATCGCTACCTGTATCATGATTACCACCAGCCCGTTACGGTCGATGTTGCATTTACGGGCTGCGGCCGGTGTGGAGTGCTACAACTATTGTCCAGAAAGAGTGAACTGGAACGAGCGCTCGCCGCGTTTCCATTCGCGAAGCTGAAGCCGCGGAGCTCCATAGTTGAGATCGCCGGCCTCAGCGAGCAGGAGACGTTTGGCGAAAAACCGTCGGAGCGCGTATGGCCTCCAGTTGAAGCCCGCCTTCACGATTGCCTGTTTGATTATGCCGCTGATATTCGTGGTGTGGATGTGTGTGCCCACGTTCAGTTGTATCGGTGTCAGGATGGGGCTGTCTGGGGTGAGTGTCTCGCCGGGCACCTTCACTCGCACAGTCTTTCTTTTTCCTTCAACAATCTGCTTCGTGTCTTTCTCCTTTGTTTGCATTCGCCAGGTGAGGTAGGTTCTCAGGTAGTCGCAGCCCTCCTGGTTGAGGAGGCTTCGGTACTCGTAGCCGTCCTTGCTGATCGTGCCCCGGCAGATCACGAAGGTTGGGATGGCGTTGAACTGGACGGTGCCGTTTGAGATAGTCATTTCCGGAAAGTCCCTGATCTTCAGACCGTCGATGCCGGTAAGGTCGCCAAGCGTTTCATCTCGGAAGCCCGAGAAAGCCATGAGGCTTATGGCGACTTTCTGCCTGATGTCCGCGGCGTCGAAGATTCTACGGAGCTCGTCGTTGGTTGGAGGCTTCTCCGTGGCGTAGAGTCCTGTTTCGCCTTTGGCAACTCTATACTCGACTTCGATCCGTTTATCGTTGTGTTTGAACCAGCTTTTCGCTGTCTTGAACAGGTTGGATATGTAGCTGCTCCGTTTTCCCTCATCCTCAAGCAGGCTGATCATGTCCTCGGTCCACTCCTTGGCCTTCCGCTTGCTCTTCCCGGCTAGTTCCTGCGGGTTGGTCGCGAAGTGCTCACAGAGCCAACCCAACCTGCGTATATGCTCGCCCGCTGACACTGGGCTCCGACGCAGGAGCTTCCGGAACCACCGGTAAACATTCGGGTCGTTCAGAAGGTGCCTGTATTTGGATTTCTGCATGAAGGAGGGTTTGACGCGCAGGGGCGGCGCACGCGGCGGGAGCTTCGGAGCTTCTTCAGCCGGGCGTTTCGCCTGATCCGCAGCCATTAGGCAGCCTCCCCGCAGCCAGTAAGGCTTGTTCTGCGAGTTCGAGATGTTAAGTTTGCTAAGACCCACTGCGTAAACGTGGTGGGGCCGAAGGGACTATCATGGCGTTCCTGCCATTTTGAACCCTCGACTTCCGCCGTTTCTATTCGTCTACGGGTTTCTCCCGCGCTCCGGAAGATCGTCATCCCACATGGTCAGCAAACCCGTGCTATGCCAAAGGCTTCTGGAGCCCTTAACGGGGTTGTCCTGTCGTCATCCCTGGCTAGACACCGTCGACACTTGCTAGTCGACTACGGCCCCACTGGACGACGACGCTCTGGCCCCACCGCGCTAGACTCGCACGCAGCCACCGTATTTAATGTATTGCCGAGTTCTCGTGTCGCATTTTCGTGTGAAAGTTTCGATTCGGTGCTAGGGGTCTTCCTTGTCTAGTGGTTGTACGATTTGCGTGATTTGGCTGATTGAGAATCTCACAAGAATTGAACTGAAGTCTTCCTGCAAGGTTCCTTTCGAATCGAGTTTCATCTGCGCAGTGGTTCTCTTGGAGCATCTCGGCCTTTTCAGTCGCAGAGTCTTCTGAGCTCGTCTATTCGATCCGTCTTCTCCCATGTGAAGTCCGGATCATCCCGTCCGAAATGGCCATAGACGGCCGTTTTTCGGTAGATGGGTTTGAGAAGCTTCAATTGTTCGATTATTGCCTTTGGCCTCATGTCAAACACCTTCAGTACCGATTCCGTAATTTTCTCATCAGGCACCTTTCCTGTGCCGTATGTGTAGACCATCACTGAGACGGGTTTCGATACACCGATAGCGTAGGCGATCTGAACGTCACATCTGTCGGCGAGTCCTGCGGCCACTATATTCTTCGCGATGTATCTGGCCATGTAGCTGCCTGACCGGTCGACTTTCGTGGGATCTTTTCCAGAGTAGCAGCCTCCGCCATGGCTTCCAACTCCTCCATAAGTGTCGACAATTATCTTCCTGCCAGTAAGGCCTGTGTCGGCGAGTGTACCGCCGACAGTGAACCTTCCGGTTTCGTTGACGAAGAACTTGGTCTTCTCGTCGAGCATTTCTGACGGGATAACGGGCCTGATCACTTTCTCGATAATGTTTTTCCTCATTTCCTCCCTTGAGACGTTTTCATCGTGTTGAGCTGCGATTACAATGGCTTCCACTCTCTTGGGTGTGCCATCTTGATACTCGATCGTGACCTGTGATTTGCCGTCGGGTCGAAGGTATTTGAGGATTCCTTGCTTTCTTACATCCGCTAGCCTTCTAACCAACTTGTGTGCGAGGGTTATTGGGAGGGGCATTAGTTGTGGGGTTTCGTTTGTTGCATGACCGAAGACCATGCCCTGATCTCCCGCACCCATATCCTCCCGATTGACTCCCATCGCGATGTCTGGCGATTGCTCTTCTATTGAGACGAGGACCCCGCAAGCCTCCCAGTCGATACCAACCTTCGCATCATAGAACCCAATATCTCGCAGGACGCCCCGAACGATGCGAGGAATGTGCGAATAGGCGGATGTGGTGACCTGACCCGTAACGATGACGGTGCCCTTCATTACTAGGGTCTCAATGTCTACCCTCGCTTTTGGATCCTGGGAGATGATGTCATCTAGGATCGCATCGGAGATTTGGTCCGCGACTTTGTCAGGGTGACCCTCCGTGACACTCTCGGAAGTGAACAGGAAGGATCGTGGTTTTTGGGATGAAGTGAGTGCGACGCCTGTCGTTTGGCTTTTCGTTGCCCCTGGAAGACCCATCTCGTAACCAGCTTGAGTTATTGCCGCAAGTCCGACATTCCTATAATATAAGTTTGGAACAAGAAATCGACTGACTGACGCCGGCAAGGCGTGCAAGACGTTTTTGGCTCAATCCAAAAAGGCGCCTCCGTTTAGAGATCTCCTAGAGTCTTGGAAGCATTACGTGGTCTCCGATATCGCTATTCCTTTCGGAATATCTTGATCAGATCTGTATTAATAGACGATGTAACTGTTGTGCCCGCGAGACGACAAGTGAGAACCTAGAAGGCGATACAGAATTGCTATCGACTCTGAGAGAAGAGACGGGACGCGCGTTCAGAAGGGTCACGGTGGCTATCGTGGTGACGGTCCTGCTTTCCTACGCTGTCTCGATGGCACTTGGGTTGTTCCTCTTATACGGGTCCCCGCAGGGACTTGACGCCGCATCTAGACTTGTCGCTGAGCTTCCGCTGAGCTTGTTCATGATCGCCAATTTCTCGATCCCAATGGGGGCTCACGTGGGAGTCTTCTTTCTTGCGATTTGGCTTCTCTATGCGGCAGCATTCTTTCTGGCTTGGTCTGATCCTCCAGCTTTCCCTGCCTCGATCAGGAAAGCTGTCGGCGAAGCGAGTTTGACTCGTTCGAACTACCTCTTTGTTCTCCCACAACTTGCCACGATTGTTCTCGTTATCATTGTGCTCCTGCAGAGTCTGCAGGAATCTGCTGGAGTTCAAACCGGCGGTCTTTCGTTTGAGAACCCCGTGCTAGGTTTCCTTTCCATTTCCTACGCACCATTTGTTGAAGAGCTCAGCTTCAGGATAACGACCATAGGACTTCTCGATGGAGTCTTTTTCGTGTGGAGGACTCGGCGACATTCGCAATACCAAAGCACGAAGGGTGCACTTCGCCTCTTGACGATGGCGATGTGGAAACCAGAGAGAGCGAAGGAACTATTGGGATTGCCTACAATCCGCGACCACGGTGTGAGAGGGATCTCACGGTTGGAGTGGGTCGCATTAGTCTTTACATCGGGAGCGTTTGGGGCGGCTCACTACCTGTACGGAGGCGGGTGGGAGATCGGCAAAATCTCAACCGCGATGGTATCGGGACTCGCGCTCGGCTATGTGTATCTACGCTATGGTGCATACGCTCCCGTCCTGCTTCACTGGTTCTTCAACTATTACTTCGGAGCATTTGATCTGGCTTCACAACTGAAGATGCCCGGTGCGGGCATGCTGGCGACCGGAATAGATCTCCTTAGTTTCGGTGCTGGAACCATCTTTGCCGCTGGCCTAGTTGCGACTTATCTCGCTAGACTAGGCTCCGTCAGGAGCCAGAGGCCTCTTGTTGGGCGAACATATGTCGGCGATTCTCCGAATGTTTCATAAGGAATCGAGTCCTGACACTGTACTATTGCAGGTGTCGGAGTGTGTCTCACCGCCAAGTCCATATGCGTTTGTAGAATTCGCGTCAGGCACAGCGATTTCATCGAGAGCGCACCTGTGGGGAGAGTTCTGGTAATGGAGAGCGATGTGGGAGTGTCGACACTCGGTGCTGAGAGAAAGTCCGGACGAGATTACATGCGGCTTCCTCCTAGGTATGAACAGTCTGTCCTTGAGGCCTCCCTCCAGAAGAATTGGGAACAGGGGCGTATCTACTGTTATGATCGAAACGACCGCTCAAGGCCGACCTACTCGATTGACACTCCTCCGCCTTACCCGAGCGGGGAGTTCCACATGGGAAATGCCCTGAATTGGTGCTATTTCGATTTCGTCGCCCGCTACAAGCGAATGCGTGGGTACAACGTCCACTTCCCACAAGGATGGGACTGCCATGGCCTTCCAACAGAGGTCAGAGCAGAACGCAGCTTCAATATCAAGAAGCGAGACGTATCGATTGAGAAGTTCCGCGAGATCTGTGTCAAGCTTACAACCGAATATATCGAGAAGATGAAGGCCGCGATGCAGTCGATGGGATACTCCATCGACTGGAGCCTAGAATACCGAACCATGGATCCCGAATACTTCAAGTTGACCCAACTTTCGTTCCTACAACTGCTGAGGCGCGGACTCCTCTACAGAGGGGAACATCCAGTCAACTGGTGCCCTAGATGCGAAACAGCCATTGCAGAGGCGGAAGTAGAGTACGTGGACAGTGAAGGGACACTCATAGACATCCTTTTCTCCACCGAAAAGGGCGACCTGATTGTTGCGACCTCGCGTCCCGAGTTCGTGCCAGCCTGTGTAGCGCTAGCAGTGAACCCGACCGATGGCCGCTACTCTGAATACGTCGGGAAAGAGGCAACGGTTCCTCTTGTGGACCGTAGAATCCCCATTCTGAAGGACGAACTCGTAGACGCCAGCTTTGGAAGCGGCGTCGTGATGATATGCACTTTCGGCGACAAGACCGATGTCCGATGGCAACACAAGTATAGCCTTCCGGTAGTGAAACTACTGGACGCCCAAGGACGTTTGACGCAAGAGGCCGGAAAATACGCGGGACTCAAGATCCAGGAGGCCCGGAAAGCAATTGTTGACGATCTGAGAAATGCCTCAAAGATTGGCGGGTCAAAGGCCATCAGTCGCGAAATCGGTACATGCTGGAGATGCCACACTCCAGTCGAGATCCTCTCAGCTCCGCAGTGGTTCATGAAGACCAAGGACATGACGGATCAGATAGTCGACTGGACCAACCGGGTTGCATGGGTTCCGGATTTCTCCAAGAATAGGATGATAGAATGGGCAAGAGCGCTTGACTGGGACTGGGTGATCTCTAGACAAAGGCTGTTTGGAACCCCTATTCCGGTCTGGTACTGTCGTAAATGTGGGCAGACGCTACCTGCGAGCGATGAGTGGCTACCAGTGGATCCGCGCTCACAGCAACCGAGAACAGGATCTTGCCCGAGCTGTGGATCCACGGAGTTTGTTGGAGACCAGGACGTCATGGACACTTGGATGGATTCATCAATCACATGCGCCGTGCACGCCGGCTGGCCTGACAGGCCAGATGAGTTTCAAAGGCTATTTCCCGCAGACTTGCAGCCCAACGGTCTGGACATCATACGGACGTGGGACTACTATTTGATGGCTCGGCATCTGGCCATGTTTGGAAAGGCGCCATACAAGACCGTTCTCGTCAACGGCATGGTTCGAGGCGCTGACGGCAGAATGATGCACAAGTCTTACGGAAACTATGTGGAAGCGACAGAGGCAATCGCCAAGTACGGGGCAGACTCCGTGAGACAATGGGCGGCTGCTGGCGGGTCCACGGGCTACGATATTCCGTACAGGTGGGCCGACGTTGAGTATGGTCGCAAGTTCCTCACGAAACTCTGGAATGCTGCCCGGCTAATACTCTCGTCGCTTCGCGACTACGATCCGGCTCTGCCGACTCCAAAGCTCGACTTGCTGGATAGATGGCTGCTGAGCAAGCTCAACAACCTTGTCAGAACCTCCACAGATGCCTTTGAGAGCTTCCAGTTCAGCCTTGCCACAGAATCCGTAAGGAACTTCACTTGGCATGACCTTTGTGATCAGTACCTTGAGGCAGTGAAGTACAGACTGTATGCGGACCGCACTCCCGATGACATGAGCCGAAGAGCATCTCAGTACGCGCTCTTTTGCACTCTAGACATCGTCCTCAAGCTACTTGCCCCCATCTGTCCACACATCACAGACGCGCTCTATCGCGAACTTTGGTCCGGTCATCAGGAGAAAGAAAGCGTACACTTGGGCGCTTGGCCACAGCCAAATGACAAATTCATCGATAATGAATCAGAGAAGAACGGATCGGTTATTGTCCGAGTGCTTTCGGAGATCCGTCGCATCAAATCTGAGAAACGACTGTCAATGAAGGCCCCCGTTAAGAAGCTGAGAATTGAACTAGATGAAGAGACGGCAGCTATGCTACACAGTCAGACAGACGCTATTCGACAGATTGCCGTTGTGGAACAAATCGAGATCGTTCCCATCAGACACAGAATTGGCAAAGATCTCCCTCAAGCAGATACCGACTTCCAGCTGTCAGCACAATTCTAGGCGCGAAGTCTTTAATACGCAACATCGTTTTCTTAGGACAGCGATTTGGCATGAAGGTAATCGAACTGAAGCCGGGGATGAGAAAAGTCGATGTGGAAGGCAGAATCGTCGAGAAGGGAGAACCTCGACAGGTCCAAACCCGCTTCGGAGAAACTAGCACGGTCGCAGACGCAGTCTTGACGGATGATTCCGGCTCGATCAAGATGTCTCTGTGGAACGAACAGATAGATAGCTTCAAGGTAAACGACGAAGTGCGTGTTGAGAACGGCTACGTTACGAGCTTCAGAGGCGAAGCGCAGCTGAACGTGGGAAGGTACGGACGCCTCATTCCGAAGCAACAATAACAAGAACGGCCTTTCGCATCCTCTCATCTCCCTCCGCTGATCGCGGAGCAGCAAATAGGAGCCATATCCGACATGAGCGAAGACGAGAGACTGGCCAAGATCAAGGACCTGCTCGATTCGACACTCGCAGAATTCGAGTCCGTGTTCGAGTCAGCAGGGACTTTTGATCAGTCAAGAGTGGGAAACGGCTGGACGCCCTCCAGCATTCCTGTCCAGACATATGCGATCGACGCAATGTCATTGGACCAGGCCACTAAGATTGCGGAGTCACGAAAGGCTAGAACCTTCGGACCTATGAGCTGGCTCCGACTACGTCCAAGACGGATTCAAGTCGCAAGTGAACCAGCGCTAGCATACTTTCCGTTTTGGCGCGTCCGAGGGTATCACGAATGCTTCTATTTTAGAGGAAAAACCTACACGGCAACCGTTCCAGACGATGTCATTGCCGTTCAAGTAGGACATCAAATTCGACCCTTGACCTCCCAGGCAAGGGCAAAGCGCTCCAACATTGGCAAGATCACTAGTCGGATAAGGCGAACAGTGCTGGCGCGGCCGGAGCGGAGGTACTTCACACTGGACGGTGCCACCGAACTTGCTTACCAGTTCGGGGAAGCATCGGTACTGGTCGACGGAGAAGGTAACGGGGACGTTTCTATGGAATATCTCCTTGAGAAGAAGCCGCAAATGCACCGGATAGAGAAAACAAATGAACCCCCTCACAATGGAGCCGTGCCTAGATTTGTCCCCCTGACATTGAAGGCGGAGGACGCAGTGCGCCTTCTTCACAGCAGAGTTGTCAAGCCACCTCCCGTCTTCAATAAGATACTGACCAACAGGTTCGAAGTCACCGAACTGAGCCTACTCCAATTGCCGGTTTACGTGTTCAGATACAGATATCTCGGCAGAGAGAAAGAACTCAGAATTCACGGAGCCACGGGTGAACCATTCAAGTAGCGACCGACGGATGGCGGCCTCAGGCGGCCTCTAAGTGCTGACATTACTCGCCTCGCCCCAAGGTACAGACGTTGCCAGAATCTCAGAAGCATCCATCTGACTAGGAGAACAACGATCGCAGCTGCAATGAGGACCTCGAGCAACGTATAGGGTTCTGCGCTCACCTCAAAGGATCCTGATCCTGAGTTTCCATAGATGTCGGTAGCCTGCACAAACAATCCCCAATTCCCGAGTCTGAGCAGGTCACCCCACGAAAGAGCATACTTGACTATCCACACTGGGTTCACCTTGTCGCGAGTGACTGTCATGTTAACCTTCGTGTTTGCGGCGACCAACCACCCTTGAACGGTGGCGTTGGCGACCGAGGTACCATCAGGATAGCTCACCTGGGTGTACGCAATGATCGTGTCAAAGGGAACCTGGTAGTGAGTTGAGTTAAGGGCTGCGTTCACAACAAGCGTGGCCGGAAGCACGCTAAAACTACTTGTCTCGATATCCTTTTCGGGACCAGTATTCCCTTTCCCGTCAGCAAAGGCGTTCGCCGGCAATATGAAGTTGTATTTCACATCGAGTGACGCGTTCATCGGAATCTTTGACTGAGCGATCCAGACTCCGCTCGTCGTACCTGAGACCGTGAGGCCAAGATCCGCTATCTTGAACTGCCCGGCGTAGAGCGCAACTGGTTTGAGACCGTCTTTCATGGTTGTGACCGCGCTCGAATCCGGATACTGTACCACGAATTCTGCCGAAACTGTCTGCATCCTCTCATACGACAAGTTTGGAGGTGCATGAACTGTGACATTCAGGAGTGCTGGAGTCACGGAGAACTTCGAGATCGAAACGAACTGTGCATCTGGGGAGTCGTATGTGCCTACGCCATCTATGAAGACCGTATATGACTCCGTTATGGCATCTGGCGGTATCTTCCAAGTCGCAAGGAATGACCCAGTCTCATTTGCAGCTATCGTGGAATCATAGACAAAGGCAGCCGTAGGATCCCGGATGGTCACCTTCAGACTAGTCTTAGGCAGAACCCCGCCGCCTATTGCTTGAACGACATCTGTACGTTGATAGACATACTTGTCTGTCCCCCAGATCCCGTAATGTGCTCGAGCAACGGCAGCATCCGACTTGGTCGAGTTCGAGACGCTGATCAAATAGGTTCCGAGGGGAAGGGACGATTCGATAGCTAGGGAAGTGGCGGGCGGAATCTGTCCGTTGTCCGTCGTTGTGAATGTGAACCCGCTATTCCGGGTTGAATTGTCGAGAGGTGTCTGAAGCCAGATCGCATATTGTCTCCTCGGAGCGTATCCATCACCTTGAAGGAGAACCTGTTTGTCGCGTAACGTGTACAAGGGCTGGTCAGTCGCGAGAGAGGGACGAGTCTGTGCGGTCACAGTAACGGGGGAATGAACAATAAGCATGACGCTGAGCAGCATCACAACGATCGCCGCCACTCCAGCTTTCATTCCCTGTCGCCCTACTCTTCGATTCCTTTGCTACATAACGACTTCTGGTAATTAACAGGACCGGGCACGTTCGGATCGATAGTGTCTAGGTTCAGATTTGAACCACATCCGACTCATAGCTGTTCTCAGCGAACTGGCCCTGAGAATGTGCCGTCACTACAAGCATTCTTCTGTGACTGACCTACAGAATGATTCCATTTTGGCTGCATCATTCAACGGTTTCCCTTAGACCATCCTCTGGTGCACGAGGGGGAAAGTATTCAGTCGACTGGAAGTGTCGTCAGCCTGAAAGGCCACGCAATGGGGGGACCATCAGAAGTTGAACCAGAGGTTTGGCGCCGGGAGAGGGATTTGAACCCTCGCGGCCCAAAGGACCACAGGCTTTGTGTCCCCGATTCCAGGCTTGGGCTCCCTGAGTTAGGATCTGCCCCGTACCAGGCTCGGGAATCCCGGCGTCAGTCAACCATGCTTATCGACTGCTGATCAGTTGCCTTTGAACCGTCATAAAGATTCTCATGAAGCCAGGATCCAACATTGCCGGTGTCTAATCGCGCCACATCTTTGGGTATGTTCCTCGAGGCATCAGGACTCTCATGACTTTGGCGGCGATTCCCTTCTCTTGCTGAATCACGGATTCGCTTGACACGAGGCTCTTTGCCAGTGCAACCGCTTCCCCCTTCAGCGTCATTATGGCAACGGTCGAGTCCTTTGAGAATGGATCTTCAACACTAACTATGCCCGGGATGGCAAGGGCGGCGCCATGGCAGACCGCGTCGACTGCGGAGTCTCGAATACATATCTTCGGAATGTACTCTAGGGCCTCCTCGACAGGTCTCACGAGTCTCCTAATCATGGTCTCATCTCCTTCGAGAAACCTAGCCTGCGCGTCTACGAGTTCATGGAGCGTGTGTAGGCCGGTCATGTCTGTAAACGGGCCGGATCGGGTTCTTCTTAGCTCCTGCATGTGGGCGCCGGTCCCTAGCACTTCCCCAATGTCGGAGCATAGCTTGCGAATGTAGGTTCCGGCCTGACAGCCCACTCTGAAGAGCACTCTGTTTGCGTCCTTCTCGAGCAGATCGACGTAGTAGATGGTTCGCTTTCGCGATTCGCGCTTCACGGAGGCTCTCAGGGGTGGTTTCTGGTGTATCTCGCCCGTGAATTCTTCTAATACTCGTCTTAGGTCTTCATCGGACACGTCACCATGGACGACCATGAGGCAAACATACTCTTTTCCGGAATGGAGGAAAGCTTGGACTATCTTCGTGGCATCCTCGAGAGCGACTGGCAGTACGCCGGTTACTATGGGATCTTCCCAGCAGAGACTGCTTCTAGGGTCCCGCCGTGACCGGCATGCTCCGCCCCGAGTATCTTCTTTGTCCATGCTGTAACCTCGTGACTTGAGGGACCAGCCGGTTTATCAAGATTGATTATGCCAAATCTGAGGTGGTCTTTGATCGGTCGATCCGTGGGTTTGTGGCCGTACTTTGGGTCCGTTGACTCCTCACACTTCTTCACGATGGTTCGCTTGAGATTCCATGGAGGCGAAATTCTCACGTCTAGCACCGACTAGACAATGCGTTTCGCCATATTAAGAGAAGCCCGTGCGACAGCCTCGCTATGCCAACGCAAGCGAAAGGGGCATCAGTCGGTCTAGAGTTGAGGGGAATTGTCTCGACCGTTACGGCTTGACTTGAGATTTCATAAAGTCAGTTTTTTTCGCTTTCTCGAGGGCCTTCATGACTTCCTCATCGGTGGCGCCTTTCTTTATCTCGACATGTTGTTGAGTTGCCTCGATATGCTGAGCGTTCACCCGTCGTCGCTTGACTTCGGTCAACTTGGGCGGGCCGGTGATCAAGGCGAAGTTCTTGTCTATGACGTCGAGTACTACGCACTTCTTGCCGGCCTCTCTGCCTGAGAGCTTCACGCATATTCTGCCAACGTCGAATCCTGTCATGTCAGCGTCTCCTGATTGGCGGGTCTGCTTAGATCACTCGATGTACTAATAAGCTTACCACAACGAGCAGCGACCGCACGATCATCTTCCGTTTATGCGGGGTA
>CAZRNA010000056.1:0-12105 GCA_964601325.1 uncultured Candidatus Bathyarchaeia archaeon
TAAGCTTACCACAACGAGCAGCGACCGCACGATCATCTTCCGTTTATGCGGGGTAGCGTTGGCGGAGTATCTCATGGATTCTGGACATGAGCTCTGCACTGGTGCTCTCTACGGAGCGGCTTCCGGTGTCGATCACGATATTGTACAGGGAAAGATCGTCTATGTTGATGCCGTAGTATCGCTTGTACCTCTCGCGTTGTATCCGTTCACGCTCTAGGGTCTGTCGGCGGGCCACTTCGTAGTTCAGGCGATCCCTGCTCGCAATTCTTGCTATTCTCTCTTCGTCTGATGCTTTCAGGTAGATACGAACCTGCGCGAGGTCTTTGGCCATCCAAGCGGCGAGTTGGCCCTCGATGACGGCGTCTCCCTTCTCGGCTTCTACTGCACTTCGCTCGTCAATCATGCGGTCAATATCAGGAGAGCTCGCCGCCTGCTTGCTTAGTTCTTCTAAGCTGACGCGTTTCTCCTTCGCTAGATCTCTGAATAATTGACCTGCTGAAACGTATCTGAGCTTGAATTGTCTCGCAATCATTTTGGCGTAAGTGGATTTTCCTGTTCCGTGGGGGCCTCCAATCGTGACGACTAGGCCCATCTACGCGGAGCCCCGGGCTCTTTGCCTGAGCAGGCTCTTCAAGCATGAGGCACATATGTTACCACCGAAGGGACGTGAGGGGGCCCTGCCGCTTCCCGGAATACGGTGAAGTCTCGTGAAAGCGGTTCCATGAAGGACCTCGCCGCAGACTCTGCACCGCGCCATCCCCTTGCGCCGTCTGCGGTAGGCGACAGACCTTCTTCCGCCAGGAAGTCGGAAAGAGGTTCGTTTAGCGGATCTTGATCTCTTCGATCGAAGTGGCAACTCAAACATCCTCCGGATTAATTCCGAATGCTCTCGACAGTGGAAGGCTGATGGTGAATGAGCATATCAAGTACCAGTAGAAGAAGGATAGGTTGGCGCCGGCAAACGGAATCTGGATCGGTGAATACGCAACCACTGCCTGTCCAAAAGAGCCGCTTAGTACGAGCCACACCGCCCAGAAAGGCGCGAGGAAGATAAAACTCACCTTCATTCGATCGAATGCTACCTCACTCTGGAGCTTCATCATTGCCTGCTGCTTCTTCGTGAGCTGCGCAAGGACCTTCTTGTCGTTGCTCTTGCGAGCTTTGTCGAATTCCTTCCGCCAGGCATTGACCTGCTTCGTGACCGCTGCAGCACGTTTCACATCAACGAGAAACCTATTCGACGCGGTGGTTATCAGCGCGAGAACTCCCGCGATCGTGAGTGTGAGCAGAGTGGACTCGGGGATCGAATGGTAGGGTAGGAGCGCGGCCATCAATAGGTTCCAGATAGTGTCAATGGGCTCCATTGTCTATTCACCTAGGAAGGCTCTTGCCCCAGGATAGAGCTCCGTAATTCTTTCCTTGACAAGGATCTGGTAGTACTGCTCGATTATACCGACGGTCAGGAGTATTCCGGTGCCTGAACCGAAGGCTCCGAGGAAATCTGCTGATGCGGCAATCACGCCGATGATTATGGCCCCAAGTATGGTGACCACTGGGATGTATCTTTGTAGAAGCTGACGAATGGGCATCTGTGATCGCCTGAATCCCTCGATCTGCATGCCAGAGTCCAAGAGCTGCTTCGCCACAGTGTTTGCGTCCATTCCCCCGACTTCGACCCACGTCATAGCAAAGAAGATGCAGAAGACCACAAGAAGGACAGCGTAGACGAGCGCCCTGACCGGATCGGCCAAGACTCCGGGTAGGTTGTGAGGAGGCACCACATAATAGACTAACCCTCCGGTTGGTTGATACTGTTGGCCTGAAGTTGTGAACTGTCCAATAAGGTTAAGCCAGAAGTTCGCGTTCCCTTGATTGTATCGCGACCAAATTATCTGTGAGATGAAGTAGATGTTTCCAAAGAGCGCTGCTGCGAATATCACGGGGATGTTCGATACGTAGAGTAGCTTGAGTGGGAACTGTCCCTTGAATCCCCGGTATTTCGCGTACGACACAGGCACTTCCACTCTCATGCCATTGAAGTAGATTATGATCGCAAAGACTACCAGAGTTGTGAAGAATGCGACCATGTCGGGAAGACCCTGCGATCGATAGAAGATGTTCAGCAACACGTCGCCTTTGGCTATCCCTTGAACGAAGGCGATTATGGCTCCGTACAGTTTTCCGTCACCCATTGGCCCCATGGGGGAAATTGAATCCCACCAAATTGATTGAGCGACCCCACCTGCGATGAAGAGACTGATACCGCTTCCGAGACCCCAGCCCTTCTGAAGCAGCTCATCAAGCAGCATGATGATCATGCCGGCTATCACCAGCTGAACAAGTATGACGATCTGAGTTTGGAGAGTGATGTTCCCATATGTGCCCCCCAGAAGGTAGGCTGATGCCTCGAAGATCGTCATCACGACAGATAGGATCTTGCTGGCGCTCGTAAACATGGATCGGTCTTCCGGGTTTGTCATGTCAATATTGACCATTCGCGACCCGGCCAAGACTTGTAGAATGAGGCCTGCAGTGACGATTGGACCAATGCCTAGCTCCATTAGCGTGCCACGGTTTGAGGCAAAGATTACTCTAAGCGCTCCAAGAGGGTCTTGCTGCGACATCCCCTGAGTTCCATACAATGGGGTATGCGACATGACAAAGTAGATTATCAGTGCCATCGCGGTCCAGAATACTTTCTCATTGAAGTTGACCTTACGATCCGGCGCCGAAATGTTCGGGAAGAAACGGGCCAACGGCTTGAATAGTTCTATGAATCGCACGATGAGGTCATGCTCCTACGTCGAACTCTTCTCGATCCGTCCTCCGGCCGCTTCGAGCTTGGCCGCTGCGGATTTTGAAAAGCTGCCAATCTTGACAAGAACTGGAACATGTACATTTCCAGATCCCAAGAGCTTCGTGAATCCCAAGACCCGCAAGTCCAGGAGCTTCTTGCCATCACGCTCAGAAACTGCATGCGCACAGTCCTGACGTACCAACAAGTCTTCGAGCTGACCAATGCTCGTGACCGATCTGCGTTTGTCTTCTGTTCTGGGTAGCAGACGTTTCTGCTTCATTTGGATCTTGTACCGGATTACAGCGCTCTTCTTGCCTCTAAGCAACCCTACGTTGCCGTGTCCGCCGAGCATTCCGCTCCCTCTGTGCTGTCCAGAGGTTCCCCAGCCATGTGTCCTACTTCCTCTCAGTTTCCTGACTTTCCTCTTGCGAGTTGCCAATTGTTGATCCTCCGACAGCGCTATTTGCGAACGTCTAGTCTTCTAATTCGACGCACTCACACCGATACTGTTCAGATAAAGGTTTTGTGAAGTGTCAAGATCCGGCCGGGCGGGATCTACTTGGTGAGCTTTGGTCGCAGTTTCTCTATCATGTCCTTAGTCATTCGAGGGAGGTCGAAAGTGGGTTTCCAGCTCCACTCTTCTCTTGCCGCGGAGTCATCGAGAGACCTAGGCCAAGAGTCTGCGATCGCCTGTCGATAATCGGGTTCGTATTCGCATGTGAACGCCGGAACGACGCTTCTGATAGAGTCCGCGAGTTCACCGGCAGAGAAGCTCATTGAATTGACATTGAAGACACGGTGCTTCAACCGCGACCCATCTGCCTCAGCCAAGTCCATCAGTGACTTGATCGCGTCCGGCATGTACATCATTGGAAGAACTGTGTCTTCTCGGACGAAGCATGTGTAGCGTCTGCCTTGAACAGCCGCGTAGTACATCTCAACAGAGTAGTCAGTTGTACCGCCTCCAGGAAGAGTCTCACTGCTGATTATTCCTGGAAGACGCACGGCGCGGAAGTCAACGCCAAATTTGCGAAAATAGTAGGCGCCGAGGAGTTCTCCAGATACCTTTGTGACGCCGTACATGGTTGTCGGCAACAATATCGTGTCGTTAGGCGTACTGTCACGTGGAACTCCCGCCCCAAAGACCGCGATCGAACTCGCCGTAATAAGACGTTCCAGCTTATGCATTCGTGCCACCTCTAGCACATTATACAACCCGCCCATGTTCACCTCATAGCACAGCTGGGGTTTCATCTCACCCACAGCGGACAGAATCGAAGCCATGTGGTAGATTGTGTCGATACGATTGTCCACGATCGATCTTTCCAATCGTTCTCGGTCTGCAACATCGAGGTACTCAAACGGGCCAGAATCCATGAACTCTCTTGTGGGCTTGGTTCTGTGGCCCGCCGCTATCACGCAGTCTCTCCCGTACTTTTTTCGGAGCGCTTGGACAAGCTCGGTGCCAATCTGGCCAACCGCGCCAGTCACGAGTATCTTCTTCAATCAACTTGACTCCTGTTTCGCACTGGCATTCTATCTTTCGACGGCCCGAATGTCTTCTTATGCCTTCCCACTCGGACTTTGTCCTTCCTCGAAGCGGCTTGGTCGAAAACCTATTATCGGCCTTGGTCTTGCTGCATGCTGCCCTGCAATAGGATCCAATGTGGGTTGTCTTGACGATGTCTGATGGCAAACTCGCTTTTCTCCGTGAAGAGTACTTGGCTCTTGAGAAATCGGGCTTGGATTGGAAGCTTCGTACGTTACAGGGAAACAGCGCACCTCACTGTGTGGTCGACGGCAAGAACGTGCTCATGTTTTGTTCCAACAACTATCTGAACCTCACCAATCACCACAGATTGAAGGAGGCCGCGAAGAGAGCGATCGATACGCACGGAGTAGGTTCTGGCTCTGTAAGGCCGATAGCAGGCAACATGGATCTTCATCTTCAACTTGAGAAGAGACTTGCGTCGTTTAAGCACGCGGAAGCCGCGCTTGTTTATTCGACAGGGTTTGCAGCAAACGCAGGCCTGATCCCCCAGCTCACAGGCGAAGGTGACGTCATAATCAGCGATGAATTGAATCACGGGAGCATTATCGATGGCGTTCGTCTCAGCAGAGCGGAGAAGACCGTCTACAAGCATTGTGACATGGACGACTTGGAAAGAGTCTTGAAGGAAACGCGAGACAAGTACAGAAGAACGCTTGTGGTCTCGGATGGGGTGTTCAGCATGGATGGCGACATCTCACCCTTTGACAAGATCGTTAAATTGGCGTCGGATGCGGGAGCAATCACATACGTCGACGATGCGCATGGAGACGGAGTTCTAGGAGAAAAAGGGAGAGGGATGGCGTCCCATTTCAAGATCGAAGGAAGGATAGATGTCGAGATGGGCACTTTCTCTAAGGCATTCGGCGTGGTTGGAGGATACATCTCAGGGAGCGAGGATCTCAGGAGGTTTGCATTCAACAAATCACGAACTTGGCTCCTTAGTGCCTCTCACCCTCCGCCAGTGACAGCGGCATGCATTGCAGCTCTGGAAGTCGTGGAAGAAGAACCTGAGCATCTTGAAAATCTTTGGAAGAACACTGGCTACTTCAAGAAGGAGCTCAGAAGGATGGGCTTCGACATAGGCAACAGCGAGACACCGATCACGCCGGTAATCGTCCGGGAAAGCTCTGTGGCACAGAACATGAGTGCTATGCTGTACGATGAGGGCGTCTTCGCGCTTCCGATCGTCTTTCCGATGGTTGCACGTGACAAAGCTCGGATTCGCACTATGATGAATGCAGGCCATACGAGAGCAGATCTTGACGTGGCACTCGCAGCGTTCGAGAAGATCGGCCGCAAGTTGAATGTCCTGTGATGGGTCCGCTTACCGAACCCAGTCAGCATGCGTGACGGTGCTGTATGTGTTGCGCAGAGCATCATAAACTGCGAGCGCAGTCGAGGCGAGCGTGCTTGTGGATCCGTAGGTCCGGGTCCAACAGTCCCTCACGCCTGCCAGTGTCAATACTGTCTTGACGATCTCTCCTCCGACTAAGCCCAGCCCTCTTGGACCTGGTACTATGTCTACCCGCACGCTGCCACACTTCCCGGTAACTCGAAACGGAAGCGAGTGCGATCGACCGCAGCCGCATTCCCAGCTACCGCATCCTCGTCTGACGGGAATTACTTTGAGCTTGGCTTGAAGCGTCGCTTTGTCGATTGCTGTTCTGACTTGTTTGGCCTTTCCGTCGCCTACTCCGAGGTAGCCGTTGTTGTCTCCAACCGCCACAACTGCTCTGAATCGTGACTTCTCTCCTGCGTCTGTTTGCTTCTGGACAAAGCCGATTCCGAGAACTTCTTGCTTCAAGCCAGGAAGCAGCACATCAACAATCTCAGGTTCCATGACGCGGAGCCCTTGAGTGAAGACGTCGTCGAGTGAGAGAGCTTGGCCGGACTGTACCATCTTGCCGAGCTTGGTTTTCGGAACCCAGCCCGCTTCCCTTTGTTGCGTAGATGCGTATGCCATGTTTCTATCGCTTCCTAGCTAGCTTGTGTGCTTCTATGTACTCGTCGAGGTGGGCAGTGCTCCTGAACGATCCTCCTTTCGACATGAGGAACAACTTCCTATAGGTTTGGGTCTGTATCGTATGTTTGTCTCTCAGTTCTCGCAACCGGTTGCGAACCGCGCGGATGCGCAGGATCCATGCCGTCTTCCGCGCAAGAGTGGCTCCTTTCCTTGAACCGGGGCCGCTTCGTCTCCCGGCCCTTTTCTTGAACTTGACTGCACGTGCTCTTCCCCTGCTCCTGCCTTGCTCCGGGAGCGTACGGATAGCTCCTTCATGTATGAGTTTTCGGATCTCAGTGCGCGTGATGGCTGAGCTGATTGCGTCCATGTCTTCCGGGTCTAGCCATACCCTGTTCTCGCCAACTTTGAGGATATTGGCGGCAATGCGCCTTTGTGATCTAGCGCTCATTCTGGTTTCTCTCCAGTTGATGTGGAATCTTCTTCTGCCTTCGTCGGTTCGGGTTCTTTGACGACCAGTTCTTCTGCGGGAGCAGCTTCAGGTTTCTTCAATCCGGGGTTCGCGACTGTCAGCTCCAGTGCTTGTGCGCGCTCCATTATGGCGATTCTATTTCTTTCGCCGACTGTATGGCTGATCTTGACAATCTGGGTCTTTGCGTTGATCTTCTCAAGGTCGGCTGGACGCTTCACGATGATTTCTTCGAGTCCAGAGGGGTGAAGGCCTCGCCCTTTTCGGCTCTTCTTGTAGCCAATCTTCACGATCTTCGGCCAGCCTCTCTTGCCCAGTCTCATCTTGCTGTTCTTGCCACGAGGGCGTCTCCATCGTTCCTTGACTCTGACGAGGCGCCAGCTTTCTTGCCGAATGAATCGAGGTGTGTTGCGTTTCTTCTTGGCCAAGTTACATGCCTTCTTTTCGTTCGAAGACGTAGATCCCGTCGAGGAAGACTCGTTGGTCTTTGTCCTTGATCTTCGTGGATTGTTCGATATTGGCCGCTGTCTGGCTGACATCCTGCAGGCTGATGCCTTGGATGATTATCTCATCTCCGGCTGCCTTGACCTTGGAGTCACCGACAATCTGTACAACACGCGCCGTTTTCTCGCCCGTGAAGTTCTCTATGAGCAGCTTTCGTTCTTTGTCAATCACTTTTAGCGTGACGGGGAAGTGAGCGTGGACTACCTTCATTTTGAATGTGAATCCTACGTTGACGCCCTTGACCATGTTCCTTATCTTGGCTGCGGCTGTTCCGGCCATTGCTATCTCTTCCTTTCGTGGCCATGATGACCTGATGCGGACGTGCTCCTTCTCGACTTCCATGGTACATGGAATGTGCGAGAGGTCTTCCTCCAGCGTGCCTTTGGGGCCTGACGCTTTGACCTTTCGATTGGAAATCTCAACAGATACGCCCTGTGGGATCTCTACGATTCGCTCTACAAGCTCTGTTGGTGCCATCTCTTGTCATCTACATGTATTTCTTGAAGCCCAAAGTCGGGGCTAGTTCTCTGAAGCATTGTCTGCATAAGTTGAGTCCGTACTTTCTTATGATGGCATCGTACTGGCCGCAGCGTCTACATGCGCGGCTTCCCTTGCCGAACTTTTTCTTCCTTGGCACCTTCTTCTTGGCCATTACTGTTGACCTCCGAAGATCTCTGTCCCGAAATTGCTTCGGACGAAGCGGATCGCTTCTTCCTTGGTGACCAAGTGAGTCTTCCCCACTTTGCTCTGTCTAATTCTTCTCCTCTTGACACGGAAACCGGGTCTTTCCATGGTTGCAATGACGTCAAACCCAATTATCCCAAGCTCAGGGACATACTTGGTGCCCGGCACTTCGATGTGTTCCTTGACACCAAATGCAAAGTTCCCCTGTGCGTCGAAGCTGGATTCTTTGAGTCGATTGCCAACTGCTTCGAGGGCTCTCTTCATGAACTGGGCGGCCTTTTCCCTGCGCAGTGTGACCTTGCAGGCGATAGGTTCGCCTTCCCTTATTCCGAAGTCTTTCACTGTTCGCTTTGCTCGCTGCGAGGAAGGTTTCTGTCCCGTGAGTTCGCCAAGGATAGTCCTCGCCTTTTCTAGCTCTTCTCCTGACTTGCCTACTCCTATGTGGACTGTCACTTTCTCAAGTCTAAGCTGTCGCATCGGATGCTCCTTGGCTGGCGTTTCCTGTATTGCTTGCATCTTCAGGCTCCGCCTTCAATCTTGATTGTCGGTTTCTCGTCGCCTACGACGAAGAGATAGTCTGCTATGGTCTCGAATCTGTTGCCTGAGGGGTCTTCGATCAGAGCTGTTGCCGTTCTCGCTGCGGTGCTTGGTTCGAGCTTCATGATCTTCCCGTGCCTGCCGAGGTTTCTTCCGGATGTGACGATAGCATAGGCGCCCTCTGCAAATCTCAGGTGGCTGAGTATCTTCTGAGCGGGGATGCTGATCCTCACAGTGTCCCGCGTCTTGTACGTGTTCTCCATAGGGCTTCCCTGATCCTGCACTGGTACGATGATACTTCTGCCATCATGTAGGTTGAGTTGAATGCGACCTTTCCTTAGTGTGGTTTTGTCCTCAATTCTGCATAGTTTGGATTTGGCTTCGTCTTTGGGTATTTGCACGGCTGTCAGACCTTTGCCCACTGCGGGAAGAACCCGATAGCTCATGTTCGCATCAGGGAGTTCAACCACATCCATCAAGCCGGCCGGGAACTTGTGGTCTCGACGGACTTTGCCGTCCACACTAACGCGGTTCTGTGCGAGGATGATCTTGCTCTCTCTCGTGCTCTTTGCGTAGCCGAGCACGTCTCTTAACAAGCTCGAAAGCGGGATACAATCTTCGTGTGAATGAGGACCAGGAATGGGTCTGACCGCCCACTGTGACTCTTTGGTATGCATCCGCCAGAACCGCGGAGATCTCTCCCGCTTAAGATGCCTCTTTCCGCCTTTCTTTCCCATTCCTATTCAGCCTCTGTCTTCGCAACAGCGGACTTTGATTCTCTCAATGAATCTGCTCGCCACTTATCATCCAGATTTAGTCTCGTTATCATGACCTTCGTACAATGAACAGAAACCTTCTCCGAAGTACCAGCGACTTTCTCTCGTGTCACTCCTTCCACGAAGAGTCTCTGCCTAGCTGTATCGACGTCGGAGACTTTGCCTTCTACTCCGGAAAAGTCTCCGCGAACAATCCGGACAGTGTCGCCTGTCTTGACGGGGATTGATCTTCTGCCGTATGTTGTCCTGAGTTCCGTGGACAAAGGTGCAGCCAAGAATTTGTGCTTCTTCCAGCTATGTGCTGAATAGCGCGTTTTCCTTTGTTTGCTTGGTCTGGTCGAGAGGCTTGTGCGCATTTGTTGTCACACTACTATGCTTGCGATATTAGCAACCCTCGGCCACCTCTCGGCTGCCTCGCGTGATACGGGGCCTCTAATTTCCGTTCCCTTGAGTTCGCCTTCCGGCGTCATGATGACTGCAGCGTTGTCTTCAAACTGGATCCTGACGCCATCAGGCCTGTTGAATGGTCTTCTTTGACGCACTACCACTGCCGGAAACATTTGGCGTCTAAGCTCTGGCGTGCCCTTTGACACTGAGACCATTATCATGTCACCGACGCACGCTGCTGGAACTCGTCTCAGTCGACCGTGATATCCCATTACGTTGATAATCTTCAACTGTTTGGCGCCGGTATTGTCCGCGCAGAAGATCCTGCTGCCCGTCGGGAGACCGCGTGCCACATGCGGCCTGTATTCTACCATTCCCTTCGCGCTGACTGCTCTTGTTCTCGGCGCTGGCATCTTGGTCACTTCAGGGTTTCGGCAAAGAGCGAACTATTCTTCTTTAATGTTTTGATCCTCGCAAGCTCAAGCGCCAGGAAGTATCTTCTCGACTGCAACGAACGAGACCTCCTTGCTGACTGGTCGGCATTCGATGATTCTCACGCGGTCCCCATCTTTCAATTCCAGGCACGGCGGGTTGTGCGCGAGAATCCTGCTACGACGACGTTCATAGCGCATGTACTTCTTCGCGTAGTGTAGGTGTCCTCTCTCGACAGTGACCGTGCCACTCATTTTCGTGCTCACAACTATCCCGTCGAGGATCTTTCCCCTCACGGGAAGAGTTCCATGAAACGGGCAGTTCGGATCCTCGCATGCCCTCTGAGGCTGTTTCACTCCAATTCCTACTTCTCTCATCACCATCTCCTCCCCTTGGCCTTCATTCGGTTCTCGGGCCTTCCAACCAATCTCGCTCCTTCAACTTCTACTGTATGACCGTCAGACAGATCGAACCTGAACACTGCAACTCCTTTCGGGATGGCCTTCACTCCTTTCCTAGTGCTGAGTTTCACGGTGTTCCTCGTCTCGTCGATGATTCGTCCACGGGTGCCCACTAGGGATGAGTTCGAGCTTCGTGCAACAATCGCCTTCAATCCGATCAACTCGTGTCTCAGAATATTCTCAGGTTTTATCGGCATTACTCCTTCACGGGCGACTTGGTCGCCTTACCCTCAACGGTCAGAAGTCTCGCAATCGCCTTTCGTAACTGTCTGATCCGTGCCGGATTCTCCATTCGACCCCCGGATTCGACAGTAGTCCGCATCTTGGCAAGCTCGGTTCTTAGCTCCGTGAGCTTCTTCCTTCTCTCATCTGGTAGAAGCTGAGAGATCTCACGCTTCCGTAGTATGGGCATCTTCCTCTGTCTCCTCGCTCTCTTCTTCGGTCTCCGCTTCCTTTTCCTTCGGCGGCCCGGCTGCAAGCTCACTTGGAGTTCTGACCTCAGGTTTGTCAGGGAAGGTTGCTCCCGGCGGCAGGATTCGCACGGCAATACCGAACAATCCTTGCTTTAACTGGACATCCACGACCGCGGATTTGACTTGCTTGAGCACGGGTTCGCCGACGCTTGGGAGGTACCCATCCCTGTACCTTTCATACCTAGCTCGCTCCGTGGTCAGCTTTCCGCGAATTGTAACTTCGACTCCAAGGGCTCCTGCTCCCATGACTCGTTGAAGAGCCCAGTAAGCGGTTCTCCTGAAGTGGATACCTCGTTGTAGGGCAGAGGCGATTTGTGATGCAACAACCATGGGGTCCAAGTCTGGCGCTTCAATCGCTGCGACCGAAACCTGCGGGTTCTCCATCCCGAATGTCTGTTCGAATACTTGGGTCAGGTCGCGAATGCTCTGACCACGTCTTCCTATTACCATGCCGGGCTTCGCTGCATAGATGACCACTCTTGTTCCGAGCGGGGTCTTTGTCATCTCCACTTTGCTGTAGCCGGCCTTCTTCAGTTCTCCAGCTAGATAGGAATCAATCTCGGCCTTCTTCATATTGTCGCGTACAAAGTACTTGTAGACTGACATCACGCTTGTGCCTCATATCCGACCAGTTCAATATGCGTCAGAATGTTGAATGATGGACTTGATCTGCCAAAAGCACGCGGGACGAAGTTCCTCGTCTTCATTCCTCGTTGACTTGCAGCATGAACTATCCTGAGCCTGTCAACGTCTAGGCCTTTGTATTCGGCGTTCGACTGCAGTTCCTCCAGCAGCCCGAGGATCCTGGTGGCAGCTTTGGCTGGATATCGGCCTGCATGCCATCGTTCTTGGCTCTTGTGAGGTACTTCTTTCTTGTAACGTCGATACGCGATCGGCCGTTTCTTGGAGACGACATCTTCGAGAAGCTTCTTCGCATCATCCAGCCGCATGCCTCTGATGGCGCGGCAGATCTCTGTCGCGGCCTTGGGCGAGATGCGTAGCTCGCGCCCTGAGCACCTCACAGACCGTTCTGGGTCTATCTCCTTCACTGAATACGCCCAGTTTGGCATGCT
>CAZRNA010000057.1:0-11250 GCA_964601325.1 uncultured Candidatus Bathyarchaeia archaeon
GCCCGTTGTCCGTGGCGACCGGCTTGGATTCTTTGCTGTACCTGAGTTCTGGTTTCCCACCCAACTCGACGAGCCTTGCCATAGCGAGCCTGTATGCGAAAGGTATCACTTCCACGGGGACGACCTGGCCGCTACCTAACGTCTGAGTCAGTTTCCTCTCATCCACCACGACTATCAACTTCTTTGCCGCGGAGTCTACGATCTTCTCTCTCGCCAGCGCGGCGCCTCCGCCCTTTATGAGATCCAGCGTTTGAGTTTCCACTTGGTCAGCTCCGTCCAATGCCAAATCGATCTGTGAAACATCGTTCGGGCTTACAGCAGTAAGGTGAGTCTTGGCGATTGCTGCTTCGATCTGCTGAGACGTGGGAACCAGCTTCAGTTTGAGACCTCTCGCTTTCACGAGATCTGCGAGTTCAGCGACAAGAAGTTCGAGTGTGGTACCGCTGCCTATCCCCACAACCTGTAGGTCTCGAACTTCTTCAAGCGCCTTCGCGATTGCTGCCCTTTTCGCTGTCTCGACCCAGCTCAACAACTAGCCCTCTGATTCAATCTGTTCAAGTCGCTCCATCGCTTTGAGGACTTCTTCTCTGATGGCCTCGATCTTCTTTTCAGTCCTTGCCTTCGCGTCTTGGAGTCCGGTCCCTCCCGCCTTGGCGTCAGGTTGAGGTGTGGCCTGAATTGTCTCGTTGGGTGTGACGACTTGATGACTCGTAGATCCAGTGGTGGGAGAAGGTACGGCCGTGACACCTGAGCGCAGGTCTGCGAGCTTTTTGTCTATCTCGGACATTTTCTCGCGGTAACTGAGCAAGAGTTCCTTCCTTGCGGATTCCAAGTCGAACGTGTCGACGATCCGTTGGTGTTCAGAAATTCGTGACTCGAGCGTCTTCAGGTCCGAGGAATACTTGTCAAGAAGGCGATCGCGCTCGTCGCGGGTTATGATCTCCTGTATCTCAGATTCATAGATGGTCGTGAGCGCGGTTCCAATAATCTCCCTTTCCAGCTTCAGCACTTTCAGAACCTCACGAGAACGGGATGCGTCGGATTCCGTGACCGAATGTTCAATCTCGACGCTAGGTACCGCGGCTACATCTGGTGCATCCTGCCTTGGCTTCTTCCTCCAAAAGACCAGAGAGACGAGGAAGGGAAGAAGCCGCGACAGCATCGAGCTGGTCACGGATCGCCCTCTTCTGAGACGCTTATCAGAATGGGGTGCCGTTATAAATTCGCTTGCCGCGTGCATGGGCATCTGCGCCCTGCCACTGGGCAAATCCTTACGGATTGTCAACATTCGCTCGGAATATCTTGGGAAAGTAGATCGGTCACCCCTTTATCTCCAACCGCAGTCTTCCCGACATTGATCGATTTGCAGACACGTCATGTGATCCAGAGCCGTCATGCCGGAGGAGACTGAGCAGTCAGATGAAAGACCCAATATGCGGAATGTACGTCGACGAACATTCAGCGCAGATAAAGAAGACCATCAGAGGAACGACATACTACTTCTGCAGCGAGAGCTGCCTCAGGCAATTCGAGAAACCTGAGGTTGAGTTGCGTAGCCTCAAGACTCTCGTTTCGATAGGAGCAATCCTGACTGTTCCTACCATGATCATGACCTACGTCCCAGCGCTCCCCCATGCATTGAACAACTACCTTCTGCTTCTGCTGAGCGCTCCCGTACAGTTCGGCGTGGGTCTTCGGTTCTATAGAGGGATGCATGATGCGTTGAGGAACCGTATGGGAAACATGGATACGCTCATTGCGATAGGAACGACTGCGGCGTGGGTCTACAGCTTCATCGTGACCGTCCTGCCATCGGCGTTCCCCACGGATGCGGTGTATTTCGACACATCTGCCTTGATCATTACGCTCGTCCTGCTCGGGAACACACTTGAGTATATGAGCAAAGGCAAGGCTTCCGAAGCTGTCAGGAAGCTGCTGGATCTTCAATCCAGAACCGCACGAATTGTGCGAGACGGCAGGGAGACAGACGTTCCTGTTGAGGAAGTGCAGGTTGGCGATGTGTTCGTCGTCCGTCCAGGCGAGAGAGTGCCTGTTGACGGAGTGGTGCTTGAAGGCCTCACATCGATCGACCAGTCAATGATCACAGGAGAGAGCATGCCGATCGAGAAGAAAGCGGGGGACCAAGTGATTGGAGGCACGATCAATAAGACTGGTTTCGTGCGAGCCAAAGCAGAGAAGATCGGTGCAGACACTGTCCTCTCTAAGATCGTTCAACTTGTGGAAGAGGCGCAGATGGCGAGGGCCCCAATCCAAAGACTGGCCGACAAGATATCCGGCTACTTCGTGCCTGCGGTGTTGACAATTGCTGTCCTTTCAGCACTGATTTGGTACTTCGTCGGACATATTGGATTGAATTTCGCCATGTTGGCCTTCGTCTCGGTCGTGATAATTGCTTGTCCCTGTGCCCTCGGGATTGCGACGCCTGCAGCTGTCATGGTTGGAACCGCCAAAGGAGCAGAACAAGGGATACTGATCAAGGGCGGCGAGCACCTCGAAGCCGCACAGAAAGTGGACACAGTCGTATTCGACAAGACCGGAACCTTGACGCGAGGTGAACCGACTGTCACTGATGTCGTTACTTTCCAAGGGTTTTCGAGGAAAGAATTGCTGCGATATGCAGCGGTCGCTGAGAGGAGATCGGAACACCCACTTGGCGAAGCAGTTCTATCTGAAGCCCGTCGGATGGGATTGCAGGTTTCTGAGCCTGACTCATTCGAAGCGGTTCCGGGAATGGGGGTCAAGTGCCGTTATGAGGGGCACGATATCAAGTTCGGGAACATTACACTGATGTCCGAGTCTGGAAAAACTTTGTCTGTCGAAGCCGAGAGGCAGGTATCGAGTCTAGAAGGTCAGGGCAAAACGACGATGATCCTCTCAGTCGACGACAACATCGTTGGCTTGATCGGGGTTGCGGATACTATCAAGGAAGGTTCAGCCCAAGCGGTCAAACAACTCGAAGAGATGGGCATTCAAGTCATCATGGTAACCGGAGACAACGACAGGACGGCACGCGCGATCGCGAAAAGCCTTGGGATTGACCGAGTGCTCTCAGAAGTGCTCCCCGATGAGAAGGAACGAGTCGTCAAGAAGATTCAACACGAAGGCAGACGCGTCGCCATGGTCGGCGACGGAGTGAACGATGCCCCGGCATTAGCCGTAGCTGATGTTGGGATCGCCATCGGAAGCGGGACTGATGTGGCAGTTGAGACCGGGGGAATAGTGCTTATCCGAGACGATCCGAGAGACGTTGCCACAGCGATCCAACTGAGCAGGCACACATTGCAAAAGATTAGGCAAAATCTCTTCTGGGCTTTCGCGTACAATACTATCCTGATACCTGTCGCAGCAGGAGCGCTCGTTCCATTTCTGGGCGCTGGAATGTACGATTACCTTCCATTTCTTGCAGGAGGAGCAATGGCGTTCAGCTCGGTTACTGTGATTGGTAACTCCCTTCTCCTTTCGAGATTCAATCCTGTGACGAATGCATAGAATGCGGACGAGGATCAGCAGAAGCGGCTTTTCAGCAGTCTAGTCCTTGTGTTCCAGCGAAAGCTTCGTGATTTTTCCTCCGTATCTCTCCTTGTATTCAGTCAGACAAGGTTTGCAGCAGAAGTATCGGTTTCGATCTCCGACGAGGAGTGTGACTGGATCGCCGTGGATCTCCTGCCCGCACGTGTCACAAGTGAGCCTAACGAATTGACCCGGTCGGATGGCAACGTTGGGGTCATCCTTCACGACACGCGTTACCACATTGTAGGTGAGCGATGACACATTCGGTATGGACGAGATTGTCGATGACAAGAGCGTTTGAAGTTCATCTAGGCTTGCTGTAAACACCGTGAAGAGCACGTTGTGCTCGCCAGTCATCCCGTAGACATTGCGAATTTCTGGAATCTTCGCGAGGGCCGTCAGGACTTCATCGGTCTTTCCGGGCTCCACCTTCGCCGTCGCGACCGCAAATAGGCCATTCGTTATCTTAGAAGCGTCAATTATGGGCGCGATCTTCCTGATCAACCCCATGTCGAGCATTTTCTTAAGCCGACTCTCGACAGTGGGGGTACTCACACCAGCCGTGCGGGCGATATCCCTGAGCGAACGCCTACCATCCTCCTCAAGCGCAGTAAGAATATGATAGTCCGTGTCGTCAATCCTATTCGTCAAGATCTATGCCTGCATTAGTCTGATCACTGGCCACGTAAAAAGAGTTCCGAACCACTGCAACTGAGACCGACCCAGATCAAAGGAGCAGGCCATGCCGTGGGTATTGATCAGAGTCTCTTGATGGCTCTTTCCTCGAATAGAGTCAGGAAGCGCGGGCCGTCGACTGAAACGGCAACATTTGCTCTTCCTTTGCATTCCACGACTTCCGACCATGGACGTCTGTCCGCGATGGTCTGACCCCGGGCCATCATGCCATCCGTCTCCACATCGACCGGGTACTCCTTCACAGTGAGCAGCGAGGGGTCCACGACATATGCGACTGCCATAGGATCGTGCAACGAGAAACTCCCCCATGACTTGATCAGGTTCTCGCTGATTCTCTTCAGAAACGCGGCTCCCCGGCTTGACAGGGCGACAAGTTTCTCATACTTGTCCTTGGTCAGCGTAGCTGTCGGGTCGGTGGTCACATCTAGGCCGACCACCGTGGGTCTCAATCCCGAGGCAAATACCATCTTTGCAGCTTCAGGATCAACATATACATTGAACTCAGATACCGGCGTCACATTTCCGAAGCCATACGGCGTAAGGCCGAATGCCCCTCCCATTATCGTGACGTCTTGAAGTTTCTCAACGATGTGAGGCGCCTTGTTCAGAGCAGACGCTAAGTTCGTTAGCGGCCCTGTGCATACGAGGTGTAGACCCCCACGCTCCGCCTCTTCTATGATGAGATCAACTGCGTGGTGACTGTAGAGTCTCAACTTTGGTTTCGGAAGATTCGCATCTCCCAGACCGTCTGATCCGTGAATGTATCCTGCAGTGTACAGGTCTCGCTGGAGAGGCCGGGCGTGTCCGCAGGCGACTGGAATGTCGTTGACGTCGAATGCCTCGAGGACTTTGAGCGCATTCTCGCTGGTTTTCTCTACCTCCGCGTTCCCAGCGACTGTGGTGATAGCTCGCACCTTCACCTCTTTGGATCCTAAGGCTAGCATTATCGCTAGAGCGTCGTCAATGCCAACATCGCAATCAATGAGGATGTCCTTAGGCAAGTTTGGAGCCCCGTCCCTTCCCTCTAGCGATCATAGCTCCGATCGAATCTGCTGCCTCTCTAACCGTCATGAGGTTCCGACGGACACCACAATCGCCGAGAGCCTGAGCAAGCTGGGTTATCTGTGGAGGCCTAATCTGCGCCTTGGCAAGGATGTCTGTCTTTTCGAAGATCCCCCTAGTCGGACCATCAGCGACTATGTTGCCGCCTGCCACGAGCACGATCCTCTTCGCAACCTCAGCTACGAACCGCATGTCATGCGTGATTACTATGACTGTAGACCCGCTCTCATTCAGGTCCTGGATAAGCTCAGCAACTCGTCTTCTACCTTGATGGTCTTGACCTGTTGTCGGTTCGTCGAGGCAGTAGACTTCAGGCTTGATGGACATGATTGAAGCAATCGTAAGCAGCTTCATCTTTCCATAATCAAGATCATAGGGATGTGTCTGCTCGGAACCCGAGAGACCGACAGCTCCAATTGCCCACTTAGTCCGCTCCTCAATCTCCTGTTCGCTGAATCCAGCATTCTTTGGACCGAAGGCCACTTCGTCCCAGACTTTGCTGGAGAAGATTTGGTGAGAAGGATTCTGGAAGACGTAACCTACTGTGAGCGCTAGCTTGTTCGTGGGGATCTCCCGTGTTTCAATACCTTTGACGAGGACTCGCCCCTTGGAGGGCTTGAGTAGACCATTGAACTGCTTCGCTAACGTTGTCTTGCCTCCACCGTTCTGGCCGATGAGCGCTATCGTTTCTTTCGGTTCGATCTCCAGGCTCACGCCATTCAGAGCCATTACTTCGTTCCCGTAGCTGTACCACACGTCTTGGAGGTCAATCAGGCTCGTTAGCTGGCACCTCTTATCCTGTCTCGATAGAGTGTGATGGCCTCGTCAAGTGTGATTGGATATTCCTCGGGAGTGAAGCCGGCCTTTGTGGCCATTAGGTGGGAGAGTTCAGTGATGCTAGGCGGATCTACGCCGATCTTCTTCAGTTGCTCAATCTGTGTGAGTACGTTCCGCGTTGAACCTTCCAGCACGATTCTGCCTTCGTTAAGTGCGATGATCCTGTCGGCGAACGTAGCCAGCTCTTCTATCTCATGCTCAGCTACAATGATCGTGTAGCCTTCTCTGTTCAGTGCACGCATCGTCTCAAGAACCTCAGTCTTCCCGACAGGGTCCAGCTGCGCCGTTGGTTCGTCCATGACAATGATCTCAGGCTTCACGGCCAAGACCGTGGCGATCGCGAGCCGCTGTTGCTGTCCCCCAGACAGTTCGAAGGGCGACCGGTTCTCCAAGCCTTCCAAGCCCACTTTCCTCAGAGAGTCAGTGATGCGATCCGTCATCTCCTCTCGCTGAAAGCCCATCATTGACATGCCGAAGGCGACCTCTTCGTCGACGCGAGTCGACACACCGGAGAATTGGTTTGTAGGTTCTTGGAAAACCAACCCTACTTTCAACGAAAGCTCTGCCACCGTGTGTTTCATGACGTTCATTCCGGAAACAGTAACTTCTCCTCCGTATGTTCCGCCGTAGAATTGTGGAACCAAGCCGTTGAACGCCTTGCAGAGCGTGGATTTCCCTGCGCCATTTGAGCCGATGATGCCGAACATTTCGCCTTTGAGAACTCTCAGGTTGATTTCACGAAGGACATAGGCATGTCCAGGGTATCCGAAAGTCAAGTTGTCGACTTGAACGCTGACCTCATCAGCCGGCATTGTCTCTAGGTCCTACGTGCCCGCGTAGAAGGGTGAAACGGCTTAAATATTTCTACGATTCGTTTCCGTAACATGACAACTGACACAAGAAGCACAGGACCAACGACCGTAGAGAAACCCGCGGGGTTCACGATACTGCAGATCGTTCTTATTCCTGTCATTGCAGCACTCAACTACGTGACAGGCGTAATCATCAACATCCTCAAACTCCCTCTATTCATGGACACGTGGGCAACAATGTTCGGTACCGTTGTGGCAGGTTTCTGGGTAGGTGCGGCCGGAGGATTCCTCTACAACATCATGATGGCATTCACACTTTGGGGACTCCCACAATGGGTGTGGGGTTTCATCAACATCTACATCGCGATAATCACATGGGTGCTCTGGAGGATTGGTTGGGTGACGGTTAAGAGCCCAGCGAAACTCGTCGCTGCAGGCATCATCGTCGGCGCCACGAACGTTGTGCCCACAACGCTCATCAGTTGGGGCGTGTTCGGGCTCATGCCAACCTATGCCGGCACCGCATGGATCTATGCCATTGTATTGGCAAGTACCGGAAACGCTTGGACAGCCACCGTGATCAGCAGCATAATCGCTGAGATCCCTGACAAACTGATTAGCCTAGTCTTGGCAGCAGTCGTCGCCTCACGGATGCCAGCTCGGTTCACACTTCGCACGCCGAAGGCCTAGCGGCAAATGTCGAATACGGCGTTTGGAATACTGAAATCCGGCTACGTGGCACGTGACACGTTCGTGCACCGCCTCGATGGCCGGACCAAGTTCCTCTTTTTTCTTTGGATTTCACTGTTCAACTATGCTTTCTATGACCTCTATGTGACGATCTCATCACTCGTAATCGTATTGTCCCTCGCGTTTGTTGCGCGAATCCAGAAGTTCGTTCTGACGGTTCTTGCCATAATTGTGCTTCCGATTCTACTACTTGCTCTGGGAATAATGGCAGGCCCTTTCGGTTTTGCCCCAAATAAGACCGTCCTAGCCTCAGTGCAAGTTTTTGGATTTACAGTAGCATTCTATGTTGAGGGGGCCGTATACGTGGCGGTTTGGACCTCGCGCCTAGCGGTTACGATTACTGCGGCACTCTTGGCGTATCTTACGACACATCCTTCAGATCTTGCTGCGGTGATGTTGAAGAGTAGGTTGCCTTACAAGTTTGCATACGCTTTCCTAGCAACAGTTCAGCTGATCCCGATCCTCACCAACGAGATATCGACGATCTATCAGGCACAGGTCTCCAGGGGGCTTAATGTTAAGGCGAAACTGATCGATCGTTTCAAGAGCATTGTGGTGCTCATGATTCCACTGACACTTGGAGCGATCAATCAAACCCAAATCAGAGCCATTGCGTTAGAGTCCCGTGGCTTCAGCGCTCCGGTGAAGAAAGTGATGCTACGAGATCCGAAACTAGAAGTCTCGGACTATGTCTTTGTCGGGATCATCGCCGCCGTGACGTGCCTCTTCATCTATCTCATTTGGACCCGGGGCTTAGTTCCCTTCATGGTTGGCGTCAAATACGTGAGGCCAGGCGGCTGAGGGCTGATCTGACAATGCCTGAGACACTGCAATATCACATCAAATGTGGGAAGGGAGACGTTGGGCGGTATGTCCTTCTTCCGGGAGATCCCGCCCGGGTGACGATGATAACGTCACTCTGGGATGAGTCACGCAAGGTTGCCGAGAACCGTCAGTACGTCACATACACCGGAAAGATCTCTGGTGTGGAGATCTCGACGACATCTACAGGAATTGGAGGCCCTTCCGCTGCGATAGCTGTGGAGGAGCTGGCAAGGTGCGGGGCTGACACATTCATACGCGTAGGAACATGTGGCGGATACCAGAAGGATCAGAAGATTGGTGACATTGCAATTGCCACCGGCGCGGTCCGATGGGAAGGAACCACTCGACAGTACGTTCCCATCGAGTACCCGGCTTTCAGCACACCAGAGGTAGTCATGGCACTGATTGAGGCTGCGGAACGAGTTGGCGCGAACTACCACGTGGGCATAACCAAGTCTGGCGACAGCCTGTACGCCAGCATGGCGTTTGGGGGCTACCAGCAGAGCTGGATGAAGAACATAGAAGCGGACTTCATACGATCAGACGTCGTGAGCGCCGAGATGGAAGCGTCGACCATATTCACGCTCGCGAGCCTGTTCCGCCTACGGGCAGGCTCTGTCTGCTCCATCATTGATCTTGTGACGACGGACGATGCCCAGAAGCCTGTTCGGGAACTGTCCGTCGAAGAAGCTTTTCAGCCCAAGCCGGAATTCATTCTTAGGTCCTGCCGGTGCGCCGTCGAGACTGTTAAGATACTTGCCAAGTGGGATCGTGACAAGCAGACCAAGGGGAAGAAGAACTGGTTTCCCTCGCTAAGTTACGTGTCGCGCAGCTAGTGTGCAGAGTCGCCCAATGAGTCTAAGGCGAACGGCGAAAGACCTGTAGGAAACGTTTGATTGCAGCCGCTTTTTCTTCGAAATCTCGAAACGACCAACCTGGATAAGGTCTATGGGTCGTTGTCAACACTAATCGCTCTGGCCCCACTGCTTCAATCACGTGCCTGACAACTTCGACAAGTTCGTCTGCTGGCACCTGAGGATTGCACAAGAGATCTACCGGAATGCCTGTGAAGAAGACCGTATCGGGCAACAACTGCCTCACCGCAGTTAGCGTCGCTGCCCAATCGAGAGCATCTGCCAGAGTTGACTTGGACTTGATGTCGAGCGGATGAAGACCTGAATATCCTTTGATGAGGGCGACTAGATACCTTGTGAGGTCACCGTCGCTGTGCAGAACTGAGTACTTTCCTCTTTCGACGATCGCTTGTCCTAGTTCGACTTGTCGCTGAACGATCGTTCGGGTAAAGTCTGGCCTGTAGACCGATCCTGCATAGCTGCAGAAGTCGTCAGCGATTCTGATCGAATCGATCGCATCATACTCCGTGGCCCGCCTGACCACCTCGAGAAGGAGTCTGAAGAACCGTGCGTGTATCATCTCTGCCTTCCGAGGATCTAGTAGAGTAAGCACCGAGAAGTCGAATTGATGTGATACCTGATCTAGCCCTCTCCCCTGCGAAGTCTTGCCTGGGCTGCACGAATACTCCGAATACTCGCTTGGACCCAAGATTTCAAGCTGAAACGATTTAGCCCGGCCCACTCTCAACGTATCGGCCACAATCTCATCCATCTCCGTGACGAGATCATCAGAAGTGGGCCATTCGAATGCTTCCGGTTGAATCCTGTCACACCATTCCCGACGGGTTTCCGTCCCTCTCCTGAAAGGTCCGCCCCTCTCCAGAAAATTCAGGCGCCCGAACCAACATCGAACGCCTATGATATCGCCGACTTCCGCTTCAAGCATTGGATCGGCAAGCCAAAAGTAGAGCGGGATCCTGGATGCTCTTCCCTGCATCGTTTCCAGCAGCAAGTCCCTAGAGCTCATGAGCTACCTCTCAGAGATCAGATATCGGACCTTCTTCCAATGACCGTTCCCGTACGAAATTGGCAACCTCGCTTGCATAGCCAGACACTCGTGGATCAGTGCAGCTAATCATGAAGATTATGTCCCCTGCCTTTATCTTATGCCAACTCGAATTCTTGCGAGGCGGCGCCGATGGTCAAAGTCGTTGTGGTTGGTGCCATAAACTGGGATATCAACCTCTTTGTACAGAGGTTCCCCAAGCCGGGCGAAGAGATGCCGGTCGCTCGAATTGCAGGAGGGCCCGGCGGAAAAGCCGGAAACGTGTCGGTGGCTGCGGCTAGACTCCTTGGACCTAACCAGGTTGGGATCATTGGCGCACTGGGCCCCGACGACATTGCAGACAAGCAAATACGCCTTTTCAAGAACGAGGGAGTCGAGACTTCCGTGATCAGTCGCAAGGCCAATGCAGAATCCGGGCAGGCTTACATCATCACCGAGGAATCGGGAGAGAACATAATCTACACCTACTTCGGAGCCAATACCATGCTGGAACCCGCAGATGCATCCCGCACGGATGTCAGAGAAATGATAGAATCCGCGGCAATTGCCGTTATAACGGATCCACCTCAACGCACGGTTGAGGCGGTAACTAGGATAGCTCATGAAGCCGGGGCACTCGTTGCATGGGATCCCGGGGTTAGGGCAGAAGCAGGTATGGAGAAACTCCGGCGGGTCCTACTATGCACAAGCTACCTGTTTCTGAACGAGGCTGAGGTTGAATACATGACTGGGGTCAGGGAACCTGAAGAAGCAGGAAAACGTCTTTCGACGGTCAACCCGGACATGACTGCGATCTTGAAGTCTGGTAAAGAAGGAT
>CAZRNA010000058.1:0-10894 GCA_964601325.1 uncultured Candidatus Bathyarchaeia archaeon
AAGAGCGAAAGTCAAGCCGATGAGCCTTCTCTTGCATCTGTTGCCTCCTCCCGCTCTGATCGCCGGCAAGATACGAGGAAACGCCGGAATCTTGGTAGAAGTCAGAGGGGAGGTAGCCGGAACACCGCATATGCACAAACTCTATGCTAGCATGTCGCATGACGAGGCGTTCACAAGGTACCATACAAACGCCACTTCCTATTTGACCGGAACTCCGGCTGCGGTCTGTGCACTTATGGTGGCCGAAGGACGCATTGAGAACCGTGGCGTGATTGTTCCAGAGTGCTTGAACGCTGAGAGCTTCATTGAGAAAGCGAAAGACTTCGACATACATGTTCAGATAGAGACGTCCAGAGTTTAGATTCTTGTCCCTGTTTGGATTGCTTCGAGTGGGTAGTCTCAAATAGAAATCAAATAGGCAATGGATAGGAGGTTAGATCATGAAGACTCTGGTCTTAGGGGCTTCAGGGCAAATTGGAGCATACGCGGTTCAAGACTTGGTTGAGTTCTACAAGGCGGACGTGATAGCATCCAGCCGGAAGCTGGTGAATGTCAAGAAGGCCATGACAGATCTCGGACTGGCCAAACGCGTCAAAGTGATGGAGCTTGACGCAAGGGACACAGATAACGTGGCCAAGATAGCTCAAGCGGAGAAAGTGGACACGGTCGTGAACTGTGCCTGGTATCAAACAAACCTCTCCGTCATGGAAGCATGCTTACGCGCTGGCGCTCATTACACCGACTTGGGCGGGCTTTTCGACTTCACTTTGAAGCAATTGCAGCTGCATAAGAAGTGGAAGAATGCTGGAATCAAAGCAACGATCGGCCTCGGCAGCACTCCTGGCTTAACGAACATTGCTGCGGCTGCAGGCGCAGCCAAGCTCGACAAGGTTGACACGATCAATATCTACTGCTCGTGGGGCAACACTCTCCCGACAAAGGAGGCGGGATGGCCTGGCTACTCGATACGAACCGTCATGGACGAATTCACGCAAGAGCCGGTCATGTGGCTAAACGGTAAACACGTCAAGCAACCGATCCTGTCAGGGGAAACCACTGTGACCATGCAGGATCCAATTGGCAAGATCACTGCGTACTATGTGAAACATTCCGAGCCTGCAACCATCGGAAAATACGTCGGAAAAGGTTGTCGCAACGTTACATTCCGGATTGGATTTCCAAGCACAGATTTCGCGACCTTCAAGACTCTGAAGAATCTAGGGTTCGCTGACACGGCGCTCATCGCAATTGGCGATGCGAGAGTTTCTCCCCTGGACTACTTGACTGCAATGTATCAAAACGCTATTTCGAAATCAAGGAGTGAGCGTCCTCCGCGCACAGAGTACGAATATGACGCGTTCAGGATAGATGTTTTCGGTCTTCGAAAGGAGTCTCCAACCACAGTGACGTACCACATAATCACGTGGAACGACCCCAAGAGAGGAATATCCTCAGGACGTGACACCGCGGTACCTCCGTCAGTGGTCTCAGAATGGCAGGCAACAGGAAAGATCAAGGAAGCCGGTGTCTTTCCAGCTGAGGCTGTCGTTGACCCAATACCGTTCTTCATTGAAGTCGGGAAGAGAAGAATCAGAGTGGAAGAACACTCCGCAGAGACACGAAAATTCTACTAGATATTCTCTTCCCCAAAGTCTTAAAGCTGAATCACAAGTGACCTATGTGTGATGTTCCTTGAGCAAGTCTAGTCGAAGAGACTTCGTGAAGATGGCGGCTACTGGAGTCGTCGGAGCGGCTGTCGGTGCTGTCGCTGGCAACTACTATGGTGCGCAGACGACACTTAGCCAAGAAGAGAGTCTCAAAGCTGAACTTGAGAATCTGAAGAAGAAGATCCCCGTCCAACCAGAAGGCGAGGTTAGAGTCTACACTTGGAGTGAGTACATCGCCGAGTATCTAATCGATATCTTCAAGATGAACACGGGAATCAATGTCGTATACGACACGTACGAGAGTACAGACGAAATGAGGGCAAAGGTCACTCCTGGACACAGTGGCTACGACGTCGTTATGATCACTGACTACATGATTCCAGAGTTCGTCGATCTCGGACTGCTGGCTGAACTCGACTCCGCGCTGCTTCCGAATGTGATCCATTTAGATGATAAATTCAAGAATCCTGACTATGATCCCGGCAACAAGCATTCCATGCCATATCTTTGGGGAACAACTGGGATCGGTTGGAACTCGGCGAAGGTTGATAATGTCACGAGTTGGGCGGACATCTTCGAACCTGCAAGAGTGCAGAAGTACAACAAGACAGTGACGATGCTCGACGACATGAGGGAAACGATCGGCGCAGCCATGAAGTATCTGGGCTATTCTCTGAACGACCTGGACGACGCTCATCTAAGCGAAGCAAAACAGATCTTGCTAGCTCAGAAACCCTACCTCGCGAAGTACACAGGAGCTCTTGAGTATATCCCCGGACTCTCTGGTGGGAGATTCATGATCTCCCACGCATACAACGGAGATGTTTTCGTTGCGGTAGCGGACAACCCTGACGTGAAGTACACGATCCCAGACGAGGGTTGCACTCTCTGGGTGGATAACATGACGGTTCTCAAGGACGCACCGCACCCTGTTGCAGCGCATGCGTGGATCAACTACATCTTGGATCCAACTGTAATGGCCATAATATCGAATGCAAGATACTACGCAAACCCCAACAAAGACTCGGTTCCTTTCTTGAACCAGGACGTGGTCGGAGACCCATCAATCTACCCGCCTGAAGACGTGTACAAGAAACTTGAGATCATGAAACCGGTGACAGCGGCAGAGTTGGAGAAGTATCAGACAGTATGGCTTGACGTAGTCGGTTAGCTTCTAGCGTGAGTTCAAGCTAAATAGTCTCACGCTGCCCTCTTTCCCAGCCTGGTCCACAGAATGTTCGAAGTCGAACTCATCGACGTCACCAAACGCTTTGGTACAGTAACCGCTGTCGACCACGTCTCTCTTGGCGTGAGGAAGAACGAGTTCTACTCTTTCCTAGGCCCGAGTGGCTGCGGGAAAACCACAACTCTGAGAATCATCGCTGGTTTCGAGGACCCGGACGAGGGAACTCTCAAGCTCGGCGAGACGGTCGCGAATGATATTCCGCCATACAAGAGGAACGTCGGCATAGTCTTCCAACACCTCGCACTCTTCCCTCACATGAGTGTCTTCGACAACATAGCGTTCGGGCTCAAGATGGCCAAGGTCGCAAAAGAGGCGATAAAGAAGAAAGTGAACCAATCCCTCGAGTTGGTCGGTCTTCCGGATCTCGGGAACAGAAGGATCCATCAGCTTAGTGGAGGACAACAGCAGAGAGTGGGAATTGCGAGGGCGATGGTGAAAGAGCCTGGCGTCCTATTGTTGGACGAGCCTCTTGGGCCGCTTGATCTGAAGATCAGGCAGCACATGCAACTTGAGCTCAAGAGGATTCAGAGACAGGTAGGGACGACTTTCATCTACGTTACGCACGACCAAGGCGAAGCTCTGACTATGTCGGACAACATTGCTGTGATGAACGCGGGGAAGGTGGATCAGATCGGCTCTCCGAGAGAGATCTATGATAAGCCGAAGACTCAGTTCGTGGCGAACTTTATTGGCGAGACCAATTTCTTGGATGGAAACCTAGGAGCGTCGGCGGAGTTCGCATGCAAGAGCCTGCCTCATCCGATCTTGGTCGATCGCGAGGAGTGGCTGGGTGAGGGCGTTCTCTCGATTAGACCAGAGAGAGTGAGCATAGGACCAGGCCTCAAGGGATTGGACAACTTGTTTGAGGCAAAAGTGGAAGACATCGTCTATCAAGGGTCGTATGTGTCTGTTTCTGTCAGAGTGGGCGACAATTTGCCGTTAAAGATCCGAGCTAATCCGACGGTTCCATTGAAGATGGGTGAGAAGACGCACATAGGTTGGAACAAGATAGACGCGACGGTGATCAAGCTCGAAAAACACTGACGAAACTCAAGTCGCAACAACTGAGCCGGTTCGGAAGAAACCCCGCAGGTTCACTGTTGCACTTCTGGCTTCGCCTACGGCGATTTACCTAGCCATCTTCTTTTTCACACCGTTTGCCATCGTTGTTCTCTACTCTCTTGGAATGATCGACATCCTGAGACAGTTCAGATTTGACGCGACGCTTCGCTACTACGTGGACTTCTTCAGTACAGTCGTGCCCTCAGTTTTCAGCCGGTCGTTGCTGATGGCGCTTGCGACAACGGCTGCATGCCTTCTGCTCGGCTATCCAATGTCTTACTACATCGCGGTGAAGGGTGGGCGTCGAAAAGAGACGCTGATGTTGCTTGTGATCATTCCATTCTGGGTCAGTTTTCTACTTCGAACTTATGCACTCATGACAATTCTTGATGTGAATGGAATCATAAACGTGGCACTGCTCAGCCTGGGCCTGATCTCCCAGCCTCTGAACTTAATGTATAACATACAGGCTGTTCTGCTGGGAATGATCTACAACTACCTGCCGTTCATGATCCTGCCACTCTACGCCTCAATGGAGAAATTGGATCAGTCGCTCTTGGAGGCTGCGGGCAGCCTAGGCGCAGGACCCGCCGAATCGTTTCTCAACGTAACGTTGCCATTGACCATGTCTGGAATAGGCGCTGGATCAATCCTCGTCTTCGTTCCTTCCGTGGGCGAGTTCATAATACCTCAACTGCTCGGAGGAACGGAGTCCTTCATGATTGGCAACCTCATCTGGACACTCTTCCTCAAGGCTCGTAACCTCTGGTTCGGATCCGCCGTTTCGATAGTCCTGATCGCTCTCGTCGTATTGATGGTCGGACTTTACATGAAGTACGTCACGAAAGGTGAGGAGATGGCCATATGAAGAGAAAAACTGGGGACACGATACTCAAGGGCTACTCCTTCCTTCTCTATGCCTTTCTCTACGCTCCGATACTGATCATGGTGGTCTTCTCTTTCAATGACTCCAAGCTGCTTGCTGTCTGGCGTGGCTTCTCGCTCAGATGGTATGATACGCTACTGGCAGACGCAACTGTCTGGACAGCTTTCTACAATAGTATCTGGGTCGCCGGACTAACGACCGTAGTATCGACGGTTCTAGGCACAATGGTGGCTTTTGCCATGATCAGGTACAGTTTCCGGGGCAAATCAATCCTAGACAGTTCATTGTACTTCCCAGTGGTTATTCCAGAGATTACAGAAGCGCTCTCTCTCTTGCTTTTCTACGTCTTCACTGGGATACCGCTTGGAGCAGTGACAGTAGTCATAGGCCACATCGCATTCTCGATCTCCTACGCTACGATAGTGATCAGATCAAGGCTCGTCGGATTCGACCGGTCCGTTGAGGAAGCTGCAAGATCTCTCGGCGCCAACGAACTTCGAACATTCTATCATGTCACATTGCCGCTAATACTTCCCGGTGTCATAGCCGGTGGACTTCTCGCTTTCACCGTCTCGTATGATGACTTCGTGAAGACCGCGTTTACGGCAGGGCCAGGGTTCCAGACTCTCCCGTTAAGGATCTATGCGATGGCAAGCAGAGGAGGCGTCTCACCTCTTCTCAACGCCTTGGCGACGATAACACTCGCCGTATCACTGTGTCTTGCTGTGGTGAGGCTACGTCTCTCTAAGAATTAGCCGAATCCCTTGTCTATTGAAGAAGCCATGCATTTGCTCTTAGATGCTGCCTAGCCTGCAGAGTCGATGTTAGTGGACACGCACTCTCCGAAGCTGTCCCGCTCAGCAGATAGTTGCTGCTTGTTCTTGGTGCAAAGGGAGGCAAGTGAAACCTCAACTGGGTGTTGCCCGGGTCGCATACGTGTGATGTACATAATCGTTAAATGAATTCTGGATGCAAGTCCTCGTGATTGAGTCTTGAGTTCCCTTCAAGATGCCGAACTAAGGAGACTCCTGGAGAAGACGCCAAAGTCCAGAGAGATCTTCGAACGCGCAAGAATCGATGTACCGTTTGGTGTGCACAGCACCTACAGGTACAGTGACCCATACCCGCTCTACTTCTCTCGTTCAGCGGGCACAAAGATGTGGGACGTAGACGGAAATCAGTACACAGATTACAACATGGGGTTCGGGGCCCTCGTTGCTGGACACAGTCACCCGATCGTCGCTGAGGCCTTAATCGAACAAATCAAGAACGGAACAGACTACGGATTCGAATGGGGAGAAACGCCGAAGTTCGCGAAGATGCTCTGCGAACGATTTGGCGTCGATCAAGTGAGACTCTCCAGCACGGGGGCTGAAGCCACAATGTATGCGACTCGATTCGCGAGGAGCTTCACCGGTAGACCCAAGATTGTGAAATTCGAGGGGTGCTACCACGGAGGTAACGAGACAACCCTCGTGAGTGTGAAGCCGGCCAGATCCAAGGCGGGGGATCCACGCTTCCCTAATCAAGTCCCATCGTCGCTTGGGATTCCTGAGGGAGTGTACAAGAACACTCTAGTCGCGCCCTTCAATGACTTGGAAGCAGTCGAGGAGATAGTACGAAAGAATCGCTCTGAGATTGCGGGAATGATCCTTGAGCCCATCCCGATGAACATGGGCTACGTTATCCCGCGACCTGGCTTTCTGGAGGGGCTGAGAAGACTTGCAGATGAGTACAACTTCGTCTTAATCTTCGATGAGATAAAGACTTGCGGAAAATTCTATGGCGGAATCTATGACTACGAGAAGGTGAGGGCTGACCTCATCACCTTGGGCAAGGCAATTGGAGGCGGAGTGCCAATCTCGGCAGTAGCAGGAAAGAAAGAGATAATGGAGACGATCGTTCCAGGCGTCGTAAGCCACGCAGGCACATTCAACGCAAACCCGCTTTGTGTCGCAGCGGGGATCGCCACCCTGTCGAAAGTCCTAACAAGAGAGGCGATGAATGGAGCAACTAGCCTGTGCGAGACTCTAGCGAAAGGCTATCAGGACATCATAGACGATGAAGAGCTTGTTGCCCAGATCTCTCACGCCGGCTTAAGCGGAGCCGTCGCATTTTCCTCCAAACCAGTCACGGACTGGAGAAGCTTCCAGGACTGTCACATCGGAAAATGGTTTGCGTACCTCTTTGCCATGATGAATCGTGGCATATTGCCCGCAGGTCCCTCTCCAGATGAACAATGGACGATCTCAGTCCTCCACACAAAAGAGGAGATCGAAGAACACCTTGAGGCATTCAAGGACATAGCAAGGTACGTGAAAAAGTTCGACACGTCAATGCCCGTAGTCGAAGCCATCTAGAGGCTACAACCGAGTCTATTCGTTACATTCGGGCATGAGGTCATTCCTCGGTGAAGTCTGACGGGAACCAAGGAACTATCCTGATCGACGGGTCCTTCAAGTTGTTCAGGATCGCCGCGTTCACGAGAAGCGGCGTGATCGATTCCACCATCCTTGAGTTCGAGAGAGGGCCAACTCTCAATGCCCGCAGGTTCGGTATGTCATGAGTTATCTTCGTGACTGTCTCCAGCGCATGCTCGTCTTCGCCGCTGATGAGGACGTCTATGTTCAGAATCGAGTCGAGGTCTCCTAGGTAAGACGCGGGAACAGTCTGGAAGGCCGATACGACCGGGACGTTTCCTACTTCGTCAGCAACTAGTTCGGCGGCTGATTTCTCGAATGCAGCCTCGCCGCCTACTATGATAGGGGAATATTTGAAGAGCTTTCCTTCCCTAGCCATTGGAACAATTACCGAGACAATCACATGTTGGGGAGTCAGCTTGTCCTTGATCTGTCCCACGGTCTCGATCGCATGCCTCGGCGGTAGGGTAAGAACAATCATTTCGACAAGTGGCGGGATATCTGAGTTCACGACCCCTTTGATACTGCCCTTCATTCGGTTTCCGTAGAATCCGCGGGCCACTGACTCGTACTCGCGTGAGACTGTCTCTGCTTTTTCAATTCGTCTTGAACCAAGCCAGATTTCGTGCATCAGTGCCCAGCGTAGCGCGAGTCCTCTCCCCATGCTTCCTGTTCCGCCGACGATTCCGATCCGCAAAGCCAGTCGCCATCACATAGGAATGAGTGAAGGTATTCAATCTGTCTGAGGCGAAATGCGCCCGGAATTGTGTGCCTGCGGAAACCTATCGACGTCGCTGATAGTACCTATACGGGTGATAGAGTGGCGTGCGGCACTTCCGACAGGCCACATCATATGGGCTGATCGGCGCACGACATCGCGGGCAGATCAACTGAATAGCTGGCACGAGTCTCGCATGCCGTCTCCTGATTGCTACCACAGCGGCAGCTATCACAGTCAGGCTCGCTCCAACTCCTATGATCAGCACGGGAATGAACAGGTCCCATAGGCCAGAGGATGACGTAGCGCTCGTCTCGTTCGTTGATGTTGCGTTGCTGGTTGTCGTCGTAACAGTGGTTGCCTGAGATCCGTGGATCACAATGATCATTTCGCTCTGGGCTAGGCGTGGCAGCGAAAGGGGCATCATGACTGCGAAGGCCAAGAGTAGCAATGAGGCGATCTTGGAATGCGACATTCCCCTCGGCACTGGCGAGCAGTCCTTCCTAATGCAGATACGCCATGGAGCCGGGGTTATGGCTTTTCCGATCGCACCGAGTTCTGCCCATGACGGGCCAATGTGCCCATTTGATTTCGCGATGTGTTGCTGATGATCCATGGTGGGCAGCGTGACGACAACGACCGTGAGGCTAGGTTTCCTTTCGGGCGTCTCCTACATCCTCTTGCGTCAATGCGTACAATTTGGGCGCGTTTCCAAATGAGATGGCAATCCCGCGTTCTTGAAGGCTGACAAGTATCGAGTTCGCTGTTGAGTAGGGGACTTTCGCAAATCGTGCGACAGAGTTCGCATCGGCTTCACCCAGTTCGCTCAGTGCGCCACACACCTTGGCTTCATCAATTGTCAATCCTAGGCCTGAGTGCGATTTCTCGAGAAGCTGACATATTCTTTCTATGTCGTTCGCAAATGGCGTTAAGGTCCCTTGCACTACTGATCGCGGCTCCACGACAGCAAAGGGTCCGACCTTTGACTCAGCTGCAAGGCGCGAGTCCTCCCCGACTTCCGTTCCCGCTCCGACAAGCGTGTTCCGTTCGATTTGCACTCGATCCCCGATCCTACACTTCTCCGCCACAATGCACGAGTTGAGAACCGCGTCTTCTCCAATGCGCGTGTTCTCATACACCACTGAAAAGACGATCTTCGCGCCTGCTGAGATTTCACTTCCGTCTCCGATGCACGCGTAGGGCCCGACCAAGGCGTCTTTGTGTATGCGCACATTCTTTCCGAGATGAATTGGTCCTCTGAGAGTCGCTGACTCCGGGACGGATTTCTCCAACGTCCGCCCAGCGTTATCACTTCCAATCCGTCCTTCTTTCTCAATATTATCAAGCGCCCAGAAGCTAGCTTTGAGGTAACTTCTAGGATCACCCACGTCGACCCAAAAGCCGCTGACATGAGAACCCGCAAGCACCATTCCCGATTTGAGCATTTGCGGAAACAAGTCCCTTGAGAAATCGAAGGGCCTTCCCTCTGGAACGAGTCTGAGTACGTCAGGTTCGATCACATAGATTCCCGCATTGATCAGACTACTGAAGCACTCCTGTGGGCTGGGCTTCTCCAAGAAACGAGTAACTCTGCCATCCGAAAGCTCAACTATGCCATACTCCGATGGGTTCTCGACTCTGACGAGCGCCATCGTGACCATTGCGCCGAGCTCTCTGTGGACGCCCACTATCTCGTCCATGTTGAACTCGAATTGATTATCGCCTTGAATCACTGCGAACGTCTCATCGATCAACGACTCCGAGTTCTTCACCGAACCGGCGGTTCCAAGCGGGGTCTTCTCTTCCACGTGACGAATGCGCACTCCGTAGTCGGATCCATCGCCGAGCGTCGCTCGCAGTAACTTAGCGAAGTAGTTTGTAGTCACAATGACATCGTCGATTCCATCATGCGCAAGTTTCTGAATTAGGCGAACTATCGCTGGTTCCCCAGCCAGTGGAAGCAGCGGTTTCGGCTTGGTATAGGTCAGCGGTCTCAGTCGTGTTCCCTTTCCGCCCGCCAGAACCACTGCTTTCAAAGCGACCCACGCTGACCTTGAACGGTTAGTGTGTCCATCCTCCTTATGAGAATTAGACTCACGGCGGAACATGACGCGAACCGTAAACGCAGTGCTTTCCTAGGGCGTGTGCTTGGGGAGACAAGTCAGTTTTCAACCGACGAGAATGATTTAAAGCCGAATCACGAGGAACGCACCTTCGCTGGGATGGCTGGGCTTGAGTGACATAGTGAAGGAAATCAGCTGCTCTCACTGCGGCGGTCCTCTTTCCATCAAGCCCGGCGAAATCCTTGTCACCTGTAAGTACTGCGGATTCACCAGCGCGATAGAGACGGGCAAGCCCTTCGAATTCGAGCATTCACTGATCGTCAACGAGTACGCGGGTACGAAGGTGGCGGAGTCTGTAGGGAGCTGGATGAGTGGTAGCTTCGCCGCTCCGAGGGATCTTGCTCACAAGGCAACGGTCGTCGAGAGTGAGCTATTCTACCTCCCATTCTGGGTGGTTGTTACGGGAGCGCGCAGTCATTGCAGAGGAATCTTTGAGAGAATCAGCCCGCCAGTCACGAAGGAATGGGATACCGAGAACGAGTACAGTTGGCTCGTCTTGGCTAGGCGTGGATCTGACTTCCCGACAAGGGCATACGAGATACCTCTTGACGCAAAGATACCATATGACTTCACGAAGATCGACGCGAACGCAAAGGTCCTCAACGCCGAGTTGGACGCGACGGAGGCGAAGGAAATTGCGCAAAGAGAAATCCGCAATCTGCACGAGTTCTTGGCAAAGGACACCGTAGATAGGATCATTGAGATGAACACCGAGTTCGACATCAAGAGCACCCTCTATCTTCACAGCCCAATCTGGTTCGTCAACTACGAA
>CAZRNA010000059.1:0-6438 GCA_964601325.1 uncultured Candidatus Bathyarchaeia archaeon
GCACACAACTGTCGCTCCACCGAAATGGAACTCTCGGCAATAGCCGTCTCAGCTCAAGAGAGCCACGCACACTTTGGCATGGTATCCGCAATCGTAGGTACCTTACCAGGAGTGTCCTTCGCAGAGTCAGAGAAGACCAAGACCCTGGCTGAGCAGAGATCGTTGCGAGTTGCGTTGGAAGCTGTGAAGAATCTCGCTTCAGGGAACGATGTCCACACGGCAGCAACAGGTCGAAAACAGAAGACTGGGTAGCTTGAAGCAGTCAATTATGAGGATAGAGAACGGCATACGTATCGTCGTTCATGTCGTAGCTAACGCCAAAGAGACAAAGCTCCAATTGGAGACCGATGGAAGTCTACTAATGCGGGTTAATGCCCCTCCAGTCAAAGGAAAAGCAAACCGAGAGATCGTCAAGTGGCTTTCTAAGGAATTGAGAAGACCGAGTTCACAGATCCGAATAGTTGCAGGTCTTGCTTCTAACCTCAAGACGCTAGATATCACCGGAGTGGACGAAGGAAGCTTCCTAGCAGCCATAGGTCAAGGATGAACAGCTGACCGTCGACACGATTGCAGTAGCGAAACGAAATACCCATTTCTTCTTAGAGTGGGAGCGACGCCTCGACTCAGGTCGCCCGAACTCCAACCGAGGAAGGCTGAGACAAGTCACTTCTTTGAGAAGATCTTCAACGAGTCGCTCGGCATCCAACTCGGCCGGCCACTCTTCTTCGAAGCCTCTACGGCGGATGAAAAGCGTTCAAGGCTCTTGAAGTTCCTGTCGTAGACGTGGTAGCTGTCGCTGTCATCAACGTATCTTCCCACTCTGACTCCAATCTTGTCCGCGATCATTCTCTGAAGCAGGGTCAAGGCGTACATGTTCATGAATGCGGCATTGTACGCGTCTCTGCTTCGCCAGCTAGTGTGCATCTCAAGCCATTCATCGTCGACTATCTTGCACCAGATCCGCTGAAGGCATGGTGGACCGGCAACCTCGTAGTCTCTCCACGGCATCCAAGTGACAGCTTGAGCCCTGTTGGAGAAAGATGTCGGCTTCAGTTTCTTGATGATTTGACTGATTTGATCAGTCTTCTGCCCTGCCTGCTCGTACTCGAATAGGCGCTGGTGGTACGTGTAGTCCCATCCTCGTCCGATCCAAGAATCCTTGATTCCGTCGAGTACTTCGTCGACGTAGCCTGTAAGACTCATCAGGCCTTCGCAGCCAACGTGTATCCTTGGCTCATTCAATGGCTCGTTCACAATTATCTTCATGGACGCTTCCAGGATCTCGTCGACGCCACTTTTGTTCGTGTATGACTCTTTGCGTGACTTGATGCCTCGCTCGCAAAGCAGGAGGAGGCTCTTCTCCCATGACTCGGGCAGGACATCGCCTTCTACAATCAGCTGAGGAATGGCCTTCATATCGGGTGACTCCGGTCAGGTCTTACTGTATGGAGCTTCCAGAGTGAAAACTTATGCGTTCGTGAACTGTGCGGAGACACGGGCGAAAGTTGAGAGCCGAAACGCCTTTCTGACACACTCCGTCGCCTTTCCACTCACCCAAGGTCGAAGGGCACCATGGTAGCTCAGATTCCGATAGCTCCAGGTCAATTCTATGCAAAGCGCTTTGCAATCTACTCAGCATTTGGGGTGCCAAGAATCAAACTTGAGACATGGCGCCTATCGGTTAGCGGCCTTGTCGAGAACGAGCTCAGCCTATCTTTCGAAGAACTCCAGCACTTGCCACAGGTGAAGTTGACGAGAGATTTTCATTGCGTGACTCAGTGGTCAATCAAAGATGTTGCTTGGGAAGGCGTACGGTTTCGCGAGCTTGCAAGACTTGCCAGGGTAAGACCGGAGGCGGAGTGGGCGATGTTCCATTGTGCGGACGGATACACCACTCCGGTGCCGCTCGTGGACGCGATGGCTGAGGATTCCATGATTGCTTTCAAGATGAATGGTGAAGCTATTCCAGTTGAACAAGGGTTTCCCGTTCGGCCATTGATTCCTCACTTGTACGTTTGGAAGAGCGCCAAGTGGCTCACGAAGATTGAGTTCATGCTGTCCTACGAGGACGGCTACTGGGAGGCTCGCGGATATCATGAAAGAGGCAACGTCTCGAAGGAAGAACGCTTCAAAGACCGGAAGCAGGTGTGAGACCCCACGCGAATAGCACGACGACCTAGTCGTGAGGTCAGACACTCAGACTGGTGGCTCTACGACCAGATGCTGTCACTTGTGCGAGAGAGAGCGCCTTTTGCGCCGCAAGATCAAGAGGAGCAGACCCAATGCACTTCCCATGAGCAACGACTCTAAGGGGAATCCTGGGACGCCATTGCTTACTCCTATTGAGGCTGGGGAACTCTTCACACCCTGAGTATCGGCTCTTATCATGAACGTCCCGCCGCCAGGAAGTTTCCAAGAGTAGCTGAAAGTTCCATCAGTCTCGCTCGTGATGCGAGCGATCTCTAGGTAATTGGCCCCTTGATTCTGACTGTACTCAAGAGTCACATTCACAGGAGCCATCGGGGTTGGGTGGATTGATCCCGAGATCACCGCCGTCGGAGGGTCCGTTGAAGTATCCAGACGAGCGTTGAGTGAGACTGAAGTGTTCGGCCCCAGCGTGCTACTGGAAAGATACCACTGAACTGTCTGATCCGAAGTAAGCAGATACGAGCTCGCACCGACCGAAGGTAGCTCATACTGCTGAATCTGTGAATTGTAAACCCAGAACATCCAATACAGGCTGGCTGCAGGATCCTGACTCCTACCGTTTATTCCCGTGACGAACGCGCCTAAGCCAGGGTAGGTGTTGAAGTCTACTGTGGCAACTCTCATAGTCGCGTTCAGAAGATTCTCGCCGGAAGGAACGGCGGTATTGTTGTGCCACTCAATAGGCCCGGTTCCGTAGTTTATTCCTATGTTGACGCTGACCGTTGTCTGCTGGTTAAGTATCATGGCTTGTACTGGGCCAACGCCGACAACCGAAGCCGCCAAAGCAACTATGACAAGAAAGCTCAACGCCACAGCGACCGGCTTCATGCTTCCACCAATGGAGGCTAGGTTAATTAGCCTACATCCCTTTTATGGCTTCCGAGCGGTCGCGAGTCGCCCATTGAAACCCAACAGCAGCGCGTCATTCACGAGAACCTTGACTCTTATGGCGTCTTTGACTGCCCTTAGTGTTGCTTCTAGGATCGTGTTGGCTGGTGGCCCACCGAACGTAAAACCTGTTGCTTTTCTCGGGCTCACCGCAGGCATCATCGGAGGCCCGATTACAGGATTTGTTGTGGGTCTGATGTCAATGCTTATCAGCGACATCTACTTCGGAGCCGGATACTGGACGATCATCGATTCCGCATCCATGGCATGCATCGGATTCCTTGCTGGTCTATTCTGGAGCAGACGAACATGGATAACAAGGCTTGAACTCGCCGTTGGCGGTTTCTTCTTGACCGCGATCTATGACATCGTCACGTCGGTGTTTCTAAACTGGATCCTCGGAATCAGGTGGTGGATCTCCATACTGTCACTATACGTGCCATTCCTTGCTGGTTCTCCTGCACCGTATCCCTTCGGATTCGTTCACGAACTCACGACCGCGGTGCTGATGTTCGCCATCGGACCGACGCTGATTGGCCGAGTCAGAGGACTAGTCAATCAAGGTACCAAGGTCTACTCAGCGACGCCGGCAACTGCTTAGTAGAAGTCACCTGCTCGTTCTGCCGGCAGCAGATCGCAGTACCAGAAGCGATTCTCCCGCAGAACTGTCTCTCCCGACTTGATCGGGATCGGGTGGTTGAAGATCGGCCCAGCATGAACGAATGTGTGAAACTCCCCGTTTTCCCCGCATGGGTCGACGCCGGAAGGCAAGTCTGCTAGTAGCGACTCGTCAAAGGCCCGTCCGACAAACGACCGATCTAGGACCTTGGAATCCACGCACACAAGAATCGCCTTGAATCCGGCCTTCAGGAAGCTATTGGCTAATTCACGCGTGTTCCTCTTCCAGACGGGGAATATGGCTTTCATGCCTACTTGGGACAGCTTCTCCTCACGATATTGTCGAATGTCCCCTAGGAAGAGGTCTCCAAATGCGACAGCCGTCACTCCATCCGTGTGAGCGCGTGTCAGTACATTACGCATCGCCGATTCGTACCGTGCATTGCTTGATCCCTGAGGGATTGTGACCTTGACCAGTGGGACACCGAGCGAACTAGCCTGTTGTTCGAGTAAGGAGACTCGAACCCCGTGCATGCTGATGCGCTCATAACCCGCAGTAATAGTTGTCAGCAAGGATGCAATCGTGTAGCGTGAGTCGCGTGAGAGTTCCATGAAAGCTATTGCACTGTCCTTGCCCCCGCTCCAAGAGAGAATCACTTTCTGTGGCATTGCGGCCATTCACCAGAAACCCGTTGGTTGTTGCTTCCCGAGAGTCGCACCCTGAGGCATGTTTGAATCAGAAGCTCGCATGTGGTCTCGTGCTTACAGCACGAACAATTGGGGGAACTTGGGCCCATGTGTCTACCCTGCGTACCACGGTAGGCATCTGCGTGTCACGATTCCAAGGCCTCGTGTAAAGTATGCCAAGAGCTGTCGATCTTGAAGCGATTAGCTTCATCAGCTCCGGAGAATCATCAACGAAGACATCGTAGTTCAGATTGATCTTTGCCAACGTGGATTCGGTTCTAACGAATCGATCGTACGGAACTGCATGCGCCTTCAACCATTCTTTCGCCTGACTAACCGTATGGGCACTTCTCCCTGTGACAATATCGACGGTTCCGAACTCGCAAAGAAGCTTGACCTGCTCTCCAACATCCTCCTCTGTAGGAGGCATCTTCTCCCAATCCAGCCAAGCTTTATCGAGTAGGCTGAAGAACTGGTCCCGTGGAATCTTAACGATTCTCCAGACATCCCAACCACGAATGTCTTCGAGCCCGAGAGACCCGCCGTAGCGCTTGTTGTACAAATCACACCAGACAATCATCGCCTCAGCGAGGACCCCGTCAAGATCCACTGCAATCTTCAGCGCAGACATTCGACACATCTTCCCTGCAGAGCCACCGCTCAGTCCAGTTCTCATGTCAGGTAAACGCGTGACACTCAGACAGCCTGTGGTTAGTATGCTGAACTACCGTACGCCAGACCTCATCACAGTTTCTTGAGCGTTTCCAGCTGGTGTTCGGCAAAATGCAAGTCCAGTTCTCTGAGCTTTGCAGCTGTTGGAATTCCGGTCCTCTTGTCCCAGCCGCGGAGTTCGTAGTAGTTGTCGAGCATTGATTGGAGCTCTCCTTTGCTGATCTTCTGGCCTTTGTACTGTCCGTCGGGCAGAGGGTCCGATAGTCGCTCGGGGAGAGTGTCGTCGTTGCGTGAGAAGCCTTCCCTTGTGTTGAAGGCTCTGCAGAGATTGATTGCGCGCTCGCCGATCTTCACCAGTTCTGTCGGTTTCATGTTCCAACCTGTGACTGCGTTAACTAGCCCAAAGATGACTTCCGGCGTTGGGCCCCCTGGAAAGCTGTCTACCACGCATAACGTCAACGAGTCGATCATGGATTTCCAATCCTCTGCTGCTTTGACAAGTCGGACCTTGTCGATGCTCGTGTCCAATCGGTCGGCTGGTTTGACAAAGCCCACTTCGGGAGCCATGTTCTGAGGCATCTCCCAGGAGTCGTCATGGTCTACCATCTGAAGGTGACAGGCGCCTCTGTTTGAGACCGCGTAGGATAGGCCGAGACCTTTCTTTCCTCTGGGTTCATGCATGGGCAGCTCTTGGCCTTTCACTGTCAAGACGAACTTGTCGGCGCCTCCTCCAATCTTCTTGGCCGCGCGTGCTGTCCCTTCAGCCAGCAAATCTCCGATCCCTTCTCTTCTGGCAATCTTCTCGATGAGTTGTAGTTCTGCCGAGTGGTTCCCCCAAGTGAGCTCGAGGCCACCTGTATCTTTGTTCGTGAGAAGACCTTTCTCGTAGCACTCCATCGCGAATGCGACAACGACGCCAGTCGAGATCGTGTCGAGTGTATACTTGTTGCAGAGCTCGTTAGCCTTGCATACCGCATTCAGGTTGCCAACAAGACAGAGCGACCCAAGCGCGGCGACGGACTCGTACTCCGGGCCGCCCCACTTCGTGTCGATTGGATATGGTTCGCTGCCTTTGACGACCCTGTAGCATGAGTTCCTGCACGCGTAGCAGGTCTGGCGCCCGGCCAGTACTGTCTTGTTCATCGTCTCCGCGTTGAGGGCGCTGGCATGCTCGAAGGTGCCTCGTTGGAAGGCCTTCGTCGGGAGCCTGCCAGTCTCGTTAAGGGGTTCCAAGAAGGCGTCTTCGCCATAGTCGTACATGAGCTTGCCCGCTCCGGCCCACGATTGTTCCGCATGTTTCTTCTTCAGATCGAAGAATGTCTCCTCATGAGCAAGGGGCACAGGCTTTGTTCCTCGTACAGCCAA
>CAZRNA010000059.1:6538-10855 GCA_964601325.1 uncultured Candidatus Bathyarchaeia archaeon
GATTCTCCCCATCCGCCTGTCAAGGGAGACTTCGCCATGACTGTGAAACGACTATTGCCGCCAAAGGGCGCTCCGGTAATCGGGCCAACCGCGAAGACCAGCTTGTTCTCTTGACCTAGAGGATCAATGCCGGCCTTGAGCTCTTCGAAGAGTATCTTGGCACCAAGACCTCGCCCGCCCAGATACTTCTTCATGAGTTCCTCTGGCAAGCGCTCCATGCGAGTTGTCTCTTGACCCAGGTCAACCCTTAGCAGGTTGCCAGAAAGGTCGATAGACTTCATCGTCGATCTGCTTCAGCCAACGCCACAGCAGTATTAAACCTGTCCAGTGGCGGACGAACCTCTTATCCTTAGCAGACAGTAATGCTAGCAGGAAATAGGCCTCGACCGGCAAACGCTCGGCAATCTGTTAATAATGGCTACTCTACAACGCGAAAACTCGAGAAGATGAATCCAGAGAAAAAGGGTATAGCGGGCGAGATTTATTCCCGCCCGCCTCGGTTCTATTCTATTCTGATTTCCTTGCCGCGAGGTTTCGGCTTTGTCTTTCGCAGCATTACTTCTAGTACGCCATTGTTGTAAGTAGCCTTGGATGTGTCGGGATCGACTGCAGTGGGCAGTTGGACTTCCTTGTGGTACTTTCGTAATGGAGTGTTAACTGAGATTGTCAGTAGATCTTCCGCGCATTTCATCTGGATCTCCTTCTTCTCCACCCCCGGAAGCTCACCGACGACTCTAACGTTCTCTGCGTCCTCCACAACGTCAACAAGCGGTTCACGTGTGTCGCTCGGTTCGAGCTTGGCTTCCGGAAGCCCGAACATGCCTCGTCTGCGTGATGGCTTCACGTTTCCGAATTCTCGAACGACCGGCTTACCGTCAGGCCCCATCGTCATCGAGTAGCCGTATATGTAGGGACCGTATTGCCGGACTGTGCTGCCATCAGGTAGTTTCCGCTCTGTCATTGCATCCTTCGGCAGGTCTCTCGTCATTTCCTTGAACATACGTTCGAACATCTCATCGAATTGCTCGAACCATTTGTCAGGTATGAAGAACGGAGACGTGCCTCGTCTTCTCCTTGAGAAAGGCCATTCGGGTAAATCATCATCCCAATCTGACATGTCTATGACTCACCTCCTCTAGATTCATCGGTTTCCCTTTCGATGACTCGCCTAACACGCTCCAAGAACGCCAAGTATTCACCGAGTAGGTCTGATCCAAACTGTGTGAGCCTGTAGCTTTCGTCTTCCGATTCGTTGATGATTCCACTCTCAAGAAGGCTAGCGAGATTCTCGTAGAGTAATTTCGGGTTTATCACTCGTCGGTAGTCTCTCTTTTTGAATCCTTTCTCTAAGAGCGGTGTGAGCATTCTGACCCTTGTCTGGTTTGCAAATAGCTCCACCATTTCGATGACCTCTCGGAACGCGTTATCCATCTGTTCGTCGAGCCAGGGCACGCGCGCTACGTCCAGCTTCTTGTGTTCCGATTTGAATCGCGGCAACCCGACTGAGAATGGGTACATGATGAGCGCACGTGCGTTACTCGCTTCTTCGACCAGTCTGAGCTTCTTGAGAAGCTCGTCAGTGGGCGGAGATGTTACACAGAATACCAATGTCAGGTCGTCGTTGGTGACGCCACAGATGTCTACAGTGATCTTCGCTGAAGATGTGAGTCGGTTGTCTTCCGTCTTGAGTGGAACTTGTGCGTAGACGTGATCGTTGCCTTTCTCGAAGAGTATCCTTGCAGCGTGGAATCTCTGGGCCAGTTGGAGCTCCGATTCGTTTTCGTTCTTTCTGAACTTCCTTCGAAACGCGCCGTAATTCATGATATCCCTTGGTCTTATCTCGGACGGGTTGGGTGTGTCGAAGGCGAGCCTCATGGGATATCGAGCGTTACCTTTAGTAACGGCTCGGATATAAATGTTACCGAAGGTAACGGAAACTACGGCTCCTCACTTCAAGCCAAGCAACTCACAGGTCTCAGGGTAGAGTGATCGGTCCTGATGGGGCAGGTACATCGAAGCCGCAAACTCCTTTGAGAAACCCGGATCAGCTCCTAGCTCAACATACCTGACTTCTTCACCGATCCTCTTGGCCTGCACTCTTGCCTCGATCGAGCTTAGACACATCTTAGCGCCTGCGATGGCCGTGTTGCCGACAAACCTGATGATATTCGTCGGAACCTCGGGGATCAACCCCAGAAGCTTCGCGCTGGATGGGTTCACATAGTTACCGAAGCTACCCGCAACGTAGACACGTTTTAAGTCGGATGCCTTCACTCTGACGCGGCTCATGAGAATTGTGCAGCCTGCATGAATTGCTGCTTTCGCAAGCTGGGCCTCGCCGATGTCTCTCTGGGTGATCGCGACCGGATCACCCGTGGATGTCTCGTTCCCCCATGCCAAGACGAACGCTCGATCACCTGAGACCTCGATCAGGCGCTTGTTGTCGACCTTCTGAAATCGCCCTTTGGAGTCAATCACGCGACATTTCAATAGCTCTGCAACTGCGTCCAGTATCCCAGATCCGCAGATCCCGACTGGCTTGTCTGCGCCTACCGTCTCGTATTCAACATTCAGGCTCGTTGGCTCAATACTGACTCGCTCTATTGCGCCATGCACGGCCTTCATTCCCTGTCTGATATGAGCGCCTTCGAACGCGGGACCAGACGCGCAGGAACAAGACACGATATCACTCCTATTCCCAACGAAGAGTTCAGTGTTCGTACCGATATCGAGCAGAAGAGAGAGCTCGTCGGTTTCTCGTATACCTGATGCGAGCACGTCTGCGACTGCATCTGCGCCGACATAACCCGCTATCAATGGAAGCACATGGACATTGGCGTGAGGATGAGCGACTATTCCGACGTCTTTTGCGTGGAGATCAATTGCTTCCTTCAGCGCAGGGACATACGGCGACAAAGCAAGATATCGTGATTCTATGCCGAGGAGGAAATGATGCATCGCGGTGTTTCCAACAATGACGAATTCATAGACCTGACTCGGTGTAATCTGAGCCATTGCACATGATCGTTCCAGTAGCTGATTGATCGCGGAAAGAACGCTTGATCTGAGTTTGAGCGAGTTCTCGTGTGCTTTCATGGCAAAGGACATGCGGGACATTATGTCCTCGCCATAGACGAGCTGTGGGTTCTCAACGAATAGTGTATTGACGGTCTCGCCGGTCACGAGGTCGATCAGAACTCCGACTAACTTTGAGGTTCCAATATCAACCGCATAGCCGTAGATCGTGGAAGTTGTGTTTCCTCGTTCTAGCGCACAGACTTGGCTAGGGGTTGGTAGAACTGCAGTGACGTCCCATTCACATTCCCTAAGAAGTCTAGGGAGACCGGGCAACAGGTCAGGATCAATCCGAAGATCCGAATATTGTTCACTATGTCGTAACGCTTGCATCAGGCGTTCAGAGTCCGGGAGAACATCAGAGAGTGTCGGTTGAGGAATAGTGACGTGTGTCTTCTTGACGCTCGGGTTGAGGCGCATTTTCCTCTCTAGGCCGGTTGATTGAACTTGCCTTATTCTCAGCCCAGTCTCCTCGGGGATCCTGACGACCAGATTCTCTTTGACGTGAATTTGACAAGCGAGCCGGTATCCTTCTCGAACCTCCCTCTCCGTAAGCAAGTCCCGCTCTGGAGCAGTAAGTCCGCCGAGGCTCTTGCTATTTTCTGCGGCAACAATTCGACATTTTCCGCAAGTTCCGTCGCCGTTGCAGTCCGAACGAATGAAAACGCCAGATGTGTTGGCAAGAAGACGCAGATTCTCGCCAGGCTCGGCTTTCACAACCCTTCCTTCAGGTTCGAATCTGACGATTATTGGCAATCTCCTGGCCCCTAGCGGTTTCTCGGCTTCTTCCTGAAGAAGGGACCAACCAGACAATAATCTATCTCTGGGTATTCCGCCCACTCATCGCTGGGCGAGCTCTGTCACGAATGCCTTGTCGGGTTCCTTTCCGTGACTAGGCAAGCAGTACGAATTGCTGCCGCCAACGAGGATTAGCTTTTGGGACAAGACTGTGCTTGGATAACACAAACGCGTACATGGTATCATACACATGACCAAGTAGCGCCACCAGGCGTCATTTGGCCAGAATGGGTTATGCTTCTTGACCAATTGCAGAACCGTGCTCTGTGCAAGATGTCGCGCGGCAACCTTAGAGAGGTATTTGGAGACATGATCTATTTCGCTGGTGACCGGCAGCCTGACTATTGCAGGTTGATCTGCCAGACATTTCCGCAGGCATAGCATTGGAACATGGCCGGGCAGTCCTCATGAGTATCGGATGAATCACATCGCGGGCATTCCTGG
>CAZRNA010000060.1:0-1885 GCA_964601325.1 uncultured Candidatus Bathyarchaeia archaeon
TGACATCGAAAGACTCTGCTACCGGTCCTCTGGAGCAAGCTACGGCTCGCAGCCAAGAAGGTACAGGTCGTCTTGAGGAAAAGTGGATGGGCCTACGAATACGCGTTCAGAGAAGAGGGCGAGGAGGCACTGTATTCAGGGCACATATCTATCGGAGAATCGCTCCTGCCTCGTATCCCCCATTGACACCCACAGACAGTGCCGGGCGAGTGGATGGTACAATTGTCGACATCATTCACGACCCAGGCCGGGGGTCACCGTTAGCCTTTGTGCAGTTCTCCGACGGAAAGTCGTGTTGCCTCAACGCTCCAGAAGGGATCTTAGTCAGCCAGACAGTTTCCCGGGGCGCCGAATCATCCCCTGAAATCGGCAACATACTTCCAGTAGGCAAGATACCCGAAGGAACAATGATCTCCAGTATTGAAAGAGAACCGGGGGACGGCGGCAAGATGGCAAAAGCCTCAGGCAGCTACGCGATGGTCGTCGCACACAGAGCAGGCAAAACGGAACTACGGTTGCCTTCAGGAACCTCGGTTTCTGTGCCGGACAACTGCAGAGCCACGATCGGTGTCGTGAGTGGTGCAGGCCGCACTGAGAAGCCGTTCATGAAGGCTGGAGCGAGAAGAGCTTGGCTATTGCCGAAAGGGCGACTGTGGCCCATTACGAAGGGACAAGCCATGGTTGCAGCTTCGCACCCGCATGGTGGTGGCCGTCACAAGCACGCTGGCAAGCCGACGACTGTCGGTAAGAACACGCCTCCGGGACGTAAGGTAGGACTAATAGCAGCCAGACAGAGTGGCCGGTCGAAGAGGAGGATCCGCACGGAGTAGACTGAATTGACGCTGCTAGATCCTCTGGCCAATGCACTTTCCACAATCAGTAATAATGAACGCAGGCACAAGCGGGAATGCCTTGTGTGGCCGGCGTCCAAACTGATGGGTCAAGTCTTGCGTGTGATGCAGAAGAACGGTTACATCGGAGAGTTCGAATACATCGATGATGGACGCTCCGGCAAGTTCAGAATCCAGCTCCTCGGTCGCATCAACAGCTGTGCTGTCGTGAAACCTCGGTATTCCGTCAAGTCCGACCGCATGGAGGATTGGGAGAAACGATTCCTGCCCTCAAAGGAAGTGGGGCTGCTAATCGTAAGTAGCCCAGGCGAGGTTATCTCACAAAGGGACGCAAAGGAACGCAAGGTCGGCGGCAGACTGCTAGCATATGTATACTAGATGATTGACGGGAGTGGACTGAAGATGGTCAAAGGCTCGCAATACAACCTGTCGTACCGAAGAAGAAGGGACGCAAGAACCGACTACGGCAAGAGAAAACGCCTAGTGTTATCCGGCCTACCTAGACTGGTTGTGCGGCCTGCTAACAAACACGTTACAGTCCAGGTGGTCGAGGCGAAAGCCACGGGAGACTTGGTCCTCGCCTCTGCGCACTCATCTGAGTTGAAGAAATACGCTTGGAAGGGCGCGGGAGGGAACGTTCCTGCCGCATATCTCACAGGACGCTTGGCTGGGTACAGAGCCAAGAGCAAGGGAATCGCGAAGGCAGTACTAGATGTGGGGACAAGACCAGTCAGCACAGGATCACGATTGTACGCGGCAATGAGCGGAGCCGTGGACTCCGGAATGGAGATACCCCACGGCGACGACACGATTCCAGTCAAAGAACGGCTACGAGGAGAGCACATAGCAGCCTACGGCAAACTGCTTTCCGAGAAACCCGACTTGTATCAAAAACGCTTCGCTACCTACTTGAAGCACAAACTCAAACCCGAGGAAATCCCGGCGCATTTTGACGAAGTGACCGAGAAGATTGCACATTCCTTTGAGAAGAAGGCCTGAAGATAGTTGAGCAAGAAAACGAAGGCGGCACATCC
>CAZRNA010000060.1:1985-10813 GCA_964601325.1 uncultured Candidatus Bathyarchaeia archaeon
CCTTTGAGAAGAAGGCCTGAAGATAGTTGAGCAAGAAAACGAAGGCGGCACATCCGCGTCGAGAGAAGAAGGCCGAGAAACCTGCAAGGAAGACTGCAAAGCCACGACGCGCCCCCCCGAAGGTTCCTCCATCCAAACCAACCGAGAAACCAGTCGAAAAGGAACAAGAGCCTTCTGAACGCTACCTTGTCGCGATCCGTCTCGACGGCACACCAAACGTCAAGCATCCTGAAGAGCTCACGCTTAACTCACTGAGGATGAAGAGCCGATACAGTACAGTCCTGCTCCGAGACGACCCGTCTGTAAGAGGGATGCTCCAACGCATCAAAGACCACGTCACTTGGGCTGAAGCAAGGAAAGAGGACATCCAGCTACTGCTATCAAACAGAGCAAGAACGCCTAGTGGTCTGGGGTTGACTTCGAAGCTCGTGAAGGAGAAATCGGACCTTTCAGGGATGAGTGAACTTGTCTCAGGGCTCTACTCGGGCAAAGTCACATTTGCCAAATTGCGAGACATGGGCATCGAGCCATGCTTCCGGCTCCATCCGCCCAGAGGCGGGTTCCCAAGTAGTTCAAAGCGACCGTTCACCGACAGCGGCGAACTTGGCTTTCGAAAAGAAGGTTTGCACGGGCTTCTAAGAAAGATGTGCTGATCGCTCGCGGAAACAGTTCGGCGAGAATTGGCTAGTCCTTTACCAAGGATCTTATTGGGCAGAGCGTTTCTGTACCAGTGATGTCCTTAATGTTGGCAATCTCTTCCGTCACTATACGAGCAACTCTCTCAGGCACCGGCGGGACAATCCCCTTCTCGAGCTCCAGCACAGCAAGAACATCAGATTTTCCAAGCAGAAGGTGCGATTCCACGACTTCGCTGTACCTCATGACCTGATTCATTACGCCTTGGCTCTTCCCTAGCTTGGCGCTTATGAAAACGAATGCGTATGCCCGTCGCTCTGGATGAACCAAGTGCATCTCTCGCATCTTGGACATTGCCGGCACAATCGTGTTTGTGTCTCTGACAAGAGGCATCCTTCGTATCTTGTCTGTCACAACGTGAAGCATTCGTTCCCTCGGGTCAACTGGTTCTTCTTCGAAAGCCAGCGTTGCCATGATGTCCCAACTGCCGGCAAGAAGGTGAGTCTCTTTCACTTGAGGCAGCTTCATCAGGCGTTGCATGAGCGCATCTTCGCTGCCTGTTCGCGCGCGAATTAACTCGAATGCCTTGACCATTCGCGACAAAACCATCACAGCCTCAACTATTGACGTGCATCATATATGGCGTTTTCCCGCGACAGGACTACTGATACTTCCGGCAATTGTAACAGTACCATCGGCTGTACTCGTTAATCCAGGTGAGTGGCTTTCCACAAGTTGCACAATAGCTCACATGTGCAGCCTGAGTCGGCATGGTTGGGGTTCTAGGTTTTCCTCTTCTTCGAAGTGCAAGGTAAGTGACTAGTACGCCCAAGATGAAACTGCCGATCAGTTGGATCGTTCCGAAAGCTGATGCGGGAATGAGTCCACCTCCAATCGAGTTGGCCCTAGCCGCCGAGAACAAAGCATCTAGACTGTTCTTGATCGCGTCTGTGTAATTCATAGAAGAATAAGCCTCCTCCGCGCGCGCCACGCTGGCCTTAGCGGATGAGATGTCTCCCTGGTTGACAAGAATGGATGGGGTATCACCGAGTAGCTGCGCGGTCACTCGCAGCAATTGATCAGCCTGGCCGCGACCAAGTGCGTCTCGATCGAATACACTGAAGCTGTAGTCGTAGGGGTAGTATGCCATCACGGACGCGACAAAGTTCTCGGTTGGGTCGGACAGTGTCGCGAATGGATGCATGAGGCCCAGCATGTGACCAACCTCGTGTATGACTGTGTTCGTGAAGCCGAAACCTTTTCCGGGCTGACGCGGATCTGACATCCAAGTGTCTCCTCTTCTCAAGTCCTCTGTGGAGTGACTGATCAGGACAAGATCGTACAGCGCCACTCCCCAGATCGTTCTATCGAAGTCTTTCGAAACTGACTCCTTGAACGTGAAACCGAACTCGTAGTTACCTGTAAACGCGAACACAAAGACAGGAATGTCAAACTCGTTCAAATCTCGTGTGACATTCATGAAATCCTTGATGTGCCCTTGGCCCTGTTCGCTAAGCCAGTACCAGACCGGCCGCGCATCTACCACCGGCGAATCCGGCTGAGATCCGTACTTGGCAGAACTTTTTGCTTCTACAACAATCTTTTGGAGGTCTGGGTAGTCGCTGATGCTCACATATCGCGTTTCGGCAGTGACATTGGCCCATGGAACCAGGGCCTGCCACTCTCTGACCGCGATGTGCTGATCGAATGTGCTCGCAATGGGGGGATCCTGCCCGCCGGTTCGGTTGTCGATGACAACGACTTTGATCTTGTATGAGTATGAAAAGTTGATCGGGTAAACGAAGTCTGGGGTGAACAGATTGCAGACGGCTCCGCTGATGTAGTCCGAGAGGAACTGGTTGAACCATGTTTTCCCGTATGTCGTCGAGCTGTCGACGGAATTAGCGGCATATGCGAGCTGTATTGGCAATTGCTCAGCCGTTTGCTCAGGTCCTGCTGACAGGTCGTCAAAGAAGAGCCTGGAATGGCCACCCCAAGCGGTCATATATCGCCGGTTCAGCGCGATTCCGAGGTCGCTATCCACGTATGTCTTGTTGTAGAAGTGTGGTGTTAGCACGGATTCCTTGCGTTGCAGCGCGAGCTCAAATTGAGCGGGTGTCGCTGAAGGAAGCCGGGTTGACAGATCAGCCAGTACGAGAACGTATCCGTTCTTGGGAAATCCCCCGTAATCGGACTCGTGCTGAACCAGCCATGCTTCTGCACCATCAGCAGGATAGTAGGTATTTGCGCTCTGCGCGGCGAAGTGGGTGTAGTTCCAATAATAGGCAGTCCTGATTTTCGAATATGAAATGTTCCAGATGACGTTCTGGCGAGGCTCCTCCTTCCCGACGGACTGGAGAAATTGAACGAATTCATCTGTGAAAGCTTTGCCGGGAAAGACGTAATCGTATGTTAGAGAGTACTCCGTGTTGGTGCCTATGCCAGGAATCTGAAACAGCTGGTATCGCATCGCGGGAGAATTCCACTTCAGATAGTCTTTGTCTATCAGTTTCTCATCGAATCCGACCAGCACCACTTTGATGTCGAACGAAGCAGTCCGTGTTGCCACGGTGCTGGGAACAGTCTGCTGGTCAGCCAGAGCACTAGGGAACGGAGAAGAGGCCACCAAAATCAGAGCAATAATCAAGAACAAGTTACGGGCTCTCAAGAGCGGATCGCTTAGGCAAGACGAACTTCGGGCTAATAAATCGCACCCAGCGCAATCATGGCGTTCCTATTCGAGTATTGGAGCCGTGTGCGAGCCGTATGGCACTAGCGCAATTGTGGCGTCTTTCCCGACGTGTCGGATCGCTCGCTCTAGAGCGCTTCTTACACTCTTCGCGCCTAAGAGCCCACATGACGACGCTTGATGCTCAGGCAATGTGGACACTAGATACGTACGGTGTTCACCTGAGACCTTCCGGAATGAATGCTCAAGCAACATGTCAATTGAGAAGAACTTCCGTGCATGCGCAAGTCGGGCTTTCAACTCGGACCCTGTCAATCCGCCTGACGGGAACCCGCCGAGTCCCCCAGAGCATTCCGCCACTAGAATGACTATTCCTTGGTCTTTGCAGATATTCGCTGCCATGACGGTGCTTGAAGATGCCTCAAAGAGGGAACGATCCCACGGAGTGCCGCCAGCGCTCGAAATCACGATGTCAACCTTTCGCCGCAAGGGTGGCCTGAATATCTTTGTTGTTAGAGCGCAAGCCTGTTCGAATGTTCCCGTGAAGTCGCCTGTGAAGGCACCTGCAACTTTTCCATCTGGACGTTCCAAGAGGTGAATCGCAGAATCAATCCGCGTTGTCTGCGACGCACGAAGAAGCGCTTCATATGTCGGATTGCCTGACAGGATTCCCGGCAGTCTTTGGGTCTTTAGGCTGGGAGCGAGACACGCTTTGATAGTCTTCTCTGATGCCAGTCCAGGGATCACGAAGTTCGGTCCCCCACTGTATCCCCAGAACGGATTGATGGTAACATCCGCTACTACGCATCTGAGGTCAGCGTTCACAAATGTCTCGTTCAGCAGTATCTCGCTTCCATCCTCGAGTTGCCCTACTTTGGCAACCGGAGAGGTCCTGGTATCATGTCTAGTCGGCGTACCGAGGGGCAGTGTGTTGTTGTGAGCAGATGTCCCGCCTGACCTTGGCAGCGTCGCATCAGGGGCGCCCTCGAGCAACTCAACACTGTGAACACCGCGCTTCACCAGTTCCTCCACGAGCCGATTCGCAACCGAGGTACATGCGATCGATTTCCCATTGAATGCCACTACTGTCTTCTGGGCGTGGCTAGCGGCTTCGAGGAGGGTCTTCTCGCCCATCTGGTGCTGCAAACCAGCAGAGACTATCTCATCGATGTTCTTACTAGTCGAATCCTCAAGAGGCGACAGGTAACCAAGCAGATTCTCGTCCGGAACAGCAACCGCGACATCCGTTGCTCCATATGGCAGCCAGAACTCCAATTCTGCATCAACCGGTCAAACAGTGGGCACTATCGTGGAGGCGCTTCCATTGAGAGACGACAGAACTAATTAAAGCACCGCGACAATACCGATTCAGGTGTATAGGCGCGGTGGCCCGTTTGCGGAAAAGGAAGACCCGAGCCGCGACTGCTCGGGACCTTGAGGCTGAGCTTTCCAAGATCCTTGTGAAGACAGGCGCGACAAAGTTCGGTCTGTTCAAGCTCTCTAGCGGAAAGCTGAGCCCGTACTACATCGATCTCAGAATGATTCCCGGAGATCCCAAGGCACTCAAGACAGTGATCGAGATCTACGAGACGATGGCGAGGTCAAAGATAGGAGTCACATCCTTTGACAGAATCGCGGGCGTGCCCACAGCAGGAGTTCCGTACGCCTCGATCCTTGCCTACACACTCTCGAAACCTTTCCTGTACGTGAGAAGAGAGACGAAAACGCACGGAGGAGAAAGAAGAGTCGAGGGACAACTGTTCCCCGGAGAGCGTGTGGTGCTGGTTGACGATCTCATAACGACAGGGAAGAACACGCTGCGGGCAGCAGAAGCTATCCGAGCAGAGGGGGGACAAGTGGAAGACATCATCGTGCTAATAGATAGACAGGAGGGAGGCGCAGCCGCGCTCGCGCAGGCGCAACTAAAACTATGCGCGTTCACGACCGTCACAAGAATCGCTCGCCATCTACATGAGTTAGGAGTGATCGAGGACGATCAGTACAAAGCGATTCTCGCTCAGATCGGAAGTTGACGAATCACATTGCACGGGAGACTGATCTTGTGTGGTCTGACACCTACTCACGTTTCAGGGCGTGGATAAGACTTGAGGCAGCCGTGTAGGGATCAATCGTGCGGTTCGCTACCTTCTTGCCGTACTCTACGAAAGCTTGTGTCGTTTGCAGACCGGGTAGGAATTCGAACTCCAGCTCCTGCTTGATAGCAGCCAGAAGTTGAGCCTCACCGTCTGCAAGTCCGCGTTTAGCTATATGAGAATTCGCAACATATGCTTGATGTTCTGTAATAGCAGTTATCAGCTCATGCATTCCTTTGGGTTTGAGAGAATCTGTAAGAAGCACTTTGGGATGCCAAGGGCGTTCTGAACCGTAGGTTTGAAGCATGCTCCTGATATCGAGCAGAGTCCTGTTCGCGCCCGGCAAGTCCGACTTGTTGACAACAAAGACGTCGCCTATCTCCATGAGACCAGCCTTGAACGCCTGTATCTCATCTCCTGCTCCGGGAGATAGAACGACCACCACAGTCTGGGCCACCTCAACTATGTCCAGATCTGTCTGGCCTGCCCCAGCCGTCTCCACAATGACGTAGTTCCAAGACGCAGCATCCAGTATCCTCACAGCATCCGTAGTTGCGCGAGAGAGTCCTCCCACGGCTCCACGAGTTGCCATGCTCCTGATGAAGACGTTTGGATCTTCTGTCAGATCTTTCATCCTTATCCTGTCGCCCAGAAGCGCGCCCCCTGAGAACGTGCTGCTGGGGTCGATGGCGACAACAGCGATCTTTTGTTGTGTCCTACTTAGTTCTCTGGCCAGAGCTGCGATTAGAGTGCTCTTCCCGGAACCCGGCGGTCCGGTAACCCCGACGACACAGGCGCGTCCAGTCTGCGGAAACAACGTTCTGATTACTTGCTTGGCTGCATCTCGATCGTTCTCAACACTAGAGATCAAACGAGAAAGTGATCTTCGATCACCATGTAAGGCGTCTGCTATGAGTTGATTGAGATCTTGTTCTCTATTTGGATCCACTTGCGTCACAATACCCTAGATGTCCAGCTTTGGGGGCAGAACAAACGCAGCTCTTAGAACGACAACTTCGGTTTGTACTCACCGTAGACTTCCCTGAGAACGTTACTGATTTCCCCATTCGTTGCACCCGCCTTCACGGCGCTCAGTATGCTAGGCAGCAGGTTTACAGAGGTACTCGCGGCAGACCTTAGGTTCTGCAGGGTACGGTCGACACTCTGCACATCTCTTGAGCTCTTGAATCTCTGAAGCTTCTCAAGCTGCCTCGCTTCCGCCTTTGGGTCAACTCGATGAATTGTGAAATCCATCGTCCTCTTGTCGGTGAACTTGTTTATCCCCACAACCGTTCTATCGCCACTATCCTGACGCAGTTTTGCGTCGTACGCACTTCGCCGGATCTCATCTTGCATGTATCCTGATTCGATCGCTGCAAGAGCGCCTCCCATTGCATCTACCTTCGCGATCTCCTGATTCGCCCTCTTCTCGATTTGATCGGTCAGATACTCAACATAGTATGACCCTCCAAGTGGATCAACAGCCCTCACCACTCCCGACTCATGCGCTAGAATCTGCTGAGTCCGTAGGGCAATTTTCACTGCATCTTCCGTGGGCAGGCACAGGGCTTCGTCAAATGAGTTTGTGTGGAGTGATTGTGTGCCTCCGAGAACCGCGGCAAGAGCTTGGAGCGTAACTCGCACGATGTTGTTCTGCGGTTGCTTCGCGGTGAGGCTTTCCCCACTCGTCTGCGTGTGGAACCTCAGCATCCACGATTCCTTTGTCTGAGCGTTGAACGTGGCTTTCATGACGTGAGCCCAGATGCGGCGGGCGGCTCGAAACTTCGCGACTTCCTCAAAGAAGTCCATTCCGCAGTTGAAGAAGAAAGAAAGCCGAGGTGCGAAGGAATCCACGGTCATTCCTCTAGCCAAGCACGTCTTGACATACTCAATTGCATTCGCGAATGTGAACGCGAGTTCTTGGACAGCGTTTGCTCCGGCCTCTCTAATGTGGTACCCACTGATGCTAATCGGGTACCACTTCGGAACTTGCTTTGCACAGTAGTCAATCAGATCCGCGCTGAGCCTGAGAGAGGCGCGCGGGGGGTAGATGTACGTGTTCCTTGCGATATATTCCTTCAGAATGTCGTTCTGAGTTGTTCCTCGCAGAGCCTCGGGTGAAACGCCTCTCTCTTGGGCCACCGCCACATACATCGCCAAGAGTGTCGGGGCCGTGGAATTGATCGTCATCGAAGTACTCACCTTGTCAAGAGGAATATCGTTCAGCAAAGTGCGCATGTCCTCGATCGTGTTGATGGGCACTCCGACCTTGCCGACTTCGCCGCGTGCACGCGGGCTGTCTGCATCAAGCCCAAGTTGAGTAGGAAGATCGAACGCAACGCTCAGTCCTGTCTGTCCCTGCTGCAAGAGGTATCTGAATCGTTCATTGGTCTCCTCAGCGCTGCCGAAACCGCTGTACTGTCTCATCGTCCAAACTCTCTCCCTGTACATGGTTTGGTAGATCCCACGAGTGAATGGATACGCTCCTGGTTTGGAACCAGCAGTGGTTTCAGAGGCAGCCGGCGATCCTGAGTAACAAGGGTCTACCGGAATTCCGGACTCTGTCCGTATGTCTTTTTCTGACGCCATCTGCTATGCACGCTTCCGTAGCTTACATTCTCAGAGGGACAGCTAGAAAAAGTGCTTATAGCTTATGCCCCGGAGTTGAGACCAGGAGGCTAGGACGCGGCAATGTCCCCGTCGGGCAATACGGACTTCTGGAAAGCGACTCTGCGACAGCTGAAAGCAAGACGCAGATCACGATCAGGTACGCTCTCGAAGTCTCAGAGAAGAACTCTAGCGGCCACACAGAGGAGATGGGAAAGGAAGCTTCTGCGTCCGTGGCTCTCGGATAGCCCGGAACAAAGAAAGGTATTCGAGAATCTGTCCGGCATCACCTTGAATCGGATGTACACTCCAAGGGACACTGCGTCCAGCGATTACACTAGGGATCTTGGGTTCCCCGGAGAATTCCCATACACGCGAGGAATCTATCCGACGATGTACCGCGGCCGAACATGGACAATGCGCCTCTTCTCAGGATTCGGGGCTCCCGAGGACACAAACCGGAGGCTCCGGTACTTGCTTGAACATGGCGAAACAGGTCTTAGCATAGCCTTCGACATGCCGACACTTTATGGATATGATGCGGATCATCCTCGTGCTCTTGGAGAAGTAGGGAAGTGTGGCGTCTCGGTCTCGTCTTTGGAGGACATGGAGCACCTCTTTGCTGGCATTCCGGTGGGCAAGGTCAGTACTTCAATGACAATCAATGCCCCGGCAGCTGTGCTTACCTGCATGTATGTCGCGGTTGCGCAGAAACAAGGAGTGCAAGCTGATCAACTGAGGGGGACAGTTCAGACAGACATCCTCAAGGAGTACATAGCTCAGAAGGAGTGGAACTACCCGCC
>CAZRNA010000061.1:0-10804 GCA_964601325.1 uncultured Candidatus Bathyarchaeia archaeon
CATTATCACAGATCTTCCATTCTCCACGGCGATCTGTGTGGTCCAGCATATCGCCATCGCAACGCTCACCTTCATCAGGTTTGGCTCCTCGATCAGCCAGAGCATGCGATCAACGCACTCCGCCACATCATTGATCGAAAACTCTCTTGTGACGATCGGCAATCCCAGGGTGCTTGCAGCAAGCTCTGCTTGACTCATCTCCGGTGTACGCCCCACCCCCACCGTCGCAAGAAGCAAGTTTATCCCCGCGTCTTTCGCGATCTTTGCGATGACAGTACTATCAAGCCCCCCCGAGAACCCTGTCGCAACTGTACCGGCTCCTGCCGTCTGAATTGAGATGGATTCAACTAGCAACCGCGACAATTCCTCGGCGTCAACCTTCTCATGTCGCGGCCTTCTGGGCGTCTCCGACTCGTGTCTGGAAGATTCGAGGGCTATCGCACCCTCGCTTGCCTTCAGACAACCTCCTGGCGGGAAAGGCGTAGCCTCGCCGATTCCAATAGCCCACAGGGCTTTCCGATCTGAGGCAACGCCGACCAAGTCACCGCGGCCGCCCATGAACATGGGCTTGAGACCAAGCTGGTCCCGAGTAACGAACAAGCAATCATCAGCACACCAGCAGAGCGCGTATGCACCATCTACGTCGCGGTGAATGAAAGGAAACCCAGCCGACGTGAGGTTGGGGCCTAAGAGACGACCTCCCCTTTCTGCCCCCGCGAACATTCCATCCGCGACAACTCTGCCGTCCAAGCAGAGCCATCCGTCCTTCGCTCTGAGAGGCTGCAACCCGTCGTCGTGCAGAATCTTGGTGAAACCATATCCGACCGCAGTATGTCGTGCGGGCGACGATGCGGTGAGGAGGCACGGTGATCTCGCTGATTCCAGAGTATCGCCCCACGCAACGGCTGCCGCATCTTGGGCACGATGCTCCATCGCACAGAGCATCTTTGCGACAAGACGGGGCGCGTCGATCGGGGACTTGGAGAAGACCGCCGCAATTGCACCCAATCGACTACCTCGCGTTGGCAGGGGCTTTATACTATCACGGTTTTGATATGTCTGTCCCCAAGGTGGTGTTCGGCGACGATTCTACCTATCGATTCCGGCCGATACGGTTCGCCCGAAATGAGACAGATCTTCGACGAGGAGAACAGACTACAGTGCATGCTCAATGTGGAGGCAGCCCTAGCGCGCGCACAATCACGGGTTGGAGATATTCCTCCGAAGGATGCAGCGACGATCGCGAAGAAGGCGTCGATCCGAAATGTCAAACTTGAGCGCGTGAAACAGATTGAGGCAAGAACGAAGCATGAGACTGCCGCGATTGTTGAAGCTCTATCCGAAGCCTGTGGCAAGAGCGGACAGTATGTCCACATGGGAGCAACCTCAAGCGACATACTGGACACCGCCACGGCACTGCAAGTCAGAGACGCTCTACAGCTGATTTTGAAGCGGGTTGACCAGCTCGAACACACGCTTCTCACGCTGGCGGAGAAATACTCGGACATTGTTTGCGTAGGCAGAACGCATGGCCAGCACGCATTGCCGATGACTCTCGGGCTCAAGTTCGCAGTCTGGATGCGGGAGATCTCAAGACACATCTCACGACTTCGAGAATGCGCGCCACGCGTGGTAGTTGGTAAGTTGGCCGGAGCAATTGGCACGATGGCAGGTCTGGGCGACCACGCCCTCGAGATTCAGCGCTTGGTGATGGAGAACTTGAGACTTGGAACACCTGAAGTTACGACACAGATAGTCCAGAGGGACAGGTATGCTGAACTCGTTTGCACGCTTGCGAACCTTGCCAGTTCGATCGACAAGTTCTCTACTGAGATCCGGAATCTGCAACGCACAGAGATCGACGAGGCACGAGAGCCGTTCGATATCAAGTCTCAGATAGGTAGCTCTGCGATGCCCCACAAGATGAATCCCAGGATCTCTGAGAACATCTCAAGCGTTGCGAAGATTGTTCGAAGCCTTGTTCAGCCATCTCTCGAGTCAGTGGTGACATGGCATGAGAGAGATCTGACGCAGTCCGCGGCCGAGCGTTTCACGATTCCTGAGGCGTTCATACTCACGGAGCACATGCTCGCCAGCATCAACAAGGTCCTCTCGGGCCTTTGGGTTTCACCGGATCGAATGGCCAAAAACCTCAACCTCACCGGAGGCATGGAATTGTCTGAGGCACTGGTGAGCGCGCTCGTGAGGAAGGGCATGCAGAAGCCCAGAGCCTTCAAACTCGTGAGAGGAATTTCGATTGAAAGCACCACTCGCCATAGATCGTTCCAAGACATTGTTCAGGGGAACGCGGAGGTTGCCAAGTTGCTGTCAGGAAGCGAGTTGGAGTCCGTCTTCGATCCCCGTAACTACCTAGGAAAGACGAAAGAACTGATCCGCTCGGCTACTGAGAAGACCAGGCAGGAACGTCGCGCGCGAGGGTTAACAGCCTAACCCGTCGGTTCATCACTGTTCGAGTATTCTGTCAGGAGGCTTTGTTCCGTTTCGTCGCGAGTTGACCTGAGTTCTTCCCATTCTTCGGACTTGATGAGCCCACCCGCCTGTTCTTTGATCTTCTTCGCTAATTTGGTTCCAATGAGCGGAACAGTGGCTAGCTCTGACGGTGAGGCCTTGCGTATGTCTTCAATGGCCTTGAATCCTGCATTGTGCAATGCTCGGGCTCTGACTCGGCCCACGCCCTGTAGGCTCAGCAGAGGTATCACGTCGGCTTTGGTGCCCTTCTCCACTCTGACTCTCAGCTGCCTGAGCGGCTTACGGAGGTCCTTGTGTCCGAAGAGTTCCGCAAGCTCGTACGCAGAGTAGAGCAGCCAGTCAGAAATCTGCACCAACCTCATGAGGTCTCCTGGCTCGACTCTATGCGCCTTCAGTATCGCATCCTCGGAGGTTTCGTCGATCCAATCCAAGAGAACCGCGGCTGTCTTGACCTCCGATAAGAAATCTTCGTAGCCAGGATCAAACGATCCTAGAAGCTCGTCAGGGATCTCACACATGAACTGCTCGGCTCTCTCAACTGCCATTGCAGCCAGCTTCTCATCATCACCACGCCTAGGGTAGACCCGAGGCGCGATGTCCGGGGTGCGAGCAATCAAGTGCAGATAACTAAAGTCCGTGGGATTAGTTGCCCTCCGGTAGAGGCCGTCTCTGATTATCACAGCGGAGACGGGGTCTATGTAGAGTTCAGAAACCCTTCGTCCAAACCTTGTTGCGACGAGTTCTCGTTTGTCGTATGCGATCATCTCCTCTTTGGCGAGGTACTTCAGTATGTCCGCCAAACGTGAGCCGATGGCTCGCGGCCCATATTGGTAGGCGTAGAACGTGCTTGAGAAGAAGTCGCGTAGTCCCTCGTCTGAGCGCGCGAAGCCTGTCGCGATCGTTGACAGAACGTGTGGGCGCAGGACCTTCTCGACACCGAGCTTCGACCAAAGGCGTTCCGGCTCCGCAAGCACATAATTCTCCAAGAGAGCATCTCGCTCCTCATCGGTCTGCGCGATGAGGACCGCTTCCCCATATTCATCGTACTTGGGTCGCCCTGCGCGGCCGCAGAATTGCTTGTACTCCAGTACCGAGATCGGGTACCTTCCATATCCTGCCTCGTATCGCTCATGGCTTGTGATCACGACGAGACGTGCGGGAAGGTTGACGCCAGCAGCCAACGTTGGCGTTGCAGCGAGGATCTTGATCTTGCCTTCCCTGAACGCGTCCTCGATTATTCTTCTATGTGCCGAGTGAAGCCCAGCATGGTGGAAACCCGCGCCTTGAGTGACCTGATCGGCGAGCATCTCTCCGAGCTGCGTCTTCTCGCCGCTTGTCCTGATCTTGTGGGCAACCAACTCGGAAGCGCGTTTCTCTCGTGGCGAGATTACCTTGCTGAGTACAGCGGCAGCTCTTTTCCCGGTCTGCACGGCTGATCTGCGCGTCTCAGTGAACAAGAGCGCTTGGCCGCCTTCACGGAGCGTATGTAATGCAATGTCCATGATTGGGTTGCCTGTGAATGGATGGATTGTCTTGGAAGATCCGTCCTTGAAATGGATCTCGTTTTGACAGTAAACGCCCTCCTTCAGTGGGACTGGTCTCCACTCTGTCGTGATGGCTGATGCTCCGATCCAGTCTGCTACTTCCGCTGCGTTTCTGACCGTGGCGCTCAGCGCTAGCAGTTGTATGTTCGGGTTCAGTTTCCTCAGTCGCGTTATGACAACCTCAAGAGTGGGTCCCCTCGCAGCCTCGTTAAGGAGGTGTACCTCGTCGGCAACGACTAGTGCAACGTCTGAGATCCACTTCGCCTTGTGACGCAGCAGGGAGTCTGCCTTCTCATTAGTTGCGATCACAACATCAAAGTTGCCAAGACGCTCGTCGGAGCGATCATAGTCGCCACTTGTTATCGCTATCCTGACCTTGTGACCGTCCGGCTTCTTGACATCGGAGTACCTCTGGAAGTCGTCATATTTCTCGCTTGCAAGAGCTCTAAGAGGAGTCAAGTACAGCGCTTTGCCTTGTCCTTCTGTGACCTTCTTCAGAATAGCAAGCTCGGCTACGAGGGTCTTCCCTGAAGCCGTTGGGCTTGCGAGAACGATGTTCTTGCCAAGCAATGCGCCTGCGGCTATGGCGTCCGCTTGCGGCGGATAGAGCTCGTCATATCCCTTCTCGGTGAGGATGTGCTTGATCTCATCCGTGACTGGTAGTTCTTCAACCCTCAATGGGCAGGGGCTTCCTTGCTTCAGGCGGCAGTTCGCTTCAAATGACCAGGCTTGGGCGAGTATAGGATTCCGTCTCTGATGAGCTGGTTGACTAGAGTCTGCACCTCTCCTTCAGATAGTGCTGCTGTCTTCGAGAGTTCCTCGTAGAGCTTCGACTCTTGAACGGCTCCGGTTTCACGTTCCATGGTGGCTACTGTGCTGAGAATCGTCTGCATTCGGTCGCGTAGGCTCTTGGGTTTTCCAGTCATTATTGTGTCGATGTCCACTTTGCCCGTGCTCGTGTCGATTCCAACGTGTTGTAGCGAGATCGTCATCAGCCTGATGATCGCGTCCGTGTCCTCCACGGTGACCTTGTCTCTCAGGAATGATCGGGCTCGACACTCTGACAACCTGACGAGCGCTTCGAGCTGTCGTGGGGTAATTGCGATAGGTGAGTCGGCGGTGGTCGACGTCGACCGCATTCTGAGGTAGAAGTCTCTCAGCGCGTTTGAAGCCTCTTCGGTGAGGACCGGGTTTACTCCGCGAGCGTAGCTGACGTACTTCCTGAACATCTGCGGAGTCAGTGGTACCTCTTGAGGTGGCGCTCCGACCCTGTGCAGAGTGAGGATGTGCTCTGACATCTTAGTGTCCACCTCAACATCGGGAGCGTCTCGCATGATGAAGATCAGATCAAATCTGGAAAGGATCGTGACTGGGAGGTTGATGTTCTCGGTGATGTTCTTGTAGGGTTCATATCTTCCAAGCGCCGGGTTCGCGGCTGCGAGCACTGATGCTCGAGCATTCAATGTTGCCACGATGCCTCCCTTTGCTATGCTGACGGTCTGCTGCTCCATCGCTTCGTGGATCGCGACTCGATCATCAGGCCTCATCTTGTCGATCTCATCTATCGAACAGACACCCTTGTCAGCGAGAACGAGCGCGCCAGCCTCAAGCACCAAGCCTCCAGATTTCTCACGTACAACCGCAGCAGTCAAACCTGCGGCAGTAGATCCTCTTCCGCTCGTGTAGAGGCCTCTCGGCGCGACGCGTGCCACGTACTGAAGAAGCTGGCTTTTCGCGGTGCCAGGATCTCCGATGAGGAGCACGTTAACGTCTCCTCTAATCGTGACTCCGTCTGGAAGGACCTTGTGAACAGCGCCGAATAGAAGGTACAGGATGGCTTCCTTGATGGCGTCGTAACCGTATATTGATGGCGCGAGCGAGGAGAGCAGCTTCCTATGGATCCAGGGATCTTTCGCCATCTCAAGTATCTGAGCCTCCTCCTCCCCGGTGATCTCAACAATCTCCGACTCCTTTCCAGAAATGTCAAGAAAGTTCGAATCGATGAAAAGGTCGAACGTGCGAAGTCGTGTCCCGCGACTGAGTATCTCCTGTTCCGCTCTGACAATTCCTGTAAGTGATATCCTGTCTCCTGGCCTCGCAACGTCCACCAGGTCCTCGAAGAGTTTCACGTCAATTGCTCTAGGCAATTGACCTGGCGGCAGGTCTTCTGGACGCTCCTGCATTCGAAGCTCCTGCGAGTTGATGAAAGTGGACTGCTTCTCCGAGAAGTCGAGAAGCTTAGAACGACAACGTCCGCACAGCTCGGGCTCACGCATCACAAGACCGGATTGCTCCACGAACGTGAGCGAATTGCATTTCCTGCACTGAAACGCCGCCCGTGTCACAAGCGGCCTAACTGGAGTTGAACGGACTATGATCCCGTCAACTAGGAGAAGCTTACTCAGCTGTGCCTGCCCTACTTTCCGAAGCGAGAAGCGATCGGGAAGCTTTCTAAAACGGACTCTGATCTTCTTGATCTCCTCGGCGTATTGTGGATCTTCGATCTTGAGTTGGGCCCAGCCCGAGCGCTCGATGTATGGAAGATACTCGTCGGGCTTGTCGACTATCAGTCTCGCGAGTTCCGAGTCATATGCTACTAGATCTTCAAAGTCCACCACGACGTAGTGCTGACCGAGACTGCGAAGCTGGCCGAGCCTCTTCCTGTACTTGTATTCGCCCTTTTCAGGCTGAAATGTGCGGAGAAATTCCTGGAATCTTTCTTCGGGCCCTGTTAGAACAGTCACGATGGTTCACTTTCTAGTATCGAAGATTTCCATTCACCTATCGCAGACCTCAGCTCCTTGTACAGAGCCTGTTCCTCAGAGGTCATGTTCTTCAGAAGGTCACTGGATGGCCCAGGCGCAGCAGCAAATGATGCTATCTTGCGAAGTCGACAATTGATTACGTCACGCGAGAGGTTATCGGCCTTCTCATACTCTCTCAGCTTCGACGTATCCTGTTTTCCTTCGGCCTTCAGTCTCGCGAGGAAGCGTCTGAGCATGCAATAGAACTCAGCTTGCAGCGCCGGCAGCTGGCCTGAAGACGGTATCGTTTCCTTCCAGTGCGTCTTGGAAAGCTTAGGAAGATCCAGTACGTCATCGTCGCGGTACTTTGCAAAACCCGCGCTAACCAGTTCATCAGCTGCCCAGTATGGAACCTCAGCTTCCTGACCAATCTTCACTGATTGGAGTCTCTCAGTCGCGGGATGAGCGAACGGGATATCACGCGTTAGAACTATTCTCACGGGTGAATTCTGGAAGTCGAAATCAACATCCGCCACTGAGGACGCTACGCTCAAGAATTTCTCTCCGCCACTCCGGAGAAGAGGATTTGGCACATAAGTTCTTCCTCAAGAGAGGCAAGTGAAAATGGTTCATACTTCAGGCAATGGGAGGCATCCCATTCTTTTTTAGGCGTCGAAGCCTGCATAAGCACCTGCCGTTGTTACGTTCCAAATTGAGGTGCTGGTGTTTCGCATGGAAAGCGCGATGTGGTCAGAGAAGTATAGGCCGGTAATACTTGCGGAGATGCGAAATCAGGTTGACGTGGTCAACCGCCTGAAACGGTTCGCTGAGACGAAGGCTATGCCCCATTGCCTCTTTGCCGGGCCTCCTGGGAGCGGAAAGACGACCGCCGCTCTATGCCTCGCCCACGATCTGTTCGGAGAGAGGTTCATGGACGCGTTCTTGGAGCTGAACGCAAGCGACGCACGAGGCATAGACGTAATCAGAACCACTGTCAAGGAGTTCGCCAGAATCGCCACTATCAGCGAGGTCCCCTTCAAGATCCTCGTTCTTGACGAGGCAGACAACATGACCGCGGACGCTCAGCATGCCCTCAGACGCACGATGGAGCGGTATACGGACACGTGTCGCTTCGTCTTGAGCTGCAACTACTCTGGACGGATAATTGAGCCGATTCAGTCGAGATGCGCCATCTTCAGGTTCGTTCCGCTTGAGGCGGAGGATGTTTCCGCATACGTGAAGATAATTGCTGAGAAGGAGCACGTTCACCTAACGGAACCGGGACTGCGGGCACTGACCAGCGCTTCGGAGGGCGACCTGAGAAAAGCCATCAACACGCTCCAAGGCGCTTCCTCACTTGGAAAGCCCATCGACGAGAAGGTCGTCTACGAGGTCGTCGGCAAAGCCAAACCGGACGACGTTCAGGAACTACTCGACGTTGCAGCAAAAGGAGATTTCCTCAAGGCACGAGAGAAGCTCAGATCGATGCTGGTTCAACAAGGATTGTCAGGTAAGGACATCTTGAAGCAGATCCATTCGGAGATCCTACGGATGCCGATCCCGGAGAAGAGCAAGATCGAACTCATCGACGCCGCCGGGGAGATAGATTATCGGTTGATACAGGGCGCAGACGAGGAAGTCCAGCTTTCCTCTCTGCTCGCTCATTTGGCTTTGGCAAGTTCGCAGAAGCGTTCGAGCTGAGCTGTTCGAATGAACGCTCCCTGGACCGTCAAGCACCGGCCCAAGATGCTCGCCGACATAGCAGGGAACAAACCGACCATTCAGCAGATTCTGGATTGGCTGGAATTGTGGGAGAAAGGCCCCCCAAAGAAGAGAGCCTTGTTGCTGCATGGCCCGCCCGGAACGGGAAAGACTGTGTCAGTTGAAGCCGCAGCCAACGAACGCGATCTGGACCTCGTGGAGATCAATGCTAGCGACAAGAGAAACCGTGATGCTCTTGAGAAAACGGTCGGACTCGCCACTAGGCAGTCAGATCTTTTCGGAAGATCTCGCCTAGTACTCATCGATGAGGTAGACGGCATAAACCTGAGCGAAGATCGAGGAGCCGTCGACACCATCGTCAGACTCGTGGAGGACACTCAGGTACCCGTGATACTCACTGCAAACGATCCTTGGGATCCAAAGATCGGCCCGATCAGAAACGCAACCACCATGATCGAATACAGGAGACTTGGCCTCAGAGACGCCGTGCCCTATCTGAAGAAGATCTGTCAGAAAGAAGGCGTCGAAGTGGAGGAACAGGCGCTCAGATTGATCGTGGACAGGAACCAAGGAGACATGCGCTCGATCATGAACGACCTCCAAGTCCTCACCTCGGGACGGAAGAAACTCACTTATGAGGAGACAACCTGGCTAGGCTTCCGGGATCGTAGAGCCTCAATCTTCGATGCCCTCAAGACCGTCTTCACATCGCCCACTTGTTTGCAAGCGCGAAGGGCTACCGACATGGCGAATGTGGATCTGGACATGTTCTTTGAATGGGTCTACGAGAACGCGCCCAGACAACTCAATGACCCACGCGATCTATCTCACGCTATGAGCGCACTTGCACAGGCTGATCTCTATCATGTGAGGATCGACCGGACTCGCGCTTGGGAGCTGCTACCCTACGCGCTTGAGATGGAGACTGCGGGAGTTGCCATGTCGAAGGAGTTCACGAAACCAGCTTGGATTCCCATGAAGTTCCCAGAGCGAATTCAGCTCCTTTCCAGAACGAGAAAGAAGAGGGCCATTGAAGCCGAGCTAGGCAGGAGCATAGGCGCACGTTGCCACATCTCGTCAAGACGAGCGATTCATCACTATCTTCCTTACATCAAGTATATCCTCGAGAAGAACGCGACCGAAGGAGACAGAATTGTCAAATGGCTTGGTCTCAGCGAAGACGCCGCGGAGTATCTCGGTGTCACGCCGACCCCGGCTGAGGAATCGACAGTCGTCGAAAAGGTTGAGAAGAAGAGAGCGAAAACTCGCACGACGGCGGCAAAACCTAGACAAAAGAAGAAAACTGTTTAGGCCTTGCCCTGTTTTGCGATGGAAAGCACATGTCCTAACTCAGGGATTATGAGTTTGCTGACAGCAGTTGTGACTGCGTCAGGGGATCCTGGCAGACAGAATATCGCCTTCCCCCTGACGACGCCTGCAGTCGCCCGCGTCATCATCGCAGCTGATCCAATTGTGTCGTAACTGATCTTTCGAAAGAGCTCGCCAAATCCGGGCAGCTCCTTTTCGAGCATTGGAGTGATGCCTTCGATCGTTATATCTGAGGGAGAAATACCCGTGCCGCCGGTGATGATAATGGCTTCAGCGTCGGATTTCAGTGCCTGCCTAACGGTGGTGCGCAGAAGCCCAAGTTTGTCAGGTATCAGCGTCCGGCCTGTGATGCTGTGACCTGCTTCGTGCATGAGCTTTTCGATAATGTCGCCTGAAGGGTCCTCCATCGGCAGACCTTTCCTCTTCTGTTCTGCTTTCGATGTGCTGCAGGTCAGGATGAAGACTGCTGCGGATCTTCGTGCATGCTCCTTGTGCATCGAGGGAACGTCCATCGCAGTGATCATCCCTTGGACTTGGTCACGACTCTGACATTCACTATTCGGGTATCAGGGTATTGGCCGTGTGCGTCCTTCTCGTAGGGTTTCACCATATCCCAGACTGTGAGGAGATAGGTTGATGCGGCATTCAGCGCCTCCATCTCTACGCCAGTCCTTGCAGTGGTTCTGACAGTTGAACGAACCGTAATCGATGATCGGCCGATGTCAGCCTCTGTTAGAACATTCGTGATGGGGATCGGGTGGCAGAACGGCAACACTTGAGGCGTGTTTTTTGCAGCCAAGACGGCTGCAACCTCGGCCGCGGCTATTGGGTCGCCTTTTGCTATGCGGCCATTTCGAATCTTGGCTATCGTTGATGGCTTTAGTTGGATCTTTCCTGAAGCAACGGCCTGCCTAAGGACTTCCGGTTTGGAGGTTATGTCCGCCATTGAGAACTTGCGATTGCGACGAACCAACT
>CAZRNA010000062.1:0-10522 GCA_964601325.1 uncultured Candidatus Bathyarchaeia archaeon
AGAGCACCCTCTATCTTCACAGCCCAATCTGGTTCGTCAACTACGAATACAAGAAACAGCGGTACCGAATTCTCCTAGACGGAGCAACCGGCGAAGTCATAAAGGGAGATTTGCCTTCACCCGAATTCAAGCTACTCTAATCCGGAGGATTTCAAACGATTTAAAGAGGAGCATCGGTAGCGTTAATGCTGTGAGCCGATGGATTTGAGCAAGAAAACACCCCTCCAAAAAATCGGGGAAGACGAGCAGCTTCTTGAGAAGATCATGCTCGCGGTCCCGGGATTCCGCGGCTACAAGGCAAAGGAGCAAAGAAGAGAAGCAGACAAGATTGTCCGTGACTACCTCTATTCTAGACTTCAGGACGCAAGGAACATGCTTCAGGACATCTACCAGGCCGTCGCAGAAGGTAAGGTACCTGAGGCTCTTCATCTAATTGACCGGTTGACAGCGATATTCGACAGGGTCTCAGAGAAGGTGCATCACGCCTCCTATGGGTATGCTGGATTCTTCGACGCAACCAAGATCGACGAAGACGATCTAGACAGGATGATCAGCTTTGATACTCAGCTCGTGGATGGTGCAAAGGGCCTTGCCCAGAGGGTCCAAGCCTTCAAGGATGAAGTGCAGGCAGGCAAATTCGACAACCTAGAAGCCTACGAGTCTGAGCTTCGAAAAACAGTTGAAGGATTCGAGACGACATTCGATCAGAGGAAAGATGTAATCGAAGGAGTGGAGGTTGGATAGATATGCCGCAAGTCATTGAGTGGACCGGTGCCGGCCCAGACGACATTGTTTGGCGATATCCGGCTGAAGACATACAGTGGGGCGCCCAACTAGTCGTTCACGAGTACGAGACAGCGGTGTTCTTCCGGGACGGAAAGAGCTACGACAGCTTCGGACCTGGAAGGCACATGCTCACGACCTTGAACCTGCCCAAGCTCACGGCCGCGTTCTCTCGCCTCGCAGGTTTTACGGAGACTCCCTTCAAGGTGACTGTCATATTCATCTCGACCAAGCAGTTCGCAGGGAAATTCGGCAACAAGGCACAGACGACCGAGCTCGCCCCACTGATGACGTTTGGATCTTTCTGGCTGAAGGTGGAGACCCCCCAGCTCTTCGTGAATGAAGTTGTGGGCGGACAGAACGCCTACACGACCCCGAGCGTGAACGACTTCCTGAGAGGCTTCATCAATGAGAAGATGATCGATGATCTTTCGAAGTATGATCTAGTCACGGTCTTCACGAAACTGGACGAGATATCCGGACAAGTGAAAGCCTCACTCATCGAATACTTCCGAAGGATTGGTCTGCAGCTCGTCGACCTGAAGTTCGAGGGAATTGACACCACTCCCGAGTACCGTGATAGGCTGTTCTGGCTTAAGCAGAGTGGAATGACGTCTGAAGGAGTGCTTAGGATGGAGACCGTCAAAGAGGCCGCAAAGGAGCTCGGGAAGTCAACCGGCGGCGGCGCGGCTTTTGGCGCTGGAATGGTTCTAATCCCGCCGCTCTTCCAAACCTCAACTCCTGGAGCGCCTGCGGTGGCCTTAGTCATATGTCCGAGCTGCAGTGCACAGATTCCTTCAACATCGAAATTCTGTCCGAACTGTGGTAAGAGCATCTCTGCAATGCCGACACAACCAAGTCAGGTGCCGTCGCAGAAGTGCGCGGAGTGTGGCGAGATACTACCAACTGGAGCGAAGTTCTGCCACAGCTGTGGAACCAAGGTCTGATCACAGAGTACAGGCAACTCCATAACAAAAGCGCTCTGTCTTCGCACCATCTCCTTACGTCGATCAGAGCTAGTATGCTATGTGAACCAACGAGTCATGCATACTGAATCAGAGGCACAGCCAGAGCGCCCAAGACGTGAGGCTGCGAACGTGTCACTGTGCGAAGTGACATAAACAACGTATGCGCATACTCGTTCAATCGTTAGCGGGATTTGTTGAAGCGGAGATGGGTGGTCTTGGGCAAGAGCGAGATCCTAGAATTTGTTCGAAAAATGAAAGCACGGGATCACGTCATCTTGTTCTACACTAATCACAGGGACAAACGTCTCGTCCTTTTCACGTACCTGAAGGCCGGATTGGATGCCGGTGAGGCCGCAGTCTACGTTGCGGGAGATGAATCGTCAGGTCAGATAAGAGAAGCAATGCGCGACTTCGGAATAGAGGTAGAACACCTTGAGAAAACAGGTGCCCTGAGAGTAGTGGACTACCGCAACTGGTACATTGTCGGAGGAGAGTTCAATATTGGCAGGACGATCTCATTGTGGAAGAAGGCGCTGGACGAAGCGACCGCGAAAGGTTTCAAGGGGCTCCGTGGCACTGGTGAGATGGCTTGCTTCTTCAAGCACAACATGATCAACGAACTCATTCTGTATGAGCGGGCTCTACATAGAGAGCTGGATATCCCTTTGGCGGCTATCTGTGCATACGATGACGGCATCGTACTCAAAGGCATTGAAGAGGAACGGTACTTGCGGCTGTATCTCGACCTAATTACGGCACATAGCACAATCCTCTTTACTGGTCCGCAAGAGGCGGGAACGGTCAGAGTCGCATAGTAACCAAGGGATCATCATTTCTGAAGGACAGAGCCAAAGAATACTGGCGAGGTCTATACGATAGAGTTCGTGGGGCATAGATGTGAAGATCCTATTCGTCGAACCGCCGAAACGTTTCTGGTTTGTGATGGGCGAGTATCTTCCCCCGCCTTTGGGAATCCTGGAGCTTGCCGCATACGTAGAGAGCAAGATGTCTGACGCTGAGATCGAGGTGCTTGACTGTCAAGCAAGCCGTCTTGACTGGGACGGACTCGAAAAGCACATTGAATCCTCGAATCCTGACATCGTGGCCTCCAGCAGCCTCTCCACCTGCAACGCGTACACGACTGCCCGGACCTTGGCCACGGCAAAGAAGGTGAATCCCTCGATCTTGACCGTAGCTGGCGGCCAACATTTCACAGCGACGGCGGATGAGTCACTGCGCATGTATCCTGAGATTGACGCGATCATCAGAGGCGAGGGCGAATTGACTCTTGTTGACCTCGTAGGCGCAGCCAAGCATTCCAAGGCATTCGCGAACATCGAGGGGATATCTTTCCAGAGTGGTGGAAGGGTCTATCACAATCCCGAACGGCAACTGATAGCGAACCTTGACGAGCTTCCATTACCCGCGTACCGCTTTATTGAGGACCACGCTCGCAAGTACCACTTCACCATGATGACTGGACCGAAGACGATCTATGCACTCGTAGAGGGATCGAGAGGCTGCCCACACCGTTGCACATTCTGCTCACAGTGGAAACACTGGCGAGGTACTTACCGATCAAAATCGCCAAGACGCATAGCTGACGAGTTTGAGTTCCTCTGCAAGAACTTTGGAGCTGAGTTTCTCTGGCTAACAGATGACAACTTTCCCCTTGGCCCCTCCGCAGGCAGGCTCTGCGATGAGATAATGCACCGCGGTATCGCAGAAGAGATCATGTGGTTCGTTCAGGCACGATGCGACGACCTGGTCCGTCACGGCGACTTGCTTCCTAAGATGCGCTCTGCCGGGAACATGTGGATTCTGACAGGCGCTGAGAGTGGCAGCGAAGAAACGCTCCGGAATGTGAAGAAAGGCATCAGTCCGTGCCAGACCGGTGACGCGGTTCGTCTGATGAAGAAGAACGGGATCTTTGCCCAGACGACTTTCATCATCGGACACCGTGACGACACACACGAGACCCTCTCCGATCTGAGAGAGTTCGTGAATACTATCGATCCGGATCTTGCAATCTTCATGCTGCTAACACCATTTCCAGGAACAGATGTTCACGAAGAGGCCACAAGGAACGGGTGGATAGAGGATTCAAACTGGGCGAACTACGACATGGTTCACCCAATCATGCCGACTGAGACAATGAATAGGAAAGAGCTCCAAGAGGAGCTAGTGAACTGCTACCGAGCTTTCTACGGACCCTGGGGCAGGAGATTTCATGGCATACTCTCATCCAACAAGCTGAAGAGAAGGACATATCGGTACATGGCAAGTCGGTCCCTGCTCACTCAACTCAAACCCTAGCGGACTGTCGAACCAGATGAAACGAGACCAAGAGAAGCACGCTGCCTATGCCGCATTTCTTCTATTGGTTTCGATCTTCGGCTTAGTCGTCTCAACCACTCTGTTGAGGACTCCTTTTTCCTTCGGTTCAGCGCCTAGCTACAGGAGGGCGCTCATGGCGCTCGTCTATGACCTTGTATGTATCGCCGGCATATTGGCAGTGCTGTTTCCCATCACGTGCTCCCGAGTATCGGGCGCTCGGTTCTCGTCGACCGAATCACCTCAATTGCTCGGAGTACGAGCGACGAGATTCCTAGGCCTCTTGATTGTACACGGACATCATCCTTCGGGATCTGAATTGACAAAGCACGAGCTACTTGTTAGGGGACGAAGTTACTGTGCAACCTGCTACGGATTGCTAACAGGCGCGGTCGTTTCCCTGGCAATCATGACAGCTTTTGCCGTTTCAGGCTGGCAAGGTTGGGTAGGGACGTATTCGGCGTATCTCGCGTACTATCTCGGAGTCGCGGCGGTGATCATAGGATTACTTCAACCTCTCGTGCTCGAGGTTGGTGCCAAAACAAGGTCCGTTCTAGCATTTGCTTTCGTTGTGGGAACGAGTCTTATGCTGCTCGCTACCGAGCTGCTAACCGCGAACTTGATGGCGGACTTGTTCGTTATCCTGCTAGCGATCTTCTGGCTTCTCTCACGGATCTCTCTATCTCACCGGGGCTCACGGCTGATGCGATCGTGACATTCTCTGCACGTTTGAGTGTGAACTATCGACGTGAGTATCGATAGAAGCCGCCGAGCAGAATCGCCACTCCGACGAAGATGAGCACGAGTGGCCAGAAGTCCTGCACTCCTATCCAGCTCCGAAACAGGATTGACAGGCCCAGTATTATGATGAATAGCCCAACGAGGACGCTGCCCCAATGGTGTGGCAGGCCGAAACACATCTCCTCCTCGCGTCGGGTCCTTGCTCTTTCGACGCCCATCAGGGGTTTTCCGCATTGCGCGCATACCGCCGCGTCATCAGGATTCTTAGCCCCACACCTTACACAATAGACCAAACTGACGCCAATTCTCCTTGCTATGAGCCATGTTCGCAGGAAATATAACTCCTTTCTCCTCGTCCGACAATATGCCTAGTCAGATATTGCCCAACCACGTACCATCTCATTCTCGGAGTCACAGAACGAAGTGAATAGTTCAAATGCCTGTGGATGGACACATTGATGGGAGACATGTGTTGGTGCGCTGTGATAAATGCGGAACAGATCTTCCCTCTGCCGCCCAGTATTGCTTCAAGTGTGGATCGCGTGTTGGCAAAGTCGTTACCGAGCAGTTCTCCGTGAGCTCTGACGATCTGGTGAAGAAGGTCAAGGACATACTTCACGAAGGTAATGTGAACAGAATCATCGTGAGAGACGAACAGGGTAGGCTACTGCTTGAAGTGCCGGCGAGTGCGGGCTTGATTGGCGTCATACTGGCGCCTTGGCTTGCTGCGTTGGGCGCAATTGCTGCATTGGTGACCGAATGCACTATTTCGGTTGAGAGGAGAGAGTAAGATGAGTTCTGGAACTCCAGGCCGACAGTCGTGGAATGAATATCGTCGAGACGACACCGGCTGGATCTCATTTGGTGCATTCCTGATAATCATCGCAGTCATCTATCTGAGAACACCAGGTCTCCTATCCGAAGCCCAGGCCTTCGTAAGTGACTTCCGCCTAGTTGAGCTCTTTCAGAACTTCTGGTGGTTCGTGCCTTCGAACAATCATCCCGTGCTATACACCGCCGCAGAACAGTTCTGCTACGCGTTCGGTCTTGTGCAGATCCTGGTACTTGGTCTCGAGCTTGCAAGGGGATCGTCGACACATGGAAAAGCAAAGACACTCTCAAGCATCGTGTTCTGGTTAGGAGCCGGCTACATCCTTAGCCTCCTGTCTCAAGGTGTGCTCACATGGCTTTCATTCATCGCCGGTCTGATCATTCTGGCAGGGGTCTCAATCGTCGCCCGAGCATTGGTCCTAGTATTCGCTCATCAACATCGGCCTTGAAAATCCAGTGGGTGATTCGATGCCATACTGTGCCAAATGTGGAGCGAAACTCGCAGAGACGGCAAGCTTCTGCTCGAAATGCGGGGCAGCAAAGCATGGAGGGGGATCTGATCTAGGCAGCATCATCACTGACGCTCTGAGAACAACTGGAAGAGAGATGGAAGAGGCTTTCAACACTGCCGGACAGGAAATCGAAAAAGCCCTTGGGGACGTAAGGAGCGACCTCTCTAATCGGGGCGGTCCCTTCTGTCCGAAGTGCGGCAAGAGGAACCCGCTCGGCGCTGGCTTCTGCTTCTCATGCGGTGAAAGAATCTCATCAGCATCATGACTCGTCCACCCAATCTATGCGCTCAATTCCTCTTGCAGAGTCCTGGCTAGGCCAAATACGGCTCGCTTCCATCATGGGTTCAGGTAGCTTCAATACTGACGAGGCACACGAGGGGCTCTCTGAGTGTGAAGAATACGCCGCGGAGGTTCAGTAAGAGAAGTCAGGGCAGAACGGAGATGAAAGCTCTGGAATGCCCACGTTGTCATTCTCATGTGAGGCTAGACCAGTACCGAGACCACATCGCAAAGTGTACTGGGCCAGAACCGGCCCCTGCCGCGGCTCCGCAGGCCACCACTGCTGAGGAACAGCTACCTCAGCCTTCGCAGTCTCCCTAGTTATCCGACATCTCATTCGAATCCGGTTGATAACTTGCCTCAGGCACACACGTGTAGGCGATCCGGTAACTGCTGCATCATTCATTGGGGATCCTTTGAGGCTGTCCACGAAGATATAATTCGGTGGAGAAGTCAAGGACGAGAAGACATCCTCAGGTACTTGTCCATAGACTCCAGCGATCCCCGGAGCCAGCGCGGCTTTTTCACCACAAAGAGTTGCCCCTTCCTGAAGAAGGATGAACAAGGCGAACTCTATTCGTGCACTATTCAGGACACCAAGCCCTTCTACTGCAAGCTATACCCTGATGATGGCGTTTGCGAGTACGAAGATTCCACTGACACCTAATACGCTGGAACCGTCTAACCTGTCAGCCCTGTTGCGTCCGTTGACGGCTCTGCACGGATCCAATGCATGTCGAATGCTATGCCTTAGGTAGCTTGTCAGCGAACTCTTTCACTTGAGCGTCATATTCCACGCTATCTAGAGCCACTTCAACAGGTTTCTCGTTCGACACAGTCACGTCAACGTGGCCAAGAGGAGCATGAAAATGCAACCCGAAAGAGACCGGTTCGAAGCCGAACCTACTTCTAGCGTCCTTCGTTAGTTCATCCAAAACAAGCTTGGAGTCATATTCGGCCTTGCCGACCAACTTGCCGCCAGATACGCGTATCTCAGTGAATCCCCCTTTTCCGTGAAGGTGGGCAATGGTTTCAACAAGGGTAAGCCCATTCTCTTCGAAGTGCTTCCTAGCCCGATCCAATGCCTTCAACGGATCCAGTTTTGTCCTGACAGATAGCCGCAGCATGTGTTATCGGAGAGGGGTCAACGTCGGTGAAGAATAAGAGTTCGCCAAGACAAATCGTAAGCGCCGCCTGCCATTGTTGCTTGCCAGGACTCATCGTACCCCATTCGAACCTTCACTATGTGTAACCCTCTGTTGCTCACCTGTGAGAATAATGCGAGTGATCTAGCTCGTTTGGATACGCTTTGAACCTCTTCCTTAGAGTTGTTCTTCTCGGGAGCGGTTGACGATTGGCATTCGCCATCCTATTCCAAATGCCTTGCGAGTGATCTTTATCGAGGGCGCTGCCTGCCGGCGCTTGTACTCAGCGGATCTTACTCGGCTGAGCACTTCCTGGGCCAGCTTGGGGTCGTAGCCTAACCTGGCCAACTCCCTTACGGATCGTCGGTTCTCGATTATCTCATCGACCAAAGGCGAAACGACCGCGTAGTCAAACGGGTCGTACTGGTCCGGTTTCAGTTCTGCGGACGGAATCTTGGTGATGCTACTCTTCGGTATCGCTTCAAATCCTCGGCGCCGGTTGTAGTATGCCGCCAGCACGTAGACTTCAGATTTGCTGACATCACCTATTACTGCAAGTCCTCCACTCATGTCTCCATAGAGAGTACAGTAACCCAGGGCCAGCTCGGTCTTGTTTCCCGTAGTTAGAACAAGGTATCCGAACTTGTTTGAGAGCGCCATCAGGATGTTTCCTCTGATTCGTGCTTGGATGTTCTCCTCAGTCACATCGGCGGAACGTTTCTTGAATGGTTCTTCGAGCGTCCTCTCGTACTCTTTGAGGATCTTGTCAATCGGGATTCTCAAGTGTGCGATTCCAAGATTCTTGGAGAGTGATTCGGCGTCGCGTTTGCTGTGGTCGCTTGAGTATCGAGATGGCATGGAGACTCCTACTATGTTCTCTCGCCCGAGTGCCTCAGCAGCTATCGCAGCTGTGAGTGCGGAGTCGATCCCTCCGCTCAGCCCTATGACTGCTTTCTTGAAGCCTGTTTTTCTGAAGTAGTCGCGGACGCCCAAGACGAGAGCCATGAACACGGATTGTTCCTTGTCATAGGGCGGTGACTGGATTGTCGCTGCGGTGCCCGGCCTGAGTTCAAGATCAACGATGACAAGATCTTCCTCGAACGCTTCACCAATCCCGGCAAGTTCTCCTCGACTGTCAACAGCGAGGCTTTCACCGTCGAAGACCAGCTCGTCCTGTCCGCCGACCATGTTCACGTAGAAGAACGGGCGCTTCAGCGTGGTGGCCTTCGACTTCAGGAGCTTCTCTCTGACGAGTCGTTTGCCCACATAGAATGGAGATGCGTTGATGTTAACGATGATATCCGCGCCCTTTTGCACGAGATCCCCGATCACGTGACGCTCATATCGGAGCTCTTCGTCCCAGAGATCCTCACAGATCGTAACTCCCAATCTGACCTGATTCTCAGCAATGGTCAAAGTGATGGGATCGTTTCGAGCAGCCGGCTTGAAGTATCTCAGCTCATCGAAAACGTCGTAGGTCGGCAGAAGCGTCTTGCGAACCACCTGAACGATCTTTCCGTTGTGACATACCGCTGCTGCATTGTAGATGTCGGATTGATCATGATCCACGAAACCAAGAATGGAGGTCAGCTCTGGCGCTTGCTGGGCGAGTCGTTCCGTGAGTGATCTGTTCTTTGAGATGAACTCCAATGGTCCAGCGGGCAAGTCGCCATTCTGGGTTCGAATTTCCTTTGGGGGAAGAAGGTCGAGTGGTGGATAGCCGGTTATGACCATTTCTGGGAAAGTGAGTAGGTCAACGCTGAGCTCTTCCGCTTTCCTCATGAATGATTTGACAAGTTGCGCGTTGGCGTCCAAGTCGCCAACGATTGGGTTCACCTGCGCCATTCCGACGCGAATGGTCGTCATCGAATCGAACCAGCAGTCATCAATCGTAATAGCTGTGGCTACTATATGAAACGCGTATAAGCAAGCCCAAATCCTGACACAGAACGTGCGCGACCATTGAGCATCTTATCCGAATCCGTTCAAGCGATGCGAAGAATGAAGGTGCTACTGGTGCTGGTTGCTTTGCTGTACATCGGCTCTTACCTTGCTGGGTGGTACCTAATCAGCATCAAATCTCCAATTGCCGTAGAGACCAGCCGGGGCCTCCAAGAGTCTGTCCTCACACAGCAGCCATTCACTTCGATACTCCGGTCTCTTCAAGGAGGAGAACTACTCAAAGCGATTCTGGTCACGTTCTTGGTCAACTTGACAACGGGGGCATTTCTGACGACAACGCTACCGGGCATCGTGCCGTTGGTCGGATCACTAGGCACGATCGCAGTAACAGTGCTCAGAGGGTTCGTCGTCGGGATTACCTACCCAGAAGTGCTCAGCTCCTCACCCGCAGGCTTCGCCCTGGGACTCGGAACCATGATCCTCGAACTCGGCGCCTACGTCTTCTCCGGAGCCGCCGGGATCAACATCGCCCTAGCCCCTATAGTGCCCCGAAGATACGGGACACAAAGCAGATGGATGGCCTTCAAGATGGCATGGAAGGATGCTGCACGGATCTACCTGATCGTAGTCATACTCTTGGCACTCGGATCAGCCTGGGAGATGACAGGCATCTTCCTAGTACTGCGCCCGACTTAGAGCGAGCACAGTCAGCGCTAACTCAGATTCGCATATGTTCGCTCTTTTCCGGGTGCGTAAGAGCTTAAGTGGGTCCTTATATCCGTGTCAACCTGAGTGTTTGTCTTTGTCTGCGGCTATTCGGGAGAAACTGATCGAACTCGGCACGTCAAATCCTCTGTTCACAATTCGTCCAGGCGACGACTGTGACCTGTATCTGGCACACACGATCGTTGACGCGAAGTACTACGGCATCGGCTCGAAAGAGCGGGTCAAGAAGCAATACGCTGCCAAGATGTGGCTAGTTGAGTCTGAGCGCACCGTGAAGTACAGGGAGATCATCCAGGAACAG